>JBILHL010000059.1:0-12670 GCA_044350515.1 Crocinitomicaceae bacterium | reverse complement strand
AAAATCTGCATTTCTTGCAATACAGGAAGCAACTAAAAAATGGACAATGCCTATTCGTGATTGGGGAACAATACTTAACCAATTTATGATTATTTTTGAAGATAGACTGATTTTATGAAAATTTCAGTTTACACACTTAGTGGGATGGTGTCGCTTTTTTTGTGTTTTGATTTCTATTATAAAAACTTATAGTGCTTGAAAGATTAACACAGATGCACGGATTAATTTCCCTTAAGACAGAACATAATGCTTAAAAAAAGAATGCCAAATATGCACGGATAAAACTTGTTCAAATCATACATATTAACTTAAATAGCGAGTTAAAAGCTAACTAATAAATTATTCTTTTTCATCTGTGCATGAGTGGCAATTTCCCAATTAAACCATCATTCTCTCCCTTGTCTCCACCTTTTAAGTTCCGACTTGATACGTTTGTCATTTAAGCGTTTTTCCTTTACTGCTTTTGGAACTTTTGTGGCTTTGCGTTCTTTTCTTACTAAGAAACAATTCGTTATCAACAAGTTAAACTTCTCTAAAGCGATTTTCTTGTTCTTTAATTGCGTTCGCTCTGTTTGTGAAACGACTTGAAGAATACCTTCAGAATTGATCTTGCTGGCTAATTTTGTTTGAATGGTTTCTCGTTGAGTTTCGTCCAGAACTTTTGAATTCACAACATCAAACTCTAACAAAACTTTAGTAGAAACCTTATTCACATTTTGTCCACCACTTCCACCACTGCGACTTGTTTTAAAGCTTAATTCTGTATGCAATTGGTGTAAGTCTGGTTTCATTAGGTAAAAGTAAAGAAATTTCTTAGCGTTCGTCTGCAGACAAGAATGAAAGTTCTAAAAAGTGCTTTGAGCACAGTTAATTTTTTTCTTTGCCGTAATGCTGATTTATCTTCAAGTTAAATTAGAATTATCCTTTATGAAAACCCCTTATTTTTAATAAACGTCAACTTTAAACCTTCATTTTTTATTCTCACTCATAACCTATCGTTTTCGCTTTTTCCTTCAAGCTTTTTGATATTGCAGTTCCAAAATCGTCTGTTTTTGTGGTGGTTAAAGATTTTGCTTTTTCTGCTTTAATATAAGCTTCTCTTTCTTGACCCAATTTACCGATTTCTTCTTGAATTTTTTGGCGTTCAAGTGTTTTATCTTCTAGGTATTTTTCTTTTTCTTCCTTGCTTTTTCCTTTTAATTCAGTTGGTAATTCGTCGTCATTCAATTTAAAAATTATTGTTGAATCATTTTTTGTTGCATCTACTAAATCCCAAGTTGAATTCATGTAATTACTTTTAGATTTAACCAAAGTACGTTCAACATTTACAACAGAACCCTGACTCATTGCATTTCCATCTTCAGCAGCTTGCATTCCTTTTTTATAAATCCCTTGTTGGCCATAGCTTACATAGGTTCCATTTAATTTGTAATTCAAATCATTAATTTGTGTGTCGTACGGTGTCGAGATTTGAGCCACACGTTCGTTTGAATTGATGTTGAAATAATCGCCTCGAGAACAAGTTGCACCATCTTTCCAGAATTCACGAATACCTTGTTCGTAATCACCGCAATAAATGGTATTTACAAAAATTCCTTTTGCACTTGCGATCTCACATACTTTTTTGTAATCAATTGGGCCTTGATTAAAGGGTTCGTTTCCAGCGATGTAAATTAATTTTAGATCCAACGGATTATTTGACCAGTTCAAATCGTAAATAGATTGTTCAATAACAGCACCACAATATTCGTCCCCACCATTGGTTCGCAATCCAAATAACTTTCCTGAAATTAAGTCTAAATCAGTTGTGAAAGCTGTTTGTTGACGAATGAATTTTTTTTTAGCAGGTATACTTGAATTGCCGTAGTCATAAACAGCAATTTCTAAAGTTGGAATTTGTCCGTTATGACGCAGGCCTGTTGTTTCATTTACAATCGACCAAATTCTAGATTTCGCCTGATTGATGAGACCATCCATGCTATTGGATGTGTCGAATAAAATTACTAATTGAATTTTTCGTGGTGATGCAATTTGCCCAACTAAAAACGGAACAGCTAGCACTAAGCTGAAAATGGCAAGGAGTATTTTCTTCATGATTCGAGGTTTTAAAAATGGGCGTACACTTTGATTATAAATCGGTTCAGAAAAAAAAGAAAATAAAATGTTAGTTTGGAAATTGAGTTAGTTTAAAATAATTAATTATAGTGGATTGAAATTCGTGCATCTGTGGAAAAAAAAAAAAGAAATTGCCACAGATGCACTGATAAAATCAACAATTCTGATTTAGGTCTAGACCTTTACATGATAATTTAAACAGATTTTAGTGAAGTATTTTAAACCAAAACTACTCTATAATTTATCCACCATCAAAAAATAATTCAAAGCCAACTCATAACTTTTTAGACCAAATCCAAAAATACAACCTACACAAACTGGACTAATGAACGACTCATGACGAAAGGATTCTCTTCCAGCAATGTTTGAAATATGTACTTCTACAACAGGGGTTTCAATCGCTGAAATACAATCTCTAATCGCCACACTTGTATGTGTGTATCCACCTGCGTTTAAGATGATTCCGTCAAAACCTTCTGCTTGTAATTGATTGATGATTTCGCCCTCCACATTCGAATGGAAATAAGTCAAATCAGCATCGAATTTCGATTTCAACTCTTCATAATAATCCTCAAAGCTAACATTCCCATATATTTGTGGTTGTCTGCTGCCGAGAAGGTTTAAATTTGGACCGTTTACAATTAATAGTTTCATTCTATGTCAACTTGGAACCGCTATATTAAGGATTTTGTTTCATACTTGAAAATCGAAAAAGGTTTGGCTGAAAATTCCATTTTTGCCTATCAAAAAGATGTCGATAAATTATTTCAGTATGCTATGTCAATCCATAAAAATGCAGAAGACATCACCTATAACGATTTAAAACATTTTATTGCAACGCTTTACGACCTAGGTTTGAGTGCGCGTTCTCAAGCTCGAATAATTTCCGGAATCAAACAATTTTATGGTTTTTTATTGTTGGAAAACGTGATTCAAGACGACCCAAGTGAGTTACTTGAACAACCAAAAATTGGATTAAAATTACCTGAAGTTCTAACGATTGAAGAAATTGACGCTTTGATAGCTGCTGTTGACTTAACAAAGACGGAAGGTCACCGAAATCGAGCGATTTTGGAAACGTTATACAGTTGTGGAATGCGTGTGAGTGAATTGGTAAATTTACGCTTTTCAGACCTCTATTTCGACGAAGGTTTTGTGCGGGTAATCGGAAAGGGAAATAAAGAACGCTTGGTGCCTATGAGTCCACAAGTGCAGAAAGAAATTCAAATATATAACGATCACATTCGTCGCCATCAAGAAATAAAAAAAGGGAATGAAAACATTGTTTTTCTGAATAGAAGGGGAGCGCAATTGACACGCGTAATGATTTTTACCATCATCAAACAGTTGGCAGAAGCAATTGATTTGAAAAAAAATATTTCACCGCATACTTTTCGACACAGTTTTGCCACACATCTAATTGAAGGAGGCGCAAATTTACGTGCGATTCAAGAAATGCTTGGTCATGAGTCGATTACAACAACAGAAATTTATACACATTTAGACCAACGATTCTTGCGAGACGCTATTTTAAGTTATCATCCACGAAATGCAAAGGACTAATATTCAGTGTGTGAAAAAAAATTATTAAGATTTCTCTGTTAATGATTTGTATATTTGAAAAGAGTTACTACCTTTGCATCCGCTTTTTGCATTTACACGTAATTTTAAATATACATGTCACGAGTTTGTCAGTTAACAGGAAAGTCAGTAATGGTAGGGAACAACGTTTCTCACTCAAATAGAAAAACGAAAAGACGTTTCTACCCGAATTTGATTACAAAAAAATTCTTCATCCCTGAGGAAGATTCTTATATTACGTTGAAAATTTCGACTTCTGCATTACGCACAATCAACAAGAAAGGTATTCAAGCTTGTTTGAAAGAAGCTCGTGAAAAAGGATATTTAAAATAAACTGTTGCGAAACAGCTAAACATTAAAGAAAATGGCAAAGAAAAGTAAAGGTAATCGTATTCAAGTAATCCTTGAATGTACAGAACATAAAGATTCTGGAATGGCAGGTACGTCACGTTATATCACGACTAAAAATCGTAAAAACACACCTGACCGTATGGAGATTAAAAAATTTAATCCCATTTTGAAAAAGTACACAGTTCATAAAGAAATTAAATAACAAGACATGGCTAAGAAAGTAGTTGCTTCCCTTCAAAAAGGTGGCGGAAAAGAACATACGAAAGTGATTAAAATGGTGAAATCAGAAAAATCAGGTTCATACACTTTCAAAGAAGAAATCGTTCACAACGATAAAGTGAAAGAATGGTTTACAAAAGGCTAATAATTTATTAATATATTTGCAAAGAAGCTTCCAATTATGGAGGCTTTTTTTTTACAATTATGGGACTATTTGATTTTTTTTCGCGCTCAAAAAAAGAAAATCTGGACCAAGGTCTAGAGAAAACTAAACAATCATTCTTTTCAAAGATTGCCCGTGCTATCGTTGGTAAATCTAAAGTGGACGATGAGGTACTAGATAATTTAGAAGAAATTCTTATTTCATCGGATGTAGGGGTAGAAACCACTTTGAAAATTATTGATAGAATTCAAGCACGTGTTTCACGCGATAAAGTGTTGGGAACGGATGAATTGAATAATGTTCTACGCGAAGAAATCATTTCTCTTTTAGAAGAAAATAATTCCAATCAAAACGGAAATTTAGAATACAACAAACCTGCTGACGGAAATCCGTATGTGATTATGGTGGTGGGTGTGAATGGTGTAGGTAAAACAACTACAATTGGTAAGCTTGCACATCAATTTAAGAAATCGGGTAAAAGTGTTGTTTTAGGTGCAGCAGATACTTTTAGAGCAGCTGCTGTGGATCAATTAATTATTTGGTCGGAAAGAGTAGGTGTTCCGATTGTTCAGCAAGGAATGAACGCTGACCCTGCTAGTGTTGCTTTCGATACCTTACAATCAGCTAAAGCGAATAATGCGGACGTTGTGATTATCGATACAGCTGGACGTTTGCACAATAAAGTGAATTTGATGAATGAGTTGAGTAAAATCAAACGCGTGATGGAAAAAGTGATTCCGGGTGCACCTCATGAAATTTTATTGGTACTAGACGGTTCAACAGGACAAAATGCTTTTGAACAAGCAAAACAATTCTCTCAAGCAACTGACATCAACGCATTGGCAGTTACTAAACTTGACGGAACAGCAAAAGGTGGCGTAGTCATCGGAATCTCCGACCAAATGAAAATCCCTGTGAAATACATTGGAGTAGGGGAGAAAATGGACGATTTACAACTGTTTGACAGAAAGCTATTTGTGGAGTCTTTGTTTGCGGATTAGTACCTAGGCTGTTTTTTAGTATCTGTGGCTAATTTCTTTTTTTACATGCAACAATTCCCATTTCTTCAGTTTAAACTTGTTTAATACGAATTAGACAGTTAATTGTATTTGGAAATTAAGGTTTCTAAATTGTTTTAAAACTTGTAGAATTTCAAAATCTTTATGGAGGCGAAAGTGCATTGATACTTGGACTTTGTACAGCAGTTACATTTGTTGTTCCTGCGGTGCTTGTGCAACCATTCACGGTTGTGGTAACACTATACGTTCCAATCATAGCGCTTGTTGCATTGGTAGAAACTGTTGGATTTTGAGTACTTGAATTGAAACTATTTGGTCCTGTCCAAGAATACGTTGCGCCAGAAACAGTTGGTGTTGCTAAACTTAAAGTTCCACCTAAGCAAATTGGACTATTATTACTTGCTGTTGGTGTAGTTGTTATCGTTGTAGTGATAGCTGAAATGTTACTCAAAAAGATTTGTGTACAATTCACTGAAACTTTCACAAAGAAATAAGCTGTTCCATTTACGACTGTTGCTGGTGGTGTGTATGTTGCAGTAGTTGCACCTGAAATTGCTGTTGCGCCACAAGTGCTGTTTACAGAGTTACTATACCATTGATATGTGGCAGAACCTGTGTTTGCAACAGACAAAGTTTGCGTTTGTGTATTGCATAAATTAGCACTCGCTAACGGTTGGGTAGTTATTGGGTTGGTAATCGTAGTGGTTGAATTTGGTGTGAAGTCGATTCCTGCGAAAGCATAGTTTAAACCAGCAGGTAAAGTCCATAAAGGCGCGCTAAAAGAGCCATTATCAGTTATGTAAATTAAATCAGAAGTTACAACACTGCTGGAAGTGGAAGTTGTTGCATAAATTTTTGTAATCGCTTCTTTAAAGTCAACTACTAAACCTCTAGTAAAAGCTGTGTATTTATATGGATTTGTCCAAGTTCCGTTGGTGTTTTGGAATTTGTAAATACCTGCAAGTGTTAAATCTCCACCGTTTCCGTCATCTGTTAAATAAATCGTACATCCATCTGGACTAATTGAAAAATCATAAGGAGATGAAGTTGAGGTGTTTACTGAAAGAATCAAATTGGCTGATTGATCAGAAGTTGTTGGTAATCCAGAACCCACTTGATAAAGTCCTCTATTTGATCCAGATCCTGTTGTAAAGTATAAATTACCGTTGAAAATTTCAATATTTCTTAAATTGTTTATTGAACTGAAAATTTGAGTAAAAGTAGAACCATCATAATACCAAATACCACCTGTTCCGTTTGGACTTGATGTTCCTGAACAATAAAATGATGATGCAGAAACTGGAACAACGCTTCGATAGTTTTCTCCAGTAAAAGGCATTGTACCTGAGGTAGGATGTAAAGTTCTAGTAGTTAATGTTGCATTACCATTTAAGATATGAGTAACTTTTGTGTTTTGGTTTGTTACACTAAGGGTACCTAAAGAAGAGTTTAAACCGGGAACGGCTAAAAAACCATTATAACTATTTAAAAATCCGGTAGATGATGAAGCGCCACTTTGAGTTAACTGATTAGTTCCTGTAAAAAGGCTTGATATTGTTTGAACTAAAACTCCTGAAGGTGTTATTTCTTTAACTTTGACTGGGAAAGAAAAACTACCAAGTGTGGTTCCATCCCCAATTTCATATACCACCAAATTACACGCTGTAAAAGGAGTTGGAGGTGCACAATTTGTTAAACTAACCGTAACTGTAAATGTATTTCCTGAACAAGAACCTAAACTTGGAGTCACTGTATAAACTGCTGTCGCAGAACTCCCTGAACTCAATGTCAATGTTCCATTGATGGTACTTGTGCTACTTCCTGCTGCTCCACCTGTGAAGTTTGAACCAGAAGGTGCTGACCAAGAATAAGTGGTGCCTATTGGAACGGTTCCGTTTGTTCCATTGATTGGTGTGCCTGTAAATGCTGAACCACTGCAAACTGATGTTGTTACATCTGTAATAATTGGCGCAGGATTCACAACTATTTTTCGGCAATCTGTTGCCCACGTTCCAGTACAACCCACTGCTCCAGTTGGCATGATGAACAAAGCAAAAGTTGTGGTGCTTGCAACCGTTCCCGGTGAATAAGTTAAACCATTTGCTCCAGAAATCAAAGTCCAACCTGTGGTGCTTGTTCCTATTGGACAATTAATATTTCCTGCTTGCGAATACCATTGATACGTAAATGAACCACTTGATCCTGTTGCAGCTGAAGCGGTAATGCTACTTGCTGATGTATTCGCACAAATAGTTTCTGTTAAAGAAGTTGTGGTACAAAAATTTGTTGGTGAAGCTGAGTTTCTTGGGGTTATTGTATTGCCTGGGGTAAAATCTGCTGAGTTGACTTGCGTATCTTGGCATCCATTTAAGGCTCTCGTTATCCATGTAGAATTTGAAGGTGCTGGTGCAGAACTTGATCCTTCAGAACAATTAGCAGTAGTGCCAAAACCAACAAAATCTATAACATTACTTCCTGTTGGACACGTTCCAGATAAAGCTGTTGTTGAATTTACTAATGCAATTTTACCTGCTGTGCCAGCAATGAAAATAGTACCTATTTGGTCAGGGGTTGGTAATGCAATAGATCCACCAGCACCAGCGGCCATTTGCACTAAAAAATAACTTCCAGGCTGAATTGAACCAGATAATGAAAGAGGCGATGGAGATGTTCCCCATCCAGTTCCAGTTGCACTAGTATATTGCAAACTCCATCCACTTAAATTAACTGTACTTGCAGTTGGATTAAATAGTTCCACAAAATCATGAGTGTATAGTGATCCAGAATTCCCACCCCCACCATAAACTTGGCTAATCACCAAATGTCCTGGTCCTCCACCACCTGACGAAATTCCTTGAACTGTTCCTGCAACTAAAGGTGGTAAAACGGTAACAGTTACGGTAAATGTTGAAGTACAAGTTCCTGAAGTGGCAGTTACCGTATAAGTTGCTGTTCCGTTGGAAGCGGTGGAATTAGCTAATGTTTGAGAAATACTTGTTTGAGCTGTTGCTTGTGCTGTCCCACCTGTAACGCCTGACATCACTGGTGCCGACCACATATAAGTTGTTCCAATGGGAACGGTTCCATTTGTTCCATTCACAGGAGTTACAGAAAATGCTTGTCCTGAACAAATCGTTGCGGTCATTGGCGTTATTGATGGTCCAGGATTAACCGTAATCGTTATCGTATTGGAAAAAGCTGTTCCACAGGCATCAATAGTTACCCTTCTAAAACAAGTGGTTTGTGTCAATGCGCCTGGAGAATAAGTTAATGAGGTCGCGCCTGAAATATTCGACCACGTTCCTGTGCATCCAGGATCTTGTTGCCATTGGTAAGTATACGAATTTTGAATAGTAGTTGCGTTATCGCCCATGCATCGAACGGAATAACCATCTCCGTATGGATAAGCAGCATCAGGTGCATCACTTGTGTTGTAATTCATCTCAATTGCTCTTGCATTTGAAGGGTCATTTAAAGTAGAAGTCCAAAAACGCGCTCTAGTTTGCACCCGTTCAAATTGTTTAGCTCCACTGTTCCAATATTCTCGACCTGCAGGAAGTGCAGCAAAACCATAATCATCCGTTCCAAATGCAGAAGAACTAGCGTCCCATCTCGGATCAATTGTGGTTGCACAACCATTCGATACTGTTCTACAGGATTTTAATTTTTTTCCAGCAGTTGTACTACCTGATGCTAAATTAATTAAAGTCGTGTATTCCGTTAAAGTGGGAACGTGCCACCCAAAAGGACATAATTTACCTGTATTAACAGCATACCAATTATACAATGCACCATAATATTGTCCCCAAGTTGGATAACTATCTTGATACCAAGTATAAGCTCCTGCAGTTGTGTTAAACACAGTCCCAACAGGCGTTCCGTCATTGTAATTCACCACATTTAAATTGCTGTTCATCCAAATTTGTGTACCAATTTGAATTGAACCTGTGATTCCTAAACCGCTTCCTCCCGAAGGTAAAAGCACGCTTGTTAAGGTAGTGGGTGTCACTCCTGCACAAATTGTTTGATTGTTGGTCACTGTTCCTCCATTCAAAGGCGCATCAACCGTGATTGTTACTGTAAATGGAGTTCCTGAACAACTACCAACAGTTGGTGTCACTGCATAAACAATGGTTTGTGGCAAGCCAGAAGTATTGGTTAATGTTTGGGTAAAACTACTTTGAGCCGTCCCTGTTGTTGCACCTGTAATGTTTGGATTTGCTGTAAATGACCATGAATAAGTTGTTCCAGTCGTTACTACATCAGGAGAAGCAGTTGACATGGTATAAGTATTCCCCGAACAAATCGTTCCTGTTTTGGAAGTAATACTTGGTGCTGTATTAACTACAACTGTTGTTGTTGCAGTTGCTGGTGGTGAACACGAAATGTTGTCAACTTCATGATTATCTGTTGCAAATTTTCCGTGAATCCATGGGCCTAAATGTGTTGATGTTGTGTAAGTATTATCTGTTCCTATTCCTTTTAGTACCCCATCAAAATACAATTCAAATTGACCCGAAAACCCACGAATTACTTTAATCGTGTGCCAATTCGTATTTAACTCACTTGTTCCAGAAATTGAAGATGTAATAATTGTTGTAGCTGCACTTCCTCCATTTCTTCGTCTCAACAATAGTTGACCGCTTGACTCAACATAAACATAATATCCATTGCTTGTTTGTAGCCCTGCGTTAGTTGAAGTAATGAAAAAAGCAACAAACTGATCTCCTGAACTTGTGAAAGCAGTTGTGTGAAAACGATAATCAAAATGCCAAGTACCATAAATTTGTGTACTTGGAGTAGAAATTATATCATCAGTATCTGTGTTATTTCCTTTTAAAAAGTTTGAGGAAGAAACAATTCCTCCTTGTTGCACCGTCCAAACTGGATTTACATTAAAGTTTCCATCACTGAAATTATCAACCACTCCACCACTTGCACCACAAGCCCCAACAATTGAAACGTTATAAGTTCCCGCCATTGCCGCAGTTGCTGAAGCACTAACTGTTGGATTTTGAACAGAAGATGTAAAACTGTTGGGTCCCAACCAAGAATAAGAAGTTCCTGAACTTGACGCAAGAATTAAAGTTTGACCAACACATAACGCACCATCATTAGTTGCAGAAGCTGAAGTCGAAACACTTACAACAGTTGTTGCATTTTGCGAACAACCATTTGACAAAGTCGATGTCAAAGTGTACAATCCCGACATAGCTGCAGTTGCCGAAGGACGTGTAGGATTCTGGTTAGTGTTTGAGAAAGAAACGGGCCCTGACCAATTTGGTGAAGTGGCAGAATTACTATTTAACTGTATGGTTTCGCCAACACAATAAGGCCCAGTATTAGATGCAACAACTTGATCGATGATAGTAAAAGAAGCTGTAAAGTTTGCTCCAAAATTGCTAATGAACTTGGTGAAAGAACAATTACTTGTTGAGTTAACACTACCTGGAATTTCATAATAAACTTCTAACATGTAAATTCCGGCGGTGTTTCCCGCTAATGAAATTAAATCTATATTAGCGTTTGTACGTTGCCATAGTTGATCATTACACGAATTGAAACCGTTACAAGGTGATCCATTCGTAAAAGTCCCAGGACATCCAGAACAACTCGTAATAGTTTGATTCAGTTCTAGAATAGTAAATGAACCACTTGGACTACCACTTGGGTAAACGCGGTAGAACAAACGAGGAACACAAACATTTGACACATTGCTTTTGTAGGTTTTCGCCTGACCACCAATCAGTTTTAATTGAGCGCTATTAGCAAAAAATGTACCTAGATTACTACTTTGAAAATCAACTGTACCAAATCGATTTACAATATCTCCACTAAGATTAAAAGATGAATTACTGGATTGACAATTCTCCAGATTAACAGCCGAAGCAAAAGCATCAAAACCAGTCACTTCAAAACGAAGCTGAAAATTATTTCCAAAATTGCTATAAAACACTTCACCGTTGCAGGTATTTGCTCGGAAATAAACTTCTAATACCCAGATTCCAACATCGTTTGTTAAAGACAAAACATTTAGGTTGAGTCCAGTGTTTTCCCACCGTTGATCTCCCGTTCCTCCAGAAGAAATATTGGTTGGAACTGCTGTAGTTGTAAAAGAGTGATTAGCAGAAAAATTCATCGTAAGTGAGGAAAAAGCACCCGAAGGATTTCCATCTTTATAAACCCGATAAAACATTTCACCACCACAAATATTTCCTGCACCATTTTTCCAAGTGTGAAGCATTCCTCCTCTTAAAAAAAGTGATTGAACTACTCCGATATTTGTGCCGTAATTGTATGAATTGACGTTTCCACCATTATTTGCATCATATGTAATTAATCCTCCTCCTGTTGGAAAGAAGCCACTTTGAGAAAATGTTAGAACAGGACTAAAGCAAAATATAAATAGGAAAAAAAATGTTTTGTAATTCCTATTTAACTTAAGGATAAATTCTAAAAAAATATAACTTTTCTTAATAATCATTCCAGAAAAACTAATTCAAAGTAATTAAAGAAATAATTAATAAGATCTTTCATAAATTCAAAAAAATGTAATTTCTAAAACGTTTGTATTACTATTATTTAAATAAATGAAGACCTCAACCACTAGGTTATTTTTCGATGAAAATAAATTTAAAAAAGTTTGTTTTAAATCAGTCCTCTCATTTGAAATATTGCATTTAAAGTATGAATTTTGAAAAATAGAATTCGTTAATTGGACAGTATTGGTGGACATAACTATTGGCGTAAACATAGTTCTTGTAATTATGTTTACGCTTTTCCACTTTACTAATGTCTGTTCCCTCGAATTTTCCCCCAATCCAATCACAACCAAAATCCCCATTATCAATTTAGCGAAGTGATTCAGAGGATAGTTGAGCGCGTATCTTTTTACAGTCCGCTTCAGCGAATCATTTGATAAAAACGATTTCGGGTTTAGCAACATCGAGAAAAGAAATAAGTTTTTAAATAGTTCAATCTAAGGGTTTGGAGAGTTTACTTGCGAAAATAGGGAAAAAAGTTGAAAACTGAAAACTGAAAACTGAAAGATAAAAGTGAAAAGTGAAAAGTGAAGAGTGAGAATTTATTCACCGAGGCTCTTAGATTTGTACGAAATTAAATTTATCATTAATTTCCGAAAAAAAGAGAAGGGGTGAACTATCGCCGCGGCTAGGAATTGAGTCCTATTTTTCGTTTTAGTCCCCTTCCCTTGATTTCGGGA
>JBILHL010000084.1:0-3564 GCA_044350515.1 Crocinitomicaceae bacterium | reverse complement strand
AATCAAGGGAAGGGGACTAAAACGAAAAATAGGACTCAATTCCTAGCCGCGGCGATAGTTCACCCCTTCTCTTTTTTTCGGAAATTAATGATAAATTTAATTTCGTACAAATCTAAGAGCCGCGGCGGATAGCTAAATCTTCAAGAAAACGCTTTGATTTACATGCTTTTAACTCAATCTGAGTTCCTGTTTTATTATGGAACTCAGGTTAAAAGTAAGTAATTCATTATTCTGTTTTAGTCTGATTTTCATTCCAAAAAAAGAGGAGCTCTTTTCGAAACTCCCCTTCTTCATCATTCATCAATCAACATTCAAACTTTTCTTGTTTTGAAAAAAAATTATTTAGTATCCTGTGTTTTGTTGTAAATTCGGGTTAAGCACTAAATCCGCAGTTGGAATTGGGTATAAGTTTAAATGACTTGAAACGCCAATTCCGTTAACATCACCACCTTTGAATGACCAAACGTAATCAGCGCTTGTAAACAATCCAAAACGAATCAAATCAGTTCTTCTGTGTCCTTCCCAGCTTAATTCTCTTGCTCTTTCATCTAAGAAGTCATTCAATGTTAAAGATGCAAAATTATGGCTACTATTTCCGTAAGCTCTCTCACGAATTAAGTTCATATATTGCAAAGCTGTGCCTTGATCTCCATTTCTGTAAGAAGCCTCAGCTAACATTAAATAAACATCTGCTAAACGGAACATTGGGAAATCGATATCTACGTGAGGAGATGTTCCATTATTTGAACCATTAGCTCCTGCCTTCGTTTTGTTTTTAAATTTAGGGAAAGCGTATCCTTGTGTGAAAGTTCCTAATGCTGTAATTTCTTTGGTTTGTCCAGCTCTGTAGAATAAGAAACGAGCATCTAAAGTTGTGTCAGGAAATTTATCTACGAATTGTGGTGTTGCTCTAAGCCCACCCCATTTACCATTTACACCGTAGTCTGCTGCTACAATTGAGCCACCTAAGGCGCCACAAACCAAATAAGTTGTACCACCATAAGTTTGTGCATTTAAACCATCATAAATAACCGGGAAAATAATTTCTGGTGACGTATTATTGTCAGCTAAGAACATATCTTGGTAGGTATCATCTAATTGGAAAGCACCAGAGTTAATTATTTTCTGGCAGTATGTTATGCAATCGGCATTTCTTTGTGCTCCTGTGTATACAGAAGCATTCAAATACAATTTAGCTAATAAAGTTTGAGCGGCTGCTTTGGTTGCACGACCATAAGGTGCTCCTGATGCAGGTAACATTAAATCTTCGATAGCTAATAATTCTGTTTCAATGTAATTAAACACTTCACCTCTTGTAATGCGCTCTGGAAGGAATGCACCAACTCTATCTTCTTCCGTAACGAAAGGAACATTTCCAAATAAATCCATTGCGTGAAAATAACTCAAAGCTCTCAAGAAACGTGCTTCTTGTCTGTAAGTTCTAATTCTTTCTTTGTCAGCATCTGAAAAACCTCTTTCGTCTAATTTTTCGTCTCTAGCTTGCCAAATGAATTCATTACATAAAGTTATTTGGTAATAAATACGATAGTACATACCTTTTACCCAACCATCTTCTGCATTCCATTGCATTTTATTTGCAGCAGGAATTCCTGGGTCGTTCCATCCACAAACTGCTTCATCCGTAGGAAGCTCTTGCAAGTTCCACATTACACGAACGTATGAAGAAAAACCTTCGTCAATTCCTGCAATATCTCCTGCTCCAGCTGGACCTTGTAAACCTGTCATCGATAGACCTGCATACAATTTTGCAAGAACATTGATGTAATTGTTTGGGTCGCTATAGACAACTTCCGAGTTCAAACCGTATTTCGGTGTTTGATTAAGTTGCTTTGAACAAGATGGAACTAAAATCATTAGCGCCATCCCAATTCCTAATAAACTTATGGTTAACTTTTTCATAGTTTTATTTTTTAGAAATCAAATGTTAAATTCAATGAGTAAACACGTGGACGTGGGTAAATGTTGTTATCGATACCACCACCAACTTCAGGATCTAATCCTTTGTATTTAGTTAGAACAAAAACGTTATTTACAACTAAAGTAGCATTTAAACCAACTTTGTTTCCAAGTGATTTTAATTTTCCGAAGTTATAGCCAACATTAAAGTAATCCATTCTTAAGAAATTTGCTTTTTCCATATAGTGGTCACTCAATAATTGATTAGTTGAAACATTTCTTACTTCGTCTTCATAGTAAAGTGAACTAATATTGCTTATAAATCCTTGTGTCCCATTGATTGATTGGAAAGTTGCAGAATTTGAGTGAATGTTATTGTAAATGTGTCCTCCCAATTCCGTTCTCATTGAAACTCCTGCAAACCATTTTTTGTAAGAGAAATTCAAAGCTAAACCTGTAAACCAATTTGGAGCCACTTTATCGAAGATGTATCGGTCGTCAATATTGATTGTACCGTCACCGTTTCTATCTGCAAATGCATGTTTATCTTGCCATTTGTCAGCAGCTGTAACACTTCCATCACCGTTCACGTCAATAGAAGCTTGTTGTCCAACTTCAATCATTGAACCGTCAACATCGTATTGTTGTTCATAAACAAGGAATGAATATGTTGCATATCCAACGCGTTGAACTTGAATTGTGTTTCCGATACCACCAGAAATTCCTCCTACTAAAATACCAACAGAATTTGGATCATCTACTTGTGTCAATTTTGTCACTTGATTAACGTTGTGAGAAGCGTTTGCAGTTAAGTCTAAACGCATAGTTTTAGAAGCATACAAACCTGCATTCACACTCATTTCAATTCCTTGATTTAACATACTTCCAACGTTTGTAAGAATTTCATTTGTAAAGTTAGAACCTGCAGGAACTGTTGTAGTTGCTAACAAATCAGAAGTTTCTTTACGGTATAAATCGATGCTACCTGAAAAACGATCTTTTAAAATTCCAAAGTCTAAACCGATGTTATAACTTTTTGTAGTTTCCCATTTTAAGTTAGCGTCAAATCCACCTGGACGAAGCTGTGTGTAGTATTGACCACCAAAAGCGTACTGCGCTGTAGTTGCACCTTCAAAATAGTTTGAAATATAGGCATAGTCACCAATTCCATCTTGTTGACCAGTTATACCGAAACCAGCTCTAACTTTCAATAAAGAAATCCAAGCAGCTTTTTGCATAAATTTTTCGCCAGTAACAATCCAAGCAGCAGATACAGCAGGAAATAATCCCCATCGAGCTTCAGGACTGAAACGAGAAGAACCATCACGTCTTAAAGATGCATTGATTACATATCTGTCATTAAATGTATAGATACCTCTAGCATAGAAAGAAAGTAAAGCGTTTTTTGTGTAAAAAGCATTAGCTGCTGGAGGGTTGATAATTGAATCACCAGCTTGATTGTAAACTGGTAAGTTTGGACTTGAAGAGAACCAATCTTGGTAAGAATAACCAGCAGTTAAGTCAATGATGTGTTTGCTTTTTCTCTCTGCCGTGTTAAAATTAGCATAAGCTTCAATCAATTTATTTCCTTTTGTTGAACGATACGTGTTGAAGCTTCCCTCAGTAAAGAACCCAGAAGCAGAATTT
>JBILHL010000028.1:0-42163 GCA_044350515.1 Crocinitomicaceae bacterium | reverse complement strand
CATTAAATTTACTTAAAAATGAAAAAACTGTAAAGCAAGGAATACAAGGAAAAAGACTAAAAGCAGGTTGGGACAATAGCTATTTACTAAAGCTATTGAATATTAAAGTATGAGTTTGCCCTGGATATTCTCCTGACTTGTTTTGTGCTTTTCGTTTAAAGGAGTATCTTTAAGCATCCAAATTATTATTCCATGAAAATAGTTTTACTTTCTTTTTTGATATTGTTAAATATATTTTTTTCAATTGCTCAATTAAATTCTTGGCAATCATTTACTGACTCTATCCCTACTCTTTCGTCTCCGAGAGCATGTGATTTGAATAATGATGGAGTAAAAGACATTATTATTGGTGGTGGAACAGATGGTGTTGCAAGTAATAATGGAATAATGGCTTTTAATGGTATTGATGGAACATTACTTTGGAAACGCCCTAGTAGGAATGAAGTTTTTGGAAGTCCTATTTTTCAAGACATTACAAATGATGGAATTAAAGATATATTTATAACTGGAAGACAGGCTCAATTATTAGCCATTAATGGTTCTAATGGGCAATTAATTTGGGATTATTTTCCTTATTCCGTAAACCCGGCAGATAGCGGGCTATATAATTTTTATAATCCTCAATTTATTCCAGATGTTAACAATGATGGAAAACCTGATTTATTAGTAACGAATGGCGGAAACCATGCAGCACCCGATTGGGAAACGAATAGACCGCCAGGGTATTTAATGGTTATTAATTCCATGAATGGTCAACTTATAGCACAGGCAGTTGTGCCGGATAGTGCAGAAACGTATTGTTCTCCATTGGTCGTTGATATTCAAGGAAATGGAAACCTATGGATTTTATACGGTACTGGTGGAGAAACGCTTGCAGGTTCATTTTGGGCTTGTCCTTTAAACGATTTGTTACAATCTAATTCGCTAATTAATTCTATTCAGTTAGATACAGATGCAAACAAAGGATATATAGCTCCTGCAGCTGTTTCAAAAAACATAAACAATTCACATGATATCGTAATTCAAAGCTTTGGAGGGAAAGTAAAAAAAATAAAAGGAGCAGATTTTGAACAAATATGGTCGTATCAACTACCAAATTCGGAATCGAGTGCTGAACCTGTTTTAGGAAATTTTGTTGGCGGAGATAATATTCCCGATGTTTTGGCTATTATTTTTAAGGGAATTGCTCCTTCCTATTCTGAATTTTATCAAGTTTTGATTAATGGTTCTACAGGACAAGTTGAGTTTATGGATAGCTTAGGAACTTTTACTTATCTATCTGCAAATGCGATGGATTTTGACAATAACGGTCGCGACGAAGGGTTAGTTTCAGTGACCTATTTCGAAAATGGACATTATAAGCACCGTCTTCAAAAAATTAATTTTATCGACGGAAGTATCAGTCAAATTAGTTCAACAAAGTCGGGAGTAAACCTTGGTTCAACACCTTTACTTACTGATTTAGATGGAGATAATTTAGTGGATTTGATTTATGTTGTAAAAAAAGATAGTTTAAACCCAGTTGGTTGGAAAGGAATTAATATTTACCGAGAGGAATTAAACATAAGTGTTCCAAATTCTGGTATTGCTTGGGGAAGTTATTTGGGGACAGATTCTGATGGTGTATATAATTTAGACCCTGTCAATTGTGGACAAGGGAGTGTAATTGTCTCTGCAAACGCAACTCCACCAACGTGCAATGGGCTTTCCAATGGTTCTATTTCTCTTACCCCAATTGCTGGTTCTGGACCATATACTTATCTTTGGACAACAAGTAGCAACGAATCTTCGATATCAAACCTTTCAGCGGGAGCCTATTCAGTTATAGTTACAAATGCTCTTGGTTGCTATGAAACGAGAACATTTAATTTAAACAATCCATATACTATAAGTTTTGGTGGTGTTGTTTCTCCTACCTGTTTAAACGGAGGAAATGGAACTGCAACAGTAGGTTCATCTGGCTGCCAATGTCAATTTAGCACTTGTACTTTTTTATGGGACAATGGTATTACCACAAAACCAAACAGTACGCTTACGAGTGGTTGGCATTCGGTAACAATTAATCATCCTGATGGTTGTGTGGTCACAGATTCAGTTTTTGTACCTATGGCACTTCCAATTATTGCAGACACAAACATTATTCTGAACAATTGTTTTGGAGCGAATCAAGGATCTATTGAACTTGTTCCTTCTAATTACCCACCTACCCTTTACAATTGGTCAAATGGTGGAACAACAGCTTTGAACGACAGTTTATTAGCTGCATCTTATTCTGTAATTGTATCGGATGCTCGTGGATGTGTCGATACATTACAATTTGAAATTTCTGAACCTAGCCAAATCTTGGTTTCTTCACAAGTACAAAATGTTTTATGTTACGGAAATGCAACAGGTCAAATTCAACTCCAAGCTCAAGGTGGAAATGGAGAATATACATTTTGGATAAATGATGCAATAGGAAGTGCTGTAAATTCTAATTTGGTTGCCGGTATTTATTATATGTATGTATCAGATGCATCAGGGTGTTTATCTGAAACAGAAATAATATCGATTACACAGCCAAGTTCATTAAGTCTCAATTTAAGTTCAACAAATGAAATTATCGGTTTGGATGGAACAGCAACAGCAGTAGTTAATGGTGGAACAGCCCCTTATTCTTATCTTTGGAATGATGTAAATATGCAACCTGAAAACATTGCTGTTTACCTAAATAGCGGTTGGTATACAGTTGTTGTTACAGATGCAAATAATTGTCAAATTTCAGATTCTGTTTTTGTAGATGTAACGGCTGATTTATTAGAAAATCAAGTAAATACATTCTTAATTTATCCAAATCCAGCAAAAGAAAACATTCAAATAGTAGGCGAAGGAAAATACATTAGAATTAGAGATATTCATGGAAAATTGATTGTTGAAATGTCTTTTTCTAACCTTGTAAATATTCAAAATCTTTCTTCGGGAGTTTACACGCTTGAAATTGAATCAGCATCTAATTTGGTTAAATATGTGCGGTTTTCTAAGGTTGAATAACCTGGTTTCATTTGTGTTTTCCTTTTAGAAATTAGTGAAGTCAGTTTTCAAAATTTAGTCTTATCTATATTGATAGTATTTCATTTAAATTTCTAAGAATAACAACATGCAGGTTTTGTTTCAGATAAAAAATCGTAGTCTTTTAGATGTAGATGTGAAAGTTTTTCCTTTTTCCAACAACTAAAAGAGGTTGAACCAAGAAATAGACATAGTAGCACTTCAAAAAGGAGATGAAAAAGCATACCAAGATTTGGTAAAAGTATTCGCTAAACCAATCTTTAATACGTGCTTTTATATTCTACAAAATAAGGAAGAAGCGGAAGATGTTACACAAGATATTTTCGTAACTGTTTATCAATCTATTTCTTTTTTCAAAGGAGATTCAAAGCTTTCTACTTGGATTTATCGGATTGCACTCAATAAATGTAATGAGTTATTGCGCTTTAAAAAACGGAAAAAACGCTTCGGAATACATATTCCAATTTTTGGTTCCTCGATAGAAATTAAAACAGAAGCACCAGATGAACTTTTGCATCAAGATGAACGAAGAAAAGTGTTATTTAATGCTATAGCTAAATTACCAGAAAACCAACAAATCGCTTATACACTTTACAATATGGAAGAGTTGAGCTATCAAGAAATCGCAGAAGCAATGAATTTATCACTTTCCGCAATTGAATCGCTTATTTTTAGAGCAAAACAAAATTTAAGAAAGTCACTTTCGGAATTTTATAAAATAAATGAACTTTAAACGCAAGTAAAAACTATTTTTTTCATCAAACAATTATCATGAAACAGCAAGAAGAGTTACTTAACATCATCGAGGAAAAATTCACACAGCGCTTTGAAGTAAGCAAAGAACTGCATGAACGTCTGTTACTTGTGCCAAAATTAAAGCAAAAATCAACCAATTTTAACTGGCTTGTTGCAGCAAGTATTTTAACTTTATTCAGTTTTAACCTGTTGGCAATTTCTAAAAAAACGAAAGCTAGGAAAGAACAATATATAATTGAACAGTATTCAACGATTGATACAAATTTTACGAGCTATGAGTAAGAAAACACTTTATTTCGTCATTGGTTTTTTGGTGCTTATGAACATTATTTCCATCTATTTCTTAATGCGACCACATAATCACCCTCGCCATTTCAGAAAACCTCCAAGCATTATTGATGTGTTAAACATTGGTGGCGAAAATGTGGAAAAAATCAAGAAAATGGAAAACATTCACTTTACGGAAAAAGTGAAATTGATGGATGAGGTTAAAGCAACGAAGCGACAAATTTATGCTTTAATTGGAAAAAAACACGCGCCTCAAACTCTGGATTCATTGCTTTCCATTTTAAATAGTAAACATTATCAAACAGAGCGCATGACTTTTGTTTATTTTACGGAATTAAGAACCCTTGTTCCTTCTGAAAAGCAAAAAGAATTAGACGACTTTGTTTTAAATGTTATCGCAAATCATCCAGGTCCACCACGTAAGAAATGAAAGGAATATGTTGGATTTTTTTCCTTTTTCTTTCTGTAGAATCTCATGCACAATTGAAGTTTCAATTTACTTGGAAAGGTAAAAAAATAACGCTTTTAGAAGATTATCCCTTAGGTGAATCAGATAGTATTCAGTTTACAGATTTAAAATGTTACTTGTCTAATATTGAATTAATTGGAAAAGGAAACAAGGATTATAAACTTTTATCTTCCGTTTATTTAATTGATGCTCAAGATACTTCTAGTTTTATTTTAGATAGCACTGTTGATACTCGAAATTTCAAGTCAATTTCTTTCACTTTTGGTTTAGATAGCATCACCAATACTTCTGGTGATTTGGAAGGAGATTTAGATCCAATTTTAGGAATGTATTGGGCTTGGAATTCGGGATACATTCATTATAAATTCATGGGAAAATCTACACGCGTTCCATCGAAATCGCAAGCTTTTGAATTTCACATAGGCGGATATCGAAAACCAAACGCTACTTATTTTAACCTTGAGCTTCCGCTCACAAGTAACACTTTAGAACTTGATTTATATCAACTTTTCAGTGAAAAATTAAACCTAACTTTGCAGTATCAATTAATGATTCCAGGGAAATTAGCCCACGAACTTTCATTAATTGTCAAGTCATCAATACGTATGAAATGAGGATTCTCAATTTGGTTTTATTCTTTGCGTTTATCGGCTTTTCTTTTGTTGTCGTGGTGACTGAAAAACATCCATTCTACGTTCCAAATCATTTTCCTAAACCTGTTTATCAATTCAAAGATGTGCCCCAAGGACGTTTGCGTTTTGAACTCGGAAGAACCTTATTTTATGACCCAGCACTTTCGCGTGATAGTTCGATTTCTTGTGCCACTTGTCACTTGCAATATACAGGCTTTACACACATCGATCATCCGGTAAGTCATGGAATTGATGGTAAAATTAGCACTCGCAATTCGCCAGTATTGATAAACCTCGCGTGGAACAAATTCTTTCATTGGGACGGAGGAGTAACCCATCTCAACGCTCAGTCGATTAATCCCTTGACGCATCCAAAAGAAATGGATATGGACATTGTTGAGTTGCTGAAGAGATTAAATAATTCGTCATTTTATCGGCAACGATTTTATGCTGCATTTGGCGATTCAAACATTTCAACCCCACTTTTAATGCGCGGAATTGCCAACTTTTCAGTGGCTTTAGTTTCTGCCAATTCGAAATATGATAAAGTCATTCTGAAAGAAAAAGGAGTTGAATTCACGGCGCAAGAAAAACGCGGTTACGCACTTTTTAAAAAGAATTGCAACGCCTGCCACACTGAACCCTTGTTTACTTCGCATGATTTTAAGAAAAACGGTTTGGAATTAGACCCCGATTTTAAAGATATGGGAAGAATGGCCATTACGGAGCGCAAGTCCGATTCATTGCTTTTTAAAATCCCAACTTTGCGCAATATTGAATTTAGTTTCCCTTACATGCATGATGGTCGTATTGCAAAATTAAAAGATGTGATTGAACACTACAGTTCACTTGCCGGATCCTCAAAAAACATCAGTAAAGAGCTGAAGAAAATCAAAAAACCTTTTACCGATGAAGAAAAAAAGGACCTTCTAGCCTTCTTGAAAACTTTGACTGATAAAGCGTTTTTGTATAACAAAGATTTTTCTTTCCCAAGAGGGGAACGGTAGAATCTATAACCTTTAAAAATCAATCAACTACGAAGTGAGATTAAAGTTTCCCCCTTTGAAGGGGGACTAAGGGGGATGACAATTTAATATTTTTCAGCTCTACAATAAGTCACCTCCCTTAATCTCCGTCTGCTGACGGAAGGGAAATGGTTCGTGGGTCTGCAAATAATTATTTGGAAAGCTATAGTTTTCAACTAGAATATAAATCTATAACCTTTAAAAATCAATCAACTCCGAAGTGCGATTAAAGTTTCCCCCTTTGAAAGGGACTAAGGGGGATGACTCTTAAACATAAACCACAAACCCAACAACTACCCATTTTTCAAACAAAATATCACATAATCAATCCTTTCTTTAACTAAACCAGCATTTTGAAGAACTTCTCCTTCTGAAAATCTTACCATAAAATATCCAAAATGTTCCAATTTTTGTTGGCGATAAAAGTCATATTCTCCTTTGTTTATGTGCGAACTTCCATCAATTTCAATAATCAATCCTAAATCTGGTGCTAAAAAATCCACAATAAAATTATCAATTGGTCGCTGACGTAAAAAACGTTCACCTGTTTGCTTTCTTGAAAGAATCGCTTTCCATAATAATTTCTCTGCTTTAGAAACAGTTTCTGTTCGAAGTTCTCTCGCAAATTCCTTGAGGTTTTTGTTATAATGATTATTGGAATGCATACTTAAATTTAAGGAAAGTTTTTGGGAATTGGAAATAGATTTGGTTATGATTTTTAGTAGTCACCCTCCTTTATCCTTCCGTCAGCTGACGGAGAGGAAATAGTTCGTGGGTCTGCTAATAATTATTTGGAAAGCTATAGTTTCCAACTAGAATATAAGTCTATAACCTTTTTAAAATCAATCAACTCCGAAGTGAGATTAAAACTTCCCCCTTTGAAGTCTGACGACTCTGACGAGTATCAGACTCCGTCAGAGGGGGACTAAGGGGGATGAGGATTTAACTTCACTTCTACAATAAGTCACCTCCCTTAATCTCCGTCTGCTGACGGAAGGGAAATGGTTCGTGGGTCTGCCAATAATTATTTGGAAAACTACTGTTTCCAACTAGAATATAAATCTATAACCTTTAAAAATCAATCAACTACGAAGTGAGATTAAAGTTTCCCCCTTTGAAGGGGGACTAAGGGGGATGACAATTTAATATTTTTCAGCTCTACAATAAGTCACCTCCCTTAATCTCCGTCAGTTGACGGAAGGGAAATGGTTCGTGGGTCTGCCAATAATTATTTGGAAAACTATAGTTTCCAACTAGAATATAAATCTATAACCTTTAAAAATCAATCAACTCCGAAGTGCGATTAAAACTTCCTTCCGTCAGCTGACGGAGAGGAATGAGGAGGGTGACAAAAACGCTGTTGTTAATACCTAAAAAGCTGACTGTTTTTTATCTCGGTAATTCTGCAGATAATACACAACAATATTTCAATAAATCATTTCGAAAAATTCAAAAGGTAAGTATGGCTTTTAGCCCAGATAGTAAGATTGTAAAGTGATTTGATTTCTTTTTGACGTTTGGGGTTTTAAATCCTATTTATTAACGTTTGACGCCTCAAGTAGTGTTTTGTATTCTTCAAGTAGGTGAAGGTATTTGTTTTTCCAGTATTCAACTTCATTATAAATAGGTCGTGTTTCATTCACACTATTGTTTGAGTTTAATTCCTTGATTTCATTCGAAAAATCGTAGTGAATTATTTTGCCTATTTCTAGAATTACATCCAAAGAAAGCTGCGGGTTTTCAAAAGCATTGTAAATCCATTTTCGGCTTCTTCCCAAACGGCCAACTAATTTTGTCAATGGTATACCACTTTGACGTACAGCCTTTTCAACTATTTCACCTTTGTGTTGCATAATAACAAAAGTGAATGCTAAAACGTAAACTAATTTACACTAATATTATACAGTTATGTGTAATTATTTTTAGATTTGTGGAAAAAATTCAATTTTTAAATGAAAATCCTAATTTTTTTAACGCTTATTTTTTTGGTAATTCCAACGATTAACGCCCAAACCCTTACGCGCTCCGTTATTGGATCCTTTGGTAATTCAAC
Source organism: Crocinitomicaceae bacterium (assembly GCA_044350515.1). GTDB lineage: Bacteria > Bacteroidota > Bacteroidia > Flavobacteriales_D > Crocinitomicaceae > UBA952. Next base: position 33,892 of record JBILHL010000028.1, on the reverse strand, counting down.
AACTTCGAGAAGAGCATAAATTAAAATTTGAAAGAATTGAAAAAGATAATTTCCTTCATTTCACGTTGTTTTTTCAAATCAGTAACGACAAATTAGAGTTATACTTAACGCTAATCAAGTTGTTTTTTGATTTTTGTAAGCGTTATGGAAAGGATACTAATCATCTTACAGTCAGTATTCATTCGGTAAAAGCTGTTTTGGAAAAAGTCAAGAAATTATTCAAAAAAGTTGAAGCCCCTGATTCAAAAACAAAAAATGATTCTTCAATATTGAAATTATATAACAATTTAATGGAAAATAAAATTTTTAAAAAAGCATATAATTCATTTTGTAAAACGGGAATATTAATTACCCGACTAACCTCTAAAATTGATGGTCTTGAAGATGAAATTGATTTCTTAGATTAAATAACCAGATATTAGAGTGAAATTCTTATTGAATTTAATTTTTATTTGGATAGGTTTAATTGTTAAAGCCCAATCTATCCAATGTTCATTCCCTTCTCTTGCAGGAACGAAAGTGAAGTTTGGAACTTTTGAGGGTTTGAATTCAAAAATCTTGGATAGTGCAATTGTAGATGCCAAAGGGAATTTTTCTTTTCATTTTTCTGTTGAAAAGCCAGCGATCGGTTATTTAGTTAATGAGGAAAACAAACCTTATTTCTTGATTTTGGAAAAAGGAGAGCAAATTTACTTGAAAGGTGAATATTTTTCGATGCCTGAAACTATCAAAATACTTTCGGGTAAACAAAATCAAGTATTTTCTCAATACGCAACAGAGCATCCTAAAAGAGAACAAACCTTGAGCGCATGTCGTTATTTGGATAGTATTTACACCTTGGATTCTTTATTTATGAAGGATAAAAAATCGAAGAAATTTATTTCCAAACAGTACGCAAAAATCAAAAAAGAAGATCAAGACTTTTTAAATCGATTGGATCCCAAAAGTTATGTTGCTTGGTATTTGCCAACTCGCCGTCTAGTAAGTGATGTTTCCATTGTTGCTCAATACCGCGCCGAAGAAATTCCGTCAACAATACTAGCATTTAAAACGTTGGATTATACAGACGATCGCTTGTATAGAAGTGGTTTGTTTAAGGATGCCATTGAAAGTCATTTTTGGTTGCTAGAGAACTGTGGAAAATCATTGGATTCTGTCTTTATAGAAATGAAAGTTTCTATTGATTCCATGATGACGAAATTGGTAAAAAATGAGAAAAAACTCAACGAGGTTACCGATTATTTGTTTGATTTGTTGGAGAGACACAGTTTGTTTCAAGCTTCAGAATACTTAGCATTGAAAGTATTAAACGAAGAAAGTTGCACCATCAACAATGATTTAGCGAAACAACTGGAAACTTACCGTGCGATGAAAAAAGGAAATATTGCTCCCGATTTAACATTTCCGGAAAACACAATCTATTCAGTAGATTTGCAAAATCAAAGACCAAAAAAGTTATCTGATTTTAAAACGCCTTACTCACTAATTGTTTTTGGAGCGAGTGCTTGTCCAAAATGTGCTGAAGAAATTCCTCAAATTGAAGAATTATACTCCAAATGGAAGGAACAAGGTGTGGAAGTTATATTCGTTTCTCTGGATGAAGCCGTTAATGATTTTCAGAATTTTACAAGCTCCTTCCCATTCGTCAGCACTTGTGACTTCAAAAAATGGAAAAGTCCAATTGTTGAATCTTATTATGTATTTGGAACTCCTACCATGTTTTTGTTGGATAACAAACGAGAAATTCTCCTTCGTCCCAATTCAGTTAAACAAATGGATGCCTAGGTGGATTGGTTTTTGATTCCGGGGAATCGGTGACATTCAAAAAAGAAAAACACGATTTTCGTTTTAATTATTTGAAAGATTAAACGGTTGTAAAATTGGGTTAATTTATTTCTAAGTATGGTTTAATACCTTTTCTATAAGATTCAATCGAGGAAAATTTATTATCTTTTTAAATAAACTACCCCAAATTCCTCTTTCTTAAGGTTTACCGTATTTGTCCATCATCCATGAGGTGTATAAAAATATGTCAAATCTTTAGGTTTCGTTAAATGTAAATGATTTCAACGGCTTGTAAATATGCTTTAGAACTTTCGTTAATAAAGATTTTCGCCTGCAAATTTTGCTCAATAGAACCCTATTTCATAAATGTTTAAATACTTGATTTGCCCTCAAAGATTTTTCTTATACCCAAGAATTAAGAATTAAGAATTAAGAATTACCTTAGAGCTTTAAAACTATAATTATGAAAAAATTACTATTTATTTTTACAGTCTTTTTTTGCGTTCAAAATTTAGCCGCACAAGATTTACGAAAAAACGGTTCAATTTACGGAAAAATTGAATCAAACGGTGATGTGCGCATCAATGGAAGTATCAAAGGAAAGTTTGAATCCAATGGCGATATTCGTGTGAATGGAAGCATCAAAGGAAAAATTGAATCAAACGGCGACATTCGTAAAAACGGTTCAATCGTTGGAAAAGTGGAGTCAAATGGCGATGTGCGGATGAACGGAAGCATCGTAGGAAAGATAGAATCAAATGGCGACATCCGCAAAAGTGGAAGCATTATTGGTTCTGCAAAAGGAGTGAATCCACGTCAAGCGGCAGTGATGTTCTTTTTTGGATTTTTTGATTAGTAGAACTCTTTTTTACTAAAGCCTTAGTAAATCCCAGTTTGAAGCCTCTTTATTTAATTGGCTCAATATTAGAACAAAATTAATCATTCATAGTATTAATACTGGTTTAAACTTAAAACGTTTCCTATGAAAAAATTAACCTTACTTTTATTAGTAGTGCTTGGTTTTGAACTATCAGCTCAAGTGAATAATACGATGTATGGATTATACCAAACGTCTAATCCCACGGGATTTAAACTCGCATCAATAAATCCGTTGACAGGTCAAGTTAGTGTAATTAGCAATTCAGTGCTCAGTGATTTGGTAAACATAACTAGCTCATCAATAAATCCATACAATCAAACTTTTTCATTTCAAGATGAAGATTCATGGTTGACAGTGAGTTTACAAACGGGAGAAGTGCTTAACGATGTTTCTGTTGCTTCACAAAATAATAATGGTAGCTTCAGTAATTTCAGATTTAATACTGCTGATTCAATCATGTATGGGCTTTACCCATTATCTTTAAATAACCCTATGACAGGGGAGGTTGGCGATTTAAGACTTGCAAAATGTGATTTAATAACAGGTAATGTTAGTTTGATTTCAAATAGCTCAGTTGCTCTAAATTACACCTTAACTGGAAGCTCAATTGATCCGTATCAAATGCTTTATTATTTTCAATCTGAAGGAAAATTTATCGGCTTAGATTTGTACAATGGACAGATTTACAGTCAGCCAATCATTACCATTAACGGTGAAGGTTCCTCTTTTCAGAATACGGCTTATAGTTGTGTGGATACAACAATTTACGGTTTAATTTTGCAAAATGGAGTAAAAGGATTGGGGAAAATCAACCCTCAAACAGGCGTAGTAACACCACTACCAACTCAGCTTAGTTATGCCAATTTAATTGTTAATTCAGGAGGTGCGATTGACCCCATAACTAAGGTCTATTATTTTCAAACAATGGATAATACAGATCAAATAAAATTAATTGGATTATCGTTATTAGATGGTTCGGTTGTTTCTCAATGCAATCTTTCAGCTAACGATGAATACTTCACTATGTATCGCATTCAAAATGACTGCTATGCGGCCAGTCCGACAAGATTAAACACAACTTCAAATGTTGCAGAAATCAAAAATGTAAGTGTTAAAATCTATCCCAATCCAGCGCAAGAAGTAATTAATTTAAAAGCAACATCAAATCTGAACCAAGTTGAAATCATTGATGCGTATGGAAATGTAGTAAAACGCTTCAAACCGAATCAAGCACAGTTTCAGATTCCAATTGAAACCTTAGCGCAAGGAATATACTATTTGAAAATCAAGACAGCAGATTCAAACTTAACGGAACGATTTGTTAAGAATTGAGTAGCTTTATGTTGTTCAATAAGCTAGTTATTGAAAAACAATGAGAAAAAACAAAATCAAATAGTTAGAAGTAGACATCATCGGCAGTCAAGATACCAAAATGACTTTGGAAGAAGAACGTTCATTTAGTGAGTTTATAAAAGAACTTAAAGAAACGCAACAGAACAAAATTAAGATTTTGAAAAAAAGCAAAAAAACAGTTTGATTATTTACAATCGCATAAGAAAAACATCCAAACCTTCAAAATAAATCTTAAGCCGAAGCAAGATCTATTTAAGAAACATCACCGAACCAAACCGGCCTTGAATTTCTAGGTTTTAGCTACTGAACTGAAACTGTTAATTTTTAGAATTTCTGTTCCGTCAGCTGACGGATTGAAAAATTTCAGTTTCAGAAAGGAGTTAAAATTGTTCGCAACGAGTTGTAAATATTTCAAGACCAAAGATTCGCGAACAAAAAGAAATTCAGAGCCTTGATTTTTTGATTCTTTGAGCCTGTACTGAGCCTGTCGAAGTATCATGCAAAAAGAATGGCAAAATTCTTACTTTTTTCTTTACCTGCACTCATGAGCTAGCGTAAGCACAATATTGAACAAAAAAGAAAAAAAATTGTCAAAAAAAATTACTTTTAACAAATGATCGACTTCCTCTACCACCTCAAACAGCGAAACGAAACCCTTTTCTATTACGGTTTCATCTGCTTGATTTTATCACTCGCGTTTTTACTCCTCACAAAAGTCACCACCACGCAAGTTTACAACGTAAACGCTTGGTACAAACCCTTTAAATTCGCTTTCTCCACCTTTCTATTTGCCTGGGCGATGGCTTGGTATTGCTATTATTTATCCAATTTCAACATCAAATTATTCAATTGGTCGGTCATTATTTTGTTGGGATTTGAAATCTTTTACATTGCCTTTCAAGCAAACAAAGGACAACTTTCGCACTACAATATAAGCACACCCGTTTATTCCGCTTTGTATTCCATGATGGCATTAGCAGCCTCAGCCGTAACCATTTACACCGCCTATGTAGGTTTGCTATTTTTCACCAATTCATTTCCAGAACTACCCAATTATTACCTATGGGCCATACGTTTCGGAATTATTTTGTTCGTCATTTTCTCATTTGAAGGATTTGCAATGGGTTCACGCCTCAATCACAGCGTGGGCGCATTAAACGACAATTCCTCGTGGTTCATCATTGGTTGGAGCAAGACCGTTGGCGATTTGCGCGTGGCACATTTTATCGGCATGCACGCACTTCAAGTCTTACCCGTTTTATCGTTCTACGTTTTTAAAAACACAAAATTGACCCTTGCACTTTCGTTGCTATACGGACTTTTGGCGCTACTCACCCTCATTCAAGCATTGCAAGGAAAACCCTTGTTTAAAGGAAGTGAAGCTAAAGAAAACTTAAAGTAAAAAGTGTAAAATCTTGCGCCTATTCCGCCTACAGCTGCAAGTTTGCAAACCAAAACTACTACGCCACCATAAATCTGAAAAGAGCTTCTTTCAGTCGCTTTTTCAAATTTGTGGCTGAGTGTTTCAGTTCGCAAAGCTTTCCGCTTTCGTCGGGGCGAGGGTTGGTGGGGATACTTAACCTTGATTTGAGAATTTGGATAAATAAACCTACCCCCAATTTTTCTTAAAACAACCTTTACAATCTCCTTTTAAACTAATATTAAACTCAAATTAAAAAAGCAGCATGTTAAACTTCGAAATACAAAACCCAACCAAAATCGTTTTTGGAAAAGATCAATTGTCAAAATTGCCGCAATACCTTGCAAATGCTACCACTTCAAAGAAAATCTTAATTGCTTACGGTGGTGGAAGCGCAGAGAAAATTGGTTTGCTGGCAAAAATCAGAATAGAACTCAAAGATTTTGAAATCACAGAATTTGTTGGCATCGAAGCCAATCCAGAATTTGACACCTTGATGAAAGCCGTTGAAGTGTGCCGCGAAAAACAAATCGGTTTCATTTTGGCAGTGGGTGGCGGTTCGGTAATCGACGGAATAAAATTCGTTTCCGGAGCTATCAATTACGCTGGCGACCCGTGGGAAGTCTTGTTGCGTTTGGAAGGAAAAGTGTTTACAACGGCCGTTCCTTTTGGCGCAGTTTTAACCATTCCAGCAACTGGTTCTGAAGCGAACAGTGGCGCGGTAATCAGTCGTTCTTCCTTGAAAGAAAAACGCACGATGGGCGGACCTTTGTTTTTTCCTGTGTTTTCATTCATGGACCCAACCCTTGTGGCAACGCTTCCAAAACGTCAATTGGCAAACGGAGTTACAGACGCTTTCATGCACACGTTGGAGCAATATTTAACCTACCCAACAGGAAATTTACTGCAAGAACGCGAAGCAGAAGCCATCCTTTCCACCTTGATTGAAATTGCACCGAAAGTAATGCAATACCCAAGCGATTACGAAGCTGCAGCGAATTTGATGTGGTGCGCCAACCATGCCTTGAATGGCAATTTACGTTGTGGCGTTCCAACCGACTGGGCGACGCACATGATTGGTCATGAATTGACAGCTTTATACGGAGTGGACCACGCACAATCGTTGGCAATCGTTTGTCCGCGATTATTGGAAGTGAAATTCGAAAACAAAAAAGAAAAATTAACGCAATATGCCACACGCGTTTGGAATTTAACCGGCGAAAATCGTGCGCACGAAGCAATTGAAAAAACGGAAGCTTTCTTCCAATCCTTGGGAATCAAAACCAAACTTTCAGATTACACAGACACTTGCAACGATGCTCCACAAATCATCAAAGAACGTTTCAAAGAACGAAATTGGACTGCGATGGGCGAGCGCCAAGATTTGACTTTGGATGAAGTGGAATTGATTGTGAAAAATGCGATATAGCCATACGTACAATTTTCACTTATTAATAAAAGCGAACAAATAAATTCAGAGCGTTGAATTTTAGCTTGGCTACTTCTTCATGGTGATTCCTTTTGATAAAGAAAAAAAAAGCAAAGATTGAAAATTCAAAGTAGTTTTTCACATCTAGTAGTCGTTGAATTAAGGGTTGAATTTTGCTCTAAGTTCATTCATAATTTGTTTTTATTCAAAAACCCCTTATCTTCGATATGAAATCCTTTAGATGAAGCATTTATTTCTACATTTTTTTGTCGTTTCAATTGCCTTTTTTACACGTGCACAAACTTGTACAGATTTCCCGAACCTTTCAAAAGCGATTGCCCAGCAAGCGAAAATTTGTCCTGAAGCGATGGTTAATGATTTGGTGCAACTACACGAATCTGTTTTAGACATTCATCCAAGTCCGTTTTTATACATCACCGATTCAACTTATTATCAGAATTATAAAAGAGCACTTTATGCTGTTTCGTCGGAGAAAACCGTTTTGGAATTTGCTGAGATTGTTGCCGATTTCGTTCACGGAATTAAAGATTCACATACGAATTTTAATCCGCGCGATATTCTCCTTCAAGCCAATCGAAAAAAACCAATTGTTCCTTTTTATTTGAAGGAAATAGAGGGAAAATACTACATAGAGAAAGTCTTGTTTGAAGCCTTGCCTTTGGGTTGTGAAATTTTAGAAATCAACGGAAAAAAGCCGAAAGAACTCTATCTTTTAAGTAAGCGCTATTGTTTTTTGGAGGGAGATGCGTTTTCTCCTCAAGCTGAAATTGCCTCGAAAATGGCAGGTGTTGTTTTTAACCTTTACAATTCGGAAACAGAAGTTCGGTTTAAATACCGTTCGCTTGCGGGTGATACATTGAGTAAAGTGTGTGAAACGATTCCTGTCAAAAAGATGATGCGTTTGAAAAACTGGTATGATACTGAAGAATTAAGCTATTTTTTCGATAAAAACAATGTGGCAGTTCTTACTGTTAAATCTTTTGAAGCCCGCAATCTAGCAAAGTACAAGAAGCAAATTGACTTATTTTTTTTGGAAGTGGAGCTGAAGAAATGTAAAAATATTGTGATTGATTTGCGCGACAATCGGGGCGGATTGATTTTGGCACAAGAATACCTGATTTCCTATTTGAATAAAGCTAAACGCAACCAGCAAATGAACTACCTTTATAAACGAAGTAAATATGATCGATTTTCGTTGTTGCCTTTTTATCAAAGATGGCAATTCCAAAAACGAGCGCGTATCGTTTATCCAAAAGGGATAATCAGTAAAGAATACGATTTTTTCCAAAGTCCTTTGGGAACAGTAAAAACTATTCTTTACGATTATTTACCTAAAAATCAACTTAATAAAGTCTATGACGGTGAATGTACATTGGTGATTAATGGTTTTTCCATGTCGGCATCAGCATTGTTTGCCTCATGGTTTAGAGATAACGAGCGTGGAAAGATTGTTGGTTCGCCTTGCATGGGTCCAATGAGTGGAACTTTTGGTAATAGCGCGACCATACGTTTGTCTAATTCACAGTTTCCGATTATGATTTCGACTTTAAAATTCACTCCGACCAATTATGAAACAATTCAGCACGCACCCATTCAACCAGATGTTTTAATTCAGAAAAAAGTATCTGATATTATACAGAAATCGGATCCAATTTTTAATTATTTAGGTGTCATTCAACCTTAATCCTTAATGGGTTGATTTTGTTCTTAATTTTGCAACCTGATTTAAAATAAGTTCAATCAAATGAGTGAAGAAAAAAAGTTAAGAAATATCGATGAGTTAGGTGAGTTTGCTTTAATTGACCAATTAACCAATCAATTTGAAAATAGAAATCCAAATACATTATTAGGTATTGGTGATGATGCTGCTGTTATTGCACTTTCTGAAACAGAATCCTTATTACTATCTACCGATTCTTTAGTGGAAGGTGTACATTTCAATTTAATGTATATGCCTTTGAAACATTTAGGTTACAAAGCAGTTGCTGTCAATGTTTCGGATATTTGTGCAATGAATGGAATAGCTGAACAAATTACTGTTTCTATTGCTGTTTCAAGCAAATTTTCACTCGAAGCCTTAGAAGAATTATACGAAGGTATCAAGCTCGCTTGTGAACACTATAAAGTAGATTTAATTGGTGGTGATACAACTTCTTCTCGCGCAGGATTGATGATAAATGTGGCTGTAGTAGGTCGCGTAGCAAAGGATAAAATAGCTTATCGAAGTGGTGCTAAAGAATACGATTTGTTAGTTGTGACTGGAGATTTGGGTGCTGCATATATGGGTTTACAGTTATTAGAAAGAGAAAAAGAAGTTTTTCAAGCAAATCCGAATATTCAACCTGATTTAGATGGACACGACTACATTATGGAGCGTCAGCTGAAACCGGAGGCGCGTGTTGACGTCATTGAATATTTAAAGGAATTAGAAGTTGTCCCAACTGCGATGATTGATATTTCAGATGGTTTAGCTTCGGAGATTTTACATATTTGTAAAGCAAGTAAAGTTGGTTGTTATTTGTACGATGAAAAAATTCCAATTGACGCAAAAACTTCCATGACAGCAATTGATTTCAATTTAGACCCAAGTACTTGTGCCTTGAATGGGGGAGAGGACTACGAGTTACTTTTCACAGTTAAACAAGAAGATTTTGAAAAAGTAAATAGTAATCCAAATATGACAATCATTGGACATATCACTGATGAAAAAGATGGGATATATTTTATTGATAAATCAGGTTCGGCAATCACTTTAAAAGCACAAGGCTGGAAGCATTTTTAAATTGAATTTCTATTCAAGTGCTGTAAATTCAAGCGAAGAATTTCAATCATATTTTTGCAATCTTTAAAACCGTCATCTTTATGGTGAACGGAAAGATCTTTTGCAAGTTGTTTTATTTTTTCAGGTTTAGATAGTGTTTCCTTTTCCATCGTTTTAAATAAGTCTTCTAGAATTTTGTTGGAATGTTTAATCCTTCTTACCAAACGTGAACGTTCTTCAATTTGATATTGATTGATTGACCGCTCATTTAGCATCTCAAGCGAAAGTTTAACCAAAACATTATTCTATTTAAAAAACTGTGGCAAGTAAAAATTCTTTCTTCCTTCATAACATTGTTGGTCAAAGTCAATTGAACGAATGCGATATTGGACGTCATCAAAGTCGTGTGTCATTTCGACCACGTAGTTGTAAGAACGCATATCACCTAAAAGTGTGTAAAAACTTCGTTCATTGAATTTAATAAACTCTTTAGCTAATCGTGTTTTATTCGTTTTTGGGTTGTTAATTTCACTTTTTAGGAAGTCATCTCCAGGAATCCCAGAAATGTGTTCTTCTATTAGCGTGTTTTCGTTAATAAAATAATTAATTCGATTAGGAGAAAGAATATCTTCCATTTCTAATCCAAGTACACGCGAAACATCTGTTTTTTTTACGTAGAAATAATCGTAGTTATCGTTAAAGTTGTTAACTATACGAATTCGGAAAGGGTTAGAATTCCCGAACAAACAAAAGTCGATGCGGTCCACTCTTAAATGCTCAATAACTGAAACGTCGCCATCTGTTTTAAGTAACGAATAAATGTAACACAAGCCTTTATTTATCTCATCGAAGTCATCGTGATTGTATAGCACCGAAATCCAAAGTGAATTCCCAAGTGGAAAAGAATCTTGGTAGCGCAACAAACTCTCGTAAGAAAGAGGTAAAACTATGATTCGATTGTGTTTTTTTAGGTACTTTTCGACGTTTTCCGAAAGCGGAAAGCAAATCTTTTTTAGTAAATTACCACTCATTTGTTGGTGTTTTGTGATTAATCTACTCGTGGTAAATTAATCAGTTCTTTGTGGATAATGGTTATGGAATAATCAGCAACAATTTTTTCCTTTAATTTTTCCGCTTCAATTTGCGTTCTGAAATCTCCAACTTTTAAATTAAAATTAGGCGCATCGAAAGTGATATATGTATCAATTTTCGGATATTGACTAATAAACTTAGCCCGCATTTGATCCACCAAAGTTTTATCCGAATCAAAGCAAATTTGGACACGGTAACCTAATAGTTGTTTTTGAGCTTTATTTTGAATTTTTTCATCTATGCGACTGTCTTTAACCACGTTTATTTGTCCAATCGAAATAGTCGAATGGCAACTAATCAAAAGCAATACTAGTTTAAAAAGTAATTTCATGGGAGAACTTGTTTTTTCATTGCAAAAGTAAAAGATTACAATTGAAATATTAGTAAAGACTTAATTGTTTTCCACATCTCTAATATACTTCATTTCAAATTGTTAATGAATCTTAAATCACGCCCTTATTTAGAATGGTTTTAAATTAACACAATTCCATTGATTTTTGTCACAAAACTGTCATTGAATACAGCTAAACTTCTAATTTTGCTCTCGTTAAAATGCGTTAAAATCGTATTTATTTATACAGAATTTAGTAATTATTTTCATGAAAATATCTAATATTCAAATGATTAATGGTCTTAGAAAGCTAGCCGCAACTGTCTTATTGATCAGTTTGTCGCTGCTTAATTTCAATGCTTTTTCTCAAGGAGAAGCGCTTTTCAAGTCGAAATGTGCGACATGTCACCAAACACACAAGAATGGAACTGGTCCAAAATTGTTCCAGGTTCGTGACAAGTGGGCAGCTGGTGGTGCAAAGGAGGGTTCGATTTATACCTGGGTAAACAATTGGCAAACTGCTGCGGCAAGTGACCCATATGCTGCTGAGGTTTCTAAATGGTCTCCAACGGCAATGTCTGCTTTTCCAGACTTGAAAAAAGAAGATATCGATGCGATTCTTGATTGGGTAGATGCTCAACCAGATCCAGCAACTGTAGGTCCTGGAGGAGGTGGTGCTACTGGTGGCGCAAGTGGTGAAATGACGACAGAAACAGAAGAAGAGGGCTCAGTCTCTTGGATTTGGATAGTGATGGGAGTTATTTTCATTGTTATTATCTTAGCGGTAGGGGGTGTTAGAAGACAACTAAGTATTGCTACTTCTGATGATCCAGCTGCTCAAGAAAAATTAACTTATGGCGAAGAACTTAGATCTTGGGCTTGGAAAAATAAAGTATATGTTGGTGTTACAACCTTAATTGTTGTAATTGCTTTAATAGTTGGCTTCTTCCAATCATTAGCTACAATAGGAGTAGTAGAAAATTACCAACCATCTCAACCAATTGCTTTCCCTCATGCTGCACACGCAGGAATCAATGGAATTGATTGTAAATATTGTCACAATTCAGTAACAAAATCTAAACATGCAGGAATTCCTTCAGTAAACGTATGTATGAATTGTCACAAACAAATCAATGGAGAAGGGAAACCATTCGCTGGAGAAATTCAAAAAATCTATAAAGCTGCAGGTTGGGATCCAAGTGGAGCTGGAAAATACACTGGAAAAGAAACTCCAATTGTTTGGAATAAAGTTCACGTTCTTCCTGATCACGTTTATTTCAATCACTCTCAACACGTTGTAGTTGGTGGAATTGATTGTAAACAATGTCACGGTGACATGACAACTATGACTGAAACTGCAAAAGTTCAACCAGTAGAAGAACTTAATAAAATCGAAGGAAACATCAAATTAACTAAACCTACTTTAACAATGGGTTGGTGTATTGAATGTCATGGCGCTAAAGAAGTTGCAATTGGAAATGGTAAAAATGCTTACTACGACGAGATTCACAGAAGATTGAAAATGGATAAACCATTGTATCGTAAATATTTGAAAGACGGAAAAATTACCGTTAACGAATTAGGTGGTTGGGAATGTGCAAAATGTCACTATTAATTAATTAATAATATTCTTGTCGAAACATAGACTATGGGAATAACAAAAAAATATTGGAAAGGTCTTGAAGAATTAAAGGAAACACCTGAATTCATCAAGCACAAGGAGCAAGAATTTCCTCATCAACAGACGATTGAAGATTTCTTAGCTGACGAAAAGTTGAACGAAACTTCAACTGCTAGAAGAGATTTCCTTAAATTTTTAGGTTTCTCGGTTGCAGCAGCAACTTTAGCAGCTTGTGAGGCGCCAGTTACTAAAGCTGTACCTTATGTAGTGAAGCCTGAAAACGTTACTCCTGGTATGCCAACGTGGTATGCTTCAACTTATTATGATGGTGTTTCTTACGCTAGCATTTTAGTTAAAACAAGAGAAGGCCGTCCAATTTATATCAAAGGAAACAAAGACTTCGGTTTTACAAAAGGAAATGTTAATCCACAAATTATTGCATCTGTATTAGGTTTGTATGATAGTGAACGTGTTATAGGAGCAACAGCTAATGGAAAATTAACTTCATGGTCGAAAGTCGATGACGCAATCTCTGCTGATTTGAAAAAGGCGAAAGATGTAGTTCTTTTGACAAACTCGATCATCAGTCCTTCAATGAAAAGAGCTATCGATGATATGGCTTTAACATTGAATGGTGAAGGTGGAACAAAATTCGCTCACGTAACTTATGATGCTGTTTCTTATGCAGCAATTAGAGAAGCAAATTTCAAGAATTTCGGAGCTCCAATTATTCCAAACTATGACTTTTCAAAAGCAAAAACAATAGTTAGTGTTTGTGCTGATTTCTTAAGTTCTTGGTTACTTCCAACACAATTTGCTAAACAATTTGGTGAAAGAAGAAATCCAGATGGAGAGTGGATGTCTAAGTACATACATTTCGAATCTGTTTTATCAATTTCTGGTTCCAATGCAGATTACAGAGGAATGATAAAACCCTCAGAACAAGCAACAGTTTTAGCATATATTTTAAAAGGTTTGGGTGGTTCAACTTCAGTTGCAGCAAACTTGAAAGGTTCAGCCAAAGCAGCAGCCGACCAAGCTATTGCTTCTTTGAAAAAATCTAGGAAAGAATCTATTGTTGTTTGTGGAAGCAACAATGTGGGACTTCAAATTCTTACAAATAAAATTAATAATCAATTAAACGCTTACGGTACTACTATCGATTTAAGTAATACAATTGATTTATTCCAAGCACAAGATTCTCAAGTTGAGAAATTAGTGAATAAAATAATTGGAGGAAAAGGACCTGATGTATTGTTAATGTATGGTGTGAATCCAGTTTATACTTTACCAAACGGAGCTGAATTTGGAAAAGCATTGAAGAAAATCAAAACAACTGTTTCTTTTGCTTCTCATGCTGATGAAACAGCAGCTTTAGCAACTTATATTTGTCCTGATCACCATGCTTTAGAATCTTGGAATGATTACAAAGCAATTCAAAGCGAATACGCTATTGCTCAACCAACAATTCGTCCATTACACAATACAGCTTCCGCTTTAGAGTCTTTATTAGTGTGGAATGGAAAAAGAGCAAGAGGTGGTAAAGATTCTACAGTTGCTTATGATTATATTAAAGAAACATTCACAACATTATATCCAACAGGAGATTTCGCTTATACGACTCACAACAGTTGTATTGAAGCACCAGTTGTTCCTTCAGCTTTAATCTATAAAGATGCAGTAGTTACTGGTTTGCCAATTGCAGGTGATGTTGAGGTAGTAATGTATCAAAAAGCTGCCATAGGAACAGGTATTCATGCAAATAACCCATGGTTACAAGAGATGCCTGATCCAATTACGAAAGCTACTTGGGATAATTACATCACAATGAACCCGATTGAAATGACTGAAGCGGGTTATGCTACAACTTATGACCAAGAAAATGGTTTGAGTTTAGCTACAATTACAGTTGGTAATAAATCATTGACTTTACCTGTTTACCCATTACCTGGGCAAGCTTTGAAAACAGTTGGTGTTGCTTTGGGATATGGAAGAGGTGCAAACGGTGAAAAAATCGGTAAAGCAGCATTTCAAACTAAAGAATATGGTGGTTATGTAGAATCTGAAAATGGTAATCCAGCTCCTATCGGAGGTAATGCGTTTGCATTCACTTCTTTTGCTAATGATACTATTCAATACGCTGCAATAGCAAAGGTTTCTAAATCAGATGGAGTATATCCATTTGCGGCTACACAAATTCATCACACTGTGATGGGTCGTCACTCTATTGTTCGTGAAACAACTTTAGATATTTTCACACATAAAGATAAAGAAGCATACAATCCTGCTCACACACTTCAACGCTTAAATGCAAAAGGTGAGCACGAAGAGGCACCAGTTAGTGAATTCGACTTATGGGATGCACATCCAGTTGAGAAAATTGGTCACCGTTGGGGAATGACAATTGATTTGTCTTCTTGTATCGGTTGTGGTTCTTGTTTAATCGCTTGTCAATCCGAAAATAACGTACCAGTTGTAGGAAAAGACGAAGTGAGAAGAGGTCGTGAAATGCATTGGTTACGTATCGACCGATATTTTGCTTCTGATGAAGAATCAACAGTAGGTACAAGAAAAGACAAAGACACTTTCTCTTACGACAAGGCAGAGCTTGCGGCTGAAAATCCAAAGGTAGTTCACATGCCATTAATGTGTCATCATTGTAATCATGCTCCATGTGAGACTGTTTGTCCTGTGGCTGCAACAACACACAGCAATGAAGGTTTAAATCAAATGGCTTATAACCGTTGCATCGGAACTAGATATTGTGCAAACAACTGTCCATACAAGGTAAGACGTTTCAACTGGTTTAATTACCCTTCTTATAAGAAATTTACAGAAGTAAATCCAGCTCAAGATGATTTAGGTCGTATGGTTTTAAATCCTGACGTTACAGTAAGAACAAGAGGTGTAATGGAAAAATGTTCATTATGTGTTCAACGAATTCAATCAACTAAATTAGCTGCTAAGAAAGACGGTAGAGTTGTAGGTGATGGAGAATTCGCAACTGCATGTTCTGATTCATGTCCTACAAATGCAATTATCGTTGGTGACTGGAATGACATTCGCTCAATGGTAAGAAAAAGTTCTGAAGACAAAAGAAGTTATCAAGCACTCGAGGAAATTGGTGTTAAACCAAATATTTGGTACAAAGTGAAAGTAAGAAACGAAGACAACAAGGAATTGGAAAAATTGCAAGTTGTTAAGGAAACTGCTCATCACGGTGGACACGGAGAGCACGGAGATAAAAAAGCGCATCATTAATCGAAAATAAAAATTTGTAATGCAAAAGGAAGCAGCAATTAGAGAACCCCTCATTTTAGGTCATAAAACCTATCATGATATTACAGAGGATGTTTGCCGTCCAATTGAGGACAAAGCACCTAAAATGTGGTATATCTTGTTTGGTATAGCATTGATAATTGGTCTTTATGGAGTAGGGTGTATTCTTTACTTATTAGGAACAGGTGTCGGTGTATGGGGATTAAACAAAACTATTGGATGGGCGTGGGATATCACGAACTTCGTTTGGTGGGTAGGTATAGGTCACGCTGGTACATTGATTTCAGCGGTATTATTACTTTTCCGTCAAAAATGGAGAATGGCGATTAACCGTTCTGCAGAAGCTATGACTATTTTCGCAGTATTCATGGCTGGTTTGTTTCCATTAATTCACATGGGTCGTTTATGGGTTGGTTATTGGGTTCTTCCACTACCAAATCAATTTGGTTCTTTATGGGTTAACTTTAACTCACCATTGCTTTGGGACGTATTTGCGATATCTACTTATTTATCAGTTTCATTAGTATTTTGGTATATTGGTTTGATACCTGATTTTGCAACAATTCGTGATAGAGCTAAAAAACCACTTGCTAAAAAAATGTATTCAATACTTTCATTTGGTTGGTCAGGAAGAGCTAAAAACTGGAATCGTTTTGAATTAGTTTCTTTAGTTTTGGCTGGTTTAGCTACTCCTTTGGTATTCTCAGTTCACTCTATTGTATCTTTTGACTTTGCTACATCAGTTATTCCTGGATGGCATACAACAATCTTCCCTCCATATTTCGTGGCAGGTGCTGTATTCTCTGGATTTGCGATGGTACAAACTTTAATGTTAGTAATGAGAAAAGCTATGGGATTGGAAGCATATATTCATACAAAACACGTTGAATATATGAACATCGTTATCATGGTAACTGGTTCAATAGTAGGTACAGCATATATTACTGAGTTATTTATTTCTTGGTATTCTGGAGTTGAGTATGAAGCTTATGCATTCTTGAATAGAGCAACTGGTCCTTATTGGTGGGCTTACTGGTCGATGATGACATGTAACGTAATTTCTCCTCAGTTAATGTGGTTCAGAAAATTAAGAAGAAGTTTAATGTTCACATTCTTCATTTCAATTGTAGTAAATATCGGTATGTGGTTCGAGCGTTATGTAATTATCGTTACTTCAATTCACAGAGATTATATTCCTGCAGCATGGAGTATGCATTACCCTAGTCATATTGATATAGGTGTTTATGTTGGAACAATAGGACTTTTCTTCGTATTCTTCTTATTATTTGCTCGCTTTTTCCCTGTATTAGCTTTGAATGAAGTTAAAACAATTTTGAAAGGTTCTGGTCAATCTTATAAAGAGTCACCTGATTATCACAATCACCATTAATAGATAATAAAATGTCAGATAAAGTAATTTATGTAATGTACGATGACGACCATGTTTTGAAAGATGGCGCAAAGAAGCTCGTATCAAACGGTGTAAAAATTTCTGAAGTTTTTTCTCCATTTCCTATTCACGGAATAGATCCTATTATTGGTATTAAAAATACACGTTTAGGAATCATGGCGTTCTTGTATGGTTTAACAGGTTTAACACTTGCAACTTTAGGAATGCGTTATTTCATGGTTGTAGATTGGCCGATGAATATTGGAGGTAAACCAAACTTTACTTATTTAGATAATATTTTAGCTTTTGTTCCAATTTCTTTCGAGTTTACAGTTTTGTGTGCAGCTCATGGAATGGCGATAACTTATTTATTATTAAATAAAACTTTGCCAGGAATGCCAGCTCAAAATCCAGATCCAAGAACAACGGATGACAAATTTGTAATGGAAATCCGATTGAGTGAAAATTCAACTTTGACTGAAGAAGCTATTGATGCACTTTTAAGTGATACAGGTTATTTTGAATTGGATAAAAAAGAAGTTAAATAAGCAATAAAGCGTATAACAAGATGAAAAGAACGTTTTTGACAGTATTAGGATTTTCAACACTAGCTATTTCGCTATTGTTCACAAGTTCTTGTACTTCCAATCCTGATAGTTCAGGATATGAATATATGCCGGATATGTATCGTTCCCCAGCTATTGAGGCTTATGTTGATTATGCTGAAATTAGAGGCAAAGAAGTTACGGCTTTAAAATCACTATTATCAGCTAAAACTCCTCCTAGAAATACTATTCCATACTTTGGAACTGACTCTACTGAAGTTAAGTTAATGTTACCGAACTTGAGAAAAGCGAATATAGCATTTAGAGAAACGCATGGTTTGTTCGGAACTGATGTTAGTTTGCTAGATGAATATGCTCTTGCAATAAATGACAAGAATGCAATTCCTTTAACAGCTAAAAATGCAGAGGTAATTCTAAAAAATGGTAAGGAGTTATTTACTGCCATGTGTCAACACTGTCATGGAGAGAAAGGTGATGGAAATGGATCTATGGTTACAAGTGGCGCTTATTCAGGTGTACCTAATTATGCAAACTTAACAGCATTATCAGATGGTCAAATGTTTTATTCAATTTACTATGGAAAAGGAATGATGGGTGCACACAACTCATTATTGAATAAAAAAGAAATATGGACACTTGTTCATTATGTTCGTCAATTCCAAGATCCTAATTACGGAAAATTTGACGCTAATGGAGTTGCTGCTGTAAGTGCAGCTAAAAGTGATACAACAGCAGTAAAACCTTAATTAATTTAGTGAGATGGAATTTCAAATTACAAAGAAAGCTAAGAACGTAACCTTCGGACTAATTGCTGTCGGATTGTTACTTACTGTTGTAGGTATTGCAACAGGAATGGGTGATCACCATTTTAAAACGAGACTTTTGACAAATGGATTAATTAACGGTTTTTTCTATTTCGCTTTAGGTTTAGGAGCATTGTTCTTTTTAGCATTACAATATGCTACTGAAACAGGATGGTACGCTTCAGTAAAACGTGTTATAGAAGCAGTTGCTGGTTTTATTCCTTACGGAATGGGATTGTTTGGGATTGTTTTATTAACTATCACCTTCATGGATGGTGCTCATATCTACACATGGATGGATCCTGAAACAGTAGCTCATGATGAGATAATTCAAGGTAAATCAGCATATTTGAACAAAACGTTTTTTTGGATTAGAACGGTAGTATACTTTCTAACATATTTCTATTTCTTAAATGGTTTCAAAAAACGTTCACTTGAAGAGGATAGAATTGGTGGTACTGAGTTACACTTTAAAAACTACCGTCAAGGTGCTTTGTTTTTAGTGTTCTTTGCTGTGTTTAGTTCAACTTCATCTTGGGATTGGCTAATGTCAATTGATGTTCATTGGTTTTCTACACTTTATGGTTGGTATACTTTTGCTGGAATGTGGTGCTCAACAATGGTAGTTTTGGTTATTACAACGTTATACCTTAAAAAACTGGGATATCTCAAAAAAGTAAACGATTCGCACATTCACGATTTAGGTAAATGGACGTTTGCAACTTCTTTTTTATGGTCTTATTTATGGTTTTCTCAATTTATGTTGATTTGGTATGCTAACATAGGTGAAGAGGTTACATATTATCAAATGAGAATTGATAATTATAAAGTAATGTATTTTGCAATGTTTGTAATAAACTTTGCTTTTCCTATGTTGTTGTTAATGTCAAGAGATGCAAAACGTCATGCAGGTATTTTAACAGTGGTAGGTTTAATTATTTTGGCAGGTCACTGGGTTGATGTTTATATTATGGTTTCTGCAGGATCATTAGGTGCAAATGCTCACATCGGGTTCTTAGAGATAGGAATGGCAGTAATGGTTTTAGGAATTTTTATGTATGTTGTACTGAACAATTTAACCAAAGCTCCGTTAACTCCAGTTAATCACCCTTTCTTAGACGAGAGTTTACACCACGATATTTAATAACGATATAGTTTAAAAAAAATGGAAAATAAATTAATTATTTTACTTGTTATAATTCTAGGAGCAGTAGCAATTGCTCAACTAGTTCGTGTTTATGAGCTTTCAACTAAACTTCGAAAAACTGGTGAACATGAAATCTCTACAAGAGATAATCATTTAAATGCAAAGATGATGCTTGGCTTCATGATAGCATTTTTTATTTCTGTTATCTATTTGTTTCTTCATTATGGTTGGACTGGAAGAGGAGAAGCAGCTTCAGTTGGTGGTATTGAAACAGATTGGTTGTTAAATTTGAATCTAATAATTATCACAGTTGTTTTCTTTATTACTAACTTCTTGTTATTTTATTTCACATATAAGTATGTTAAGAAACCAGGTGTTCCAGCTTTTTATTATCCGCACAATAATAAATTGGAAATGCTTTGGACGGTTGTTCCAGCTGTGGTTTTAGCGGTAATCATTATTTTAGGTTTAAAAACATGGAATAACTTAACAGGAATGTCTGGAAAGGATGCAATTAATGTGGAGTTATTTTCTAAACAGTTTGATTGGACTGCACGCTATGCAGGAAAAGACAACGTATTAGGAAAATACGATTACAAGTTGACAACCGACAATAATGAATTAGCATTAATTACTACGAATACAATTGATTCATCATTAAGAATTATGATGGAAGGTCCAAGTGGAATTCGTAATATTCAAAAGTTATTGAACAATAGAGATACAGTTCTAAGTGATTCAACTATTTCTGTATTAAAGGTTGATCTTTCAAGAAAAGAACGTTTGTATCGCTTGTTAACACAAATGAAACAAAATCATAATCCTAAAATCGATGCGAGCGCGTGGGATGACATCATTGTTAAAGACACCTTGTTCTTATCTAAAGATCAAGAGTATGAATTTATCTTCAGATCAAAAGACGTAATTCACTCTGCGTTGTTTGTACATTTTAGAGCTCAGATTAATGCAGTACCTGGTATGGCCACAAGAACAAAATTTACTCCAACAATTACTACAGAGGAAATGCGTAAAAAGAAAAATGATCCTAAATTTAATTACGTGTTAATGTGTAATAAAATTTGTGGTGGTGCGCATTACAAAATGAAAATGATTGTAGTGGTTAAAGAGAAGGCAGATTATAAAGAATGGATGAATGTTATGATGAAACAAACATTCAAAGACAAATACTTCCCTGTTGCAGAAGCGGCAGCAGCTCCAATCGTTGCAGTTGCTGATACATTAGCGGTAGCTAACCCAATGTAATATAAAAAAAATAGAAAAATTAATTATTAATACTAAAATAAATTAATAAAATGGCTTCAATAGCACACGAAGATCACGGACACGGACATTCACACGACAACCACGATGTTCATCATCATGAAGAGAACTTTGTATCTAAGTATATTTTTAGTCAAGATCACAAAATGATTGGAAAACAGTTTCTAATGACTGCAGTTTTCATGGGACTTGTGGCAATGATGTTATCAATTTTATTTAGAATACAATTAGCATGGCCAGGTGAAAGTTCCGATTTTTTATCTTTCTTTTTAGGTGAAAAATGGGCACCAGGTGGTGTTTTAAAAGAGGATATGTACTTAGGTTTAGTAACAATTCATGGTACTATCATGGTTTTCTTCCTTTTGACAGGTGGTTTATCAGGTACATTTTCAAACCTATTAATTCCGTTGCAACTAGGTGCTCGTGATATGGCGTCTGGTTTTATGAATATGCTTTCATATTGGTTTTTCTTTTTATCATCTCTTTTGATGTTAGTTTCTTTGTTCGTTGAGTCAGGACCAGCAATGGCAGGATGGACAATTTATCCACCATTATCTGCTTTACCACAAGCGGTATCAGGTTCTGGCATGGGGATGACACTTTGGTTATTTTCAATGGCTATTTTTATTGCATCATCATTAATAGGATCTTTGAATTATATCGTTACTGTTATTAATTTAAGAACAAAAGGTATGAGTATGACAAGAATGCCTCTTACCATTTGGGCTTTCTTTGTAACAGCAATTTTAGGAGTTCTTTCGTTCCCAGTTTTGTTATCAGCTGTTTTACTTTTAATCATGGATAGATTAGCTGGAACAAGCTTTTACTTATCTGACATTATAGTTGGTGGGGAGATGTTAGCTAATCATGGTGGTTCTCCAATTTTATATCAACATTTATTTTGGTTTTTAGGTCACCCTGAAGTTTACATTGTATTGTTACCTGCTTTAGGTTTGTCATCAGAAGTAATTGCAACAAACTCAAGAAAGCCAATATTTGGTTACAAAGCAATGATTGGATCTATTTTAGCTATTGGGTTCTTATCCTTTATCGTTTGGGGCCATCATATGTTCGTAACAGGAATGAATCCATTCCTAGGTTCAGTATTCGTATTCACAACCTTATTGATTGCTATTCCATCAGCAGTAAAAGTATTCAATTACTTAACAACTTTATGGAAAGGATCATTAATCTTAACTCCTGCAATGTTGTTCGCTATAGGACTTGTTTCTACTTTCATAACTGGAGGGGTAACAGGAATAATTCTTGCTGACTCTGCTTTAGATATTGCAATTCATGATACTTATTTTGTTGTCGCTCACTTCCATATCGTAATGGGTATGTCAGCAGTGTTTGGAATGTTTGCAGGTGTTTACCATTGGTTCCCAAAAATGTTCGGTAGAATGATGAATATGAGATTAGGATTAGTTCATTTTTGGATTACAATTGTAGGGGCCTATGGAGTTTTCTTCCCTATGCATTTCGTAGGAATTGCAGGAGCGCCAAGACGTTATTACGACTATTCAGTATATGGTGAATTTGATACAAATTCTTATGAAATGATAATGGATTTGAACGTTATTATTACTGTATTTGCTATTCTAGCAGCACTAGGACAAATATTATTTTTATTCAATTTCTTTTACAGTATTTATAGAGGTCAAGTTGCTCCTCAAAATCCTTGGAATGCTAATTCTTTAGAATGGACTACACCTGTAGAGCACGTACATGGTAACTGGCCAGGTGAATTACCAACTGTTCATAGATGGCCTTATGATTACTCTAAGCCAGGTTCAGATGTTGATTTTATTCCACAAACTGTTCCTCTAGCAGAAGGAGAAGAAGAGCATTAAAATCGTTAATCAAAAAAATTAAAGGAGTCTCAATTGGGGCTCTTTTTTTTTGATTAAAATCCTTTTTATTTTTTTCAAATTAAAATTAAACAGTTTATTTAAATTGCTTTTAATTACCAAAATTTGTTAACTTAGTTGGTTAAAAATTTATAATTCATTGATTTTATGTTCACATTCAATGAATCTATGTTTTTTAATTTCGTGCTCGATTAATCAACAAATTAAAGTTGTAATATGAAAAGATTAAATCTAATTTTAAGTAGTGTTTTATTTTGTGTGACCTTCTTGGTCTCGGCTCAAAGCATAAATTATCAAGTTCGAATAGTCGAATTGAGAGCAAGAGCGGACAACAATGATGGTGGCGGGATTTCGGGTGCTCAAGACCCCACTTGGTTTGTTTGGGTAAACGATAATGGTACAACAGGAACTTCTTTTGGAAGTACTTGGCAAGCAACAGGTTGTATACACACTACTAATCAATTTAATGCTTGGTGGTTTGGTGGTCCAATACCTTACAATTTTACAAATGTCACAAATTCTAATGCTACTACCTTAAATGCCGAAATTGAAGGATGGGAAGAAGATTGCAGTAATACTTGTCAATTTGAACCAAACCCTTCTATTTTTAGTTCATGTGTTGGTAACGGCGATGATGCAAGAGATGTACGTGCTGCAGCGGGTTCTGTAAATTTCAGAAATGACCCTCCTTGTCAATGGAATTCTTACATTTTTACAAACAACAGATACGATGCAAAAATTGAAATCAACTGGCAATTTGTTGATCCTTTAACTGCTGGTGTAATAGCAGGTGATCAAGTTGTTTGTGGAGGAGGAAACCCATCCTTACTGACTTCTACTTCAACTCAAACTCCAACTCATCCTTCTTTTACATATCAATGGCAAGTTGATGCCGGTTGTACAGGAAATTTTGTAGATATTGTTGGTGCAACAAATTCTACTTATGATCCTCTATTGGGAATTGCTCAAACTTCTTGTTTTAGAAGAGTTTTAAAAACACTTTCCTGTGGTGATCTTAATTCAAATACAGTGACTGTAACTGTTGAAAATGCTTCAATCGACCCTACAGGTGCAAGCGCTTCTGTCCCAACTTTGTGTGCAGGAGCATCTACTACTTTGAGTATACAAGGAGGTTCTCTTGGAGCTGGTGCACAATATGTATGGTATGAAGGAGGATGTGGTTCTGGAACTTCAATTGGAACTGGATCAACATTAACGGTATCACCAACTACTTCAACCCAATATTTTGCAAGAATAGAAAGTACTTGTTCACAAGGGTCTTGCGTTAGTGTATCAATAACAGTTAACCAAAGTTCTACAGAACCAACAGCAATTATTCCTTCAGCAACCCAATTATGTCCTGGACAAAATCTAACACTTTCTGTTCAAGGTGGAAGTTTAGCAGCAGGTAATTCTTGGGTTTGGTACAGTGGAACATGTGGAGGTCAAAATGTAGGAACAGGAAGTATTATTAGTATTAATCCAACAGCATCAGGTACCTATTATGTAAGAGCTGAAGGTGCTTGTGGAAATACGAATTGTCAATCCATAAACGTAGCAGTTGGAGCAACATCAACAATTCCTACTTCAGTTACTGCTTCTCAGAATAATATTTGTCCTGGAACTAGTTCAATCTTAACTCTAAATGGAGGCACATTACAAAATAATGATGTTTGGGTTTGGTATACAGGTGCTTGTGGTGCTGTTCCAGTTGGTGTTGGGACAACTTTAAGTGTTAATCCAACTATAACAACAACTTATTATGTAAGAGCAGTTGGTGATTGCGGAGCTTCACTTTGTCAATCAGTAACGGTTGATGTTCAAAATGGCTCAATTGCGCCAACATCAGTTTCTACAACAAATAATAATTTTTGTAAAGGTGAAAATGCAACTTTAACTGTTGAAGGTGGTAATCTTATTTCTGGTGCAAATTGGTCATGGTATGAATCAACTTGTGGAGGTCAATCAATTGGCACTGGTACAACGCTTTCAGTAGCACCAACAAGTAGTAACTCTTATTTTGTAAGAGCTGAAGGTGGTGCATGTGGAAA
The DNA here is from genome assembly GCA_044350515.1 of Crocinitomicaceae bacterium. Classification (GTDB taxonomy): domain Bacteria; phylum Bacteroidota; class Bacteroidia; order Flavobacteriales_D; family Crocinitomicaceae; genus UBA952. Next base: position 8,811 of record JBILHL010000028.1, on the reverse strand, counting down.
TACAGATTGCGCATCAATCTTTATAAATGTTCAAAACACTTATGCTTATATAGTGCCATTTGATACTATTTGTGGTTTACAAGCACCATTTTTATTAACTGGAGGTTTACCAACAGGAGGAGTTTACAGCGGTAATGGTGTTATTAATAATCAATTCTATTCAACACAAGCTGGTGTTGGAACTACAAAAATATATTACACCTTTACAGGAGATAATGGTTGTGCAGTGACAGATAGTACAAACTTGACAATTGTTGCAAGTCAATTGAGTGGAACAGCGCAAGTGAGTGTTAATGAATGTAGTGATGGTGGTGTTTCAATTCTTGTTTCTCCTAGTGGAAGTTTGTCTGGAGATTATACCTTTACTTGGAATACCAATCAAATAGCCAATCCGTTGAGAAATGTTCCTGAAGGTTCCTATTCTGTAACTATTGGTGATGGTTCAGGATGTACTTTCTTCATCGATAGTTTAATTGTAGATGAGACATTACTTTGTTTTGATATTCCCAATACTTTCTCTCCAAATGCTGACGGAACAAATGACACGTGGAATGTAAACAGTAGCAATATTGGAATTATCAAGACGGTTAGCATATTTTCTAAGTGGGGCCAAGTGGTATATGAAGCAAGCGAAGTATCTCAATTCCAATGGGATGGAACTTACAAATCTGAAGCTTTACCACCAGGAACATATTATTACATAATGGAAATAGATAATCCAGACTACGGCAAACAATCAGGCCCAATAACTATAGTTCGTTAATTCAATTCAATAACAAAAAAGATGAAATCAATTATCACACTTATAATGGCTGTTTTTGCATTGAATGTTTACAGTCAACAAATCGCACTTTCTAGTCAGTATATGCTAAACGATTTAACAATAAATCCTGCTGCAACTGGTTTAAAAGGTTATACAACTTTAGGAGTTTCATTTAGAAGACAGTGGGTAGGAATAGATCAAGCTCCAGTAACGCAAACGCTTTTCGGTCAAGGAAATCTAAAATATGATTTTAGCGTTGGTGGAACAATATATAATGATGCAACAGGGCCAACAAGAAGAACAGGGATTAGTCCAAACTTGGCTTATAAGTTAAAATTGAATGAAGAATACGCACTATCGTTCGGACTTGGAGTTTCTTTGACACAATTTTATTTAGACAGAGATAGAATGAAAACTGAAGTTCCTGATGATAATGCTGTAGCTATGAATTCAAATAATCGTCTAACACCTGATGCAAACGCTGGTATTGTGTTAACTTCAAAAAATCTTTTCGTTGGTGTTTCTTCTTGGCATTTAATTCAATCACGAAAGGATTTGTTTGACATCGAAGATGATGTAGCAAACAGATTAGAAAGAACTTATTATTTAATGGCAGGCTATACATTTGAGGCAGGTGATAAATTAGAAATAACACCAAGCACTTTGTTTAGAATGATGGGTAATGCTCCATTTACTTTCGATTTTAATGCAAGCGCAACTTATGACAAAACCTATTGGGGTGGAATTTCATACCGTTTCAAAGATGCAATTGCATTAATGGCTGGTGTTCGTTTAGGCCCAGTAAAATTTGGTTATTCTTACGACATTAATATCAGTTCACTTTCAGATTATAACGCTGGAACTCACGAATTATATCTTGGTGTTGATATAACAAATGGACGTAAAAGTTCATGGAAAAAAAGAAACAGAGTTTATTCTACCTTTTCCAATTTCTAAGAAGGATGTTAAAATATACTTTATTTTTAAGTATTGGACTCTTTGGTACAGCAACAATTGGATGGACACAGATGGCCTCAAACGATGTGTTGTTTGAAAACTTTGAGTTTAGAAAATTTATTGATGCTCATGGAAGTTCAGAAATAACTCAAAAAACAAGTTTGCAACTTGCGCATTCATACTATTTTTTGAATGATTTTGAAAATGCCAATTTATATTTTTCAAAATTAGATTGGAGCAATGAAGACTTAGAGTTAGAGAACCATTTGTTTTATGCAAATTCGTTAAAAAATAGTGGTAAAATTCAAGAGGCACAAAAAGAAGTCAAAGCATATTTAAGTTATTATCCAAAAGATAAAGATGCGCTTCTTTTACAAGAGCAAATCGAAAATTATACTAAGCTTTATAATTTATCAAAAGCACAAATCATTCTTCATAACTTAGAAAAAGTCAATACTCCTTCAGCGCAATTTTCACCCGTATATAAGGACGAAAAATTATATTTCATAAGCGAAAACAAAGAATCAACTTATTCTAAAAGTGAAATCGAATTTTCGGAAAAGGCTGAAGATCTAGTTTATGGAAAAGCTACTCGACCAGAAACAGGAATTTATTTAAATAATGAACAAGCAGAAGAAGAAACGCTTTTCAAATCATTCGACAAATTTAACGTTGGCGCAATATGTTGGTCAAAATCAGACAATTTATGGCTGTTAACTTTAACACCAAAAGTTACAAATTGGGGTAAGATGCATCAATATGCACCAAGAATTTACACATTGAAAGAAGGTGAAGATGCACCGAAAAAGATTAAAATTAAAGGAGTAAAAGGTGGAATCGGAATTGGTCATCCTGCAATTTCAGCAGATGGAAAATCCTTAGTTTTCTCCTTAGACAAAGGAGAAAATGGTTCCGATTTATATGTTTCTTCAAAAATTTCAGATTCGAAATGGTCGAAACCAACTAAATTGTCAACTCAAGTAAATACAATTAAAGATGAAGTTTTTCCAATTATTGATGGAGACTCTGTTTTATATTTTTCTTCGGATGGAAAACTTGGTTTTGGGGGTTTAGACATCTATAAAATTGCATTTAAAGAAGGTAAAATTGAAGGTGAATCTCAGCTTCTTTCTAAGCCTTTCAACACCGAATCAGACGATTATAGTGTTTCTTTCAAAGATGATTTAAAAACCCAAGGTTTTGTTGTTTCCGATCGGGAAAATGGTGCTGGCGATGCTGATTTATATTACTTTAATACTCGAATTCCTTGGAAATTAAATCTTCAAATCCAAAATGAAAAAGGAGAATTAGTAACTAATAAAGAAGTTAAAATTCAAATTAATGGTGTTGATTCCCAATTGAAAATATTGAATTCTGGTAGTTATGAAAAATTAGAATTGGAACCGAATTCATTAGTTTCATTAAATTTTTCACATTCCGATTCTTTAATTAATAAAGATTTTAAAGTACCAAATTCAAACGGAAAAGATACCACTTTAATTGTTACTGTTTGGGAGAAAAAAGAAGTAATTGCATCAGTTTCTAATCTGCAAAATAGTGAAATTTTAGAATTATCGAAAACGAAATTCAATTCGGTGTTTTTTGACTTTGATAAGTTCATTATTTCAAAAAATTATCAACAAGAATTAAACGATTTAGTCAAGTTTGTCAAGGAAAATCCTAATAAAATTTTGATTGTTAAAACTTTAGCTGATGAACGTGGCGATGTTTTTTACAATTTAGATCTTGCAACAAAACGAGCAAAAGAATTATATACATTTTTTGTTAAAAAAGGAATTAATCCACAACAAATAAAATTACAAAGTCTAGGAGAAGCGGTTTACGATGAAAAATGCAGTCCAAATTGCGACGAAAGCATTCATTCAAAGTACAGAAGGGCAGACTTTGAAATTAGGTAATTTAGAAGTAAAATTATGCGAATTCTCTCCAAAATAATTGTTTGTTTTTCTTCGTTGAAATTCCTTACATTATTTATAGTTCTTTTAAATTCTACTGTATTTAGTCAAGTATTGATTAATGCAAATGTGCAAATTAATGGTTTTCGTCACAATCACGATTGTGGAAATGATGCTGGAGGATTTAATTCTCAACCTGATCCAAGATATCGCGTTTGGATAGGTTATAATAGTGCAAGTTTTAGTCAAGTTACAAGTGCACCAGGTTTATATCCTGGTTGTGGTGATACATATGGAGCAGATGCTGTAAATTGTTCTACATGGAACCCAGGAATAATTAACGCTGCAACTTTCACTGCTCTACCACTTTCCCAAATTAACGTTGATATGGAAAGCTGGGAAGAGGATGGTTGTGGATCAAATTGTGGTAGTAATACTTGTACTTTTAATAGTGATGATACTAGATGTGGAAGATTAAGAATTGGGGATATTAATTTTTGGAATAATTCTCCATGTTCCAATACAACATTTACTGGTCAATTTACGAGCGGAAACTTTTTATCAATGCATAATCGGTGTTCAGATAATAATGGAAGAGGTTATGGTATAGATCAGTTATTAGTAAATTGGAGTTTTGCATCTGCTCCAACAATAACTTCTGAACCTTTTCCTTATGATCGTGTTTTGTGCCCTGGGGAACCAACTACATTAACAGTTGCTGTAAATTCTTGGAATGGTTGGAGTTTAGGTCAATTAGTTCAATGGCAAGTTAGTACAAATACGGATTGTAATTTGCCAGGAACTTGGACAAATATTCCGGGTGCAACTTCACTTTCTTACACACCGCCACAAACTCCTGGAACCTTACTTTATCGTTGTATTATTTCTAGTAACTGTACAAACATTAATACTCAACAAACAATAAGTCAATGTGTACGTGTAACCTATCATCCTTATGCTGCACCAATTATAAGCAACGCGTGTGCCACAGTAACCGTTCCAAATGTACCTGTTCAGTTTTGTGCTACATTACCACCAAATCCAAACGCTTCTGTTTCTAATGCTGGATACATTTGGACAGTTTCTCCTGCTGGTGGAGTTGCAATTTCTAATCCAACGAATACCTGCACAGATATAACCTTTACAAGTTCAGGAGCCTATACAATTTCCATTACTTATGATGATGCATGTCCTGGGACAAATGCAACTGCAACTTGTAATACAACAGTTTCACCGCCTTCATGTGATATGATTTACGTTGATGCTGTAACAGGAAACAATACAAATCTTGGATTTCCGACTACACCTGTTGCTAATTTATGGAGAGCAATGCAATTAGTTGGTGGAGGAAGAACAAATATTAGGTTGACAGGCGGCACTTATGCTGAGCCAAATATTATTATTCTTCAGAATAATATTTTTATTGAGGGTTCGTGGTTAAATAACGCTGGAGTTTGGAGTAAACAAAGCGATCAAGTTACTATTTTAAATTTTAGTGGCGAAGAAACCTTGTCAGCAAGTGTTACTCATAAAGTTGGGTTCAAGGCAACTGGAATTTCAGGGTGGAGAATCCAAGATTTAACAATAAATACAACTAATAACTCAGGTACCGCTTCAGACGGAAGAGGAAAATCGAATTATGCAATTTTAGTTGATAATTGCTCGAATTATGCAGTTAATCGTTGTGCTATTAATGTTGGCACCGCTTCAAATGGAGGAAATGGCACGAACGGTTCGAACGGTTCGAATGGTAATTTTGGTGCAGCAGGTCAAGTTGGTCATTGCGATAATAATACAACAAACCGATTAGGAGGAGCTGGAGGAACTTCAGTTGGAACCGGAGCAAACCAAGGTGGAGCTGGTGGAAATGGGGGTATGGGAGCAGACTACAATTCTAATAATAATGCCGATGGAACTAATGGGAATAATGGAGGCGGTGGTGCTTTGGGAGGAACTAATTTTGGAACAAGAGGGGCAAGTGGAAATTGTAATAGTTCTACGAATAAAGACGGTAGAAAAGGCGAGGATGGTGCAAATGGTATCAATGGTGCAAATGCATCAGTGGTAACAGCAACTACAAATTTAACCTTTAATAATTATTGGATTCCAAATGGACTAGCTCTAAGTGGTGGTGACGGCAGCGGCGGCGGCGGCGGTGAAGGTGGCGGTGGCGGTGGACGTCAAAATGAAAGTGGATTTATACAAATATGTGATAATGGTGGAGGTTCAGGCGGCGGCGGCGGCGGTTCAGGTGGTCAGGGAGGTATTGGTGGCCAAGGTGGACTTGGAGGTGGAGGAGCTTTCGGAATTTATCGATTTAACTCAAATACTGGAGTCTTAATACAAGATATAACAATTAATGTTCCTGGTATTGTACCAAGTGGAGGAGCAGCTGGTAACGGAGGAAATGGAGGTGCGGGCGGAAACGGTGGTTGCGGTGGTGGTGGAAATAATACATCAACAACTTCTGGTGGCTCTTTGGGTTCTAATGGGGGTGCTTGTGGAACAGGAAGAGTTTGTTCTGGTTCAACTGAAGTTGGCGCAGGTGGGCAAGGTGGACGTGGAGGAAACGGTGGAAATGGAGGAAATGGTCAACCAGGTGCGAGTGGATTAAATGTTCATATGGTAGTTGACGGAACATTCTCGAATCCCTCAACTTCAATTCCAAATCCAACAACAATTAATTTATCTCACCCTATAAGTGGAAAAGGTTGTTCAAATTCAGAGGTAGTACTTTCTAATGTAAATCCAGCAACTTGGTCTTTACCTAATTCAACATTAGTAGATTATGTAAATCTCAGTGTAACTAATTTCTCATTAAATTCAAATCCAATAACTGTTTATTATTCAAGCGCAGGATTTCACGATGTTGGAACAAATGGTGGTATTTATCAAGATTGGTTAGCTATTGTTTATGGAACACGTCCTGCAAATGCAAATTTTACCAATCCAAGTAACACAGTTTGTTCTGGTGAAAATTTTACAATAGGAGCTAATCCCTGGGGAACAGAAACAAATTGGGAATGGGTGCTTTTTGACACAGATGCTACCAATCCAATTTCAACTCAAACAACACAAACGGCAACCTTTTTTATGCCAACAGTTTCAACTCCAACGACTTTCAATATTCGTTACCGTGTTAAAGAATCTTGTTGTGGTTGGAGCAAACCTTACTATACAACAATTACTGTTGTTCCAGTAACAACACCGCTAATAGCTGCTACTAATTCGGTGATTTGTGCTGGTGAAACAGTTACACTTTCAACTTCAGGAGGCGGGACTTACTTATGGAGTGATGGCCAAACAACAGCTTCTATACCAGTAAATACACCGGGAACTTACACCGTTGAAGTTACTGATCCAAACGGATGTCAAAGTACTTCTGCACCGATTACAATTAACTTAAATAATAGCACGCCACCTGCCATAACTGCTGGAGGTTCTGCAATCATTTGTCCTCCTGCGAGTGTAACTTTACAATCAACGCCAGCAAGCAGTTATTTATGGAGCAATGGCCAAACAACGCAATCTATTGCTGTTACAACACCTGGAGTTTATGATGTTCAAGTAGTTGATTTAAATGGATGTGATGCAAGTTCTGGTACTTTCCAAGTTTCTGAGTTAGTTGCTCAAATTACAACTACAGGCTCATCTACCATTTGTCAAGGTGATGCAATCGTGCTTTCTGCAAATACTCCTTATTTAGACCCGACAGCAACTTTTGTTTGGTCATTAAATGGAACGACTATTCCAGGCGCAACTTCTAGTACTTATTCTGCAACTCAAACGGGATCTTATACTGTTGCAGTTTCTAATGGAACATGTAACCAAGTTTCTGCTGCTCTTCAAATTACTGTTTACGAATCAACAATAAGCTCTACGAATAATGCATCTACCTTTTGTTCTGGTTCATCCTTAACACTTACTGCGAATACTGCAACGACTTACCAATGGTTATTAAACGGAGCAAATATTGCTGGAGCAACCAATCAAACGTATGATGTAACCCAAGCAGGAACTTATTCTGTTAGTACATCTGATGGCACTTGTAATGCAACTTCAAGTAATTTTGTAGTAACAGAAATAGTGCCTACAGTAACGAGTACAGGTGGAGTGAATACACTTTGTCCAGGTTCAACCTTAACACTTACTTCTTCCGTTGGGGTTTCTTATCAATGGCAGTTGAATGGTACAGCAATCGCTGGTGCGACGAATCAAACCTACGATGTAACTCAAGGTGGAAGTTATACTGTAATTGTAAACGATGGCGCTTGTATCTCAACCTCAGTAGCATTTGTTGTAACAGAGATAGTTCCAACGGTTACAAGTGCGGGAGGAACAAATCAACTTTGTCCGGGTTCAACCTTGACCTTAACTTCATCAGTTGGTATTTCTTATCAATGGCAATTAGACGGTGTAAATATCGCTGGTGCAAGCAATCAAACATACGATGTAACGCAAGGCGGTTCATACACTGTTATTGTAACGGACGCTGTAAATACCACTTGTACATCAACTTCAGTGGCTTTCGTAATTACGGAAATAGTTCCAACCATAACAAGTGCTACAGGAGCAGGAATTTTGTGTCCAGGATCGACCTTAACATTAACTGCAAGTGCTGCAACGAGTTATCAATGGCTATTAAATGGAAATCCAATTACTGGAGCAACCAATCAAACGTATGATGCAACAGTTGCTGGTGATTATTCAGTAACTACACTAATTACTGGTTGTACATCAACTTCTACATTATTTACTGTAACAGAGTTGACTCCAACTATTTCAAGCACAGGAGGAGTAACAACACTTTGTCCTGGCTCAACTCTAACATTAACAGCATCAGCAGGAACAAGCTATCAATGGCAATTTAATGGAGCTAACATAGCTGGAGCAACCAATCAAACATATGGCGTAACGCAAGCAGGTTCTTATACTGTTACTGTAACCGATGGAGGATGTACATCAACTTCTATCGCTTTTGTGGTAACTGAAATTATACCAACAATTTCTAGTGCCGGAGGAACAGCTACACTTTGTCCGGGTTCTACATTAACACTAACATCATCTGTTGGATTAAGCTACCAATGGCAATTAAATGGTGTAAACATCGCAGGTGCAACTAATCTAACGTATGATGTAACTCAAGGAGGAAGTTATACTGTAATTGTAAATGAT
>JBILHL010000029.1:0-37364 GCA_044350515.1 Crocinitomicaceae bacterium | reverse complement strand
CTGATTGGTCAGTACCAACGTTTACAACTGCTTTCAACATTGGGAAGAATGGTAATTTGTACGTTAATTTCAAATTACCGATGTAACGAGCGACTTTACTTCTGTCGTCTCTTGATTTGATTAAACCTAGTGGGTTTTTTGGAGCTAAAGTATTTGGTGCACCATTATTTTCTATCCATTCATTGTAACCTCCTAAAGCATCTGTTCCAGACATAATAGGTTGAGTTGGGTCGAAATAAGCAGCACCTAAAGCGCCTCTATTTGCAAATACAGAGTTAGTTTGAACCAATTTCTGATTAAATTCTACTTGTAAAGACTTTTTAAAGAAAGTTGGATTCATATTTAAAGAAGCAGATGTCCTAACAAAACGGTCATCTAATAAAAGTCCATTTTCAAATCTGTTACCAACTGAAAGGCGATAAGGAAGATTTTTCAACCCACCCGTTAAAGAAACGTTATTATCAGTTACATAAGCTGTACGGAAAACTTCTTTTTGCCAATCTGTATTTGCTGTACCCAAAAGTGCAGTTTGTGCTGGGGTTCCATTTTCTGAAACCACTCTTCTTAACTCATCTCCGTTTAATACTTCAGCATATTTTGCAATTGTTGACATGGAGTGCTTTGTATCAAATACAACTTTCAATTTATCCATATTTAAACCGTCACCTTTTTTAGTAGTAATCAAAATGACACCATTCGCAGCACGTGAACCGTAAATTGCTGTAGCAGAAGCATCTTTTAAAACCACGAAAGAAGCAATGTCATTTGGGTTAATTAAAGATAAAGGATTGGAAACACCTGCAATTCCTCCATTATCTAAAGGAACACCATCAACTACGATTAATGGATCATTACTTGCGTTCAAAGAAGTTCCTCCACGCAATCTTAATGTACTTCCTGAACCTGGTGCACCATCATTTGATGTAATTTTCAAACCAGAAACTTTACCCATTATAAGTTGCTCAGGAGTTGAAAGTGAACCTTGTGAGAAATTTTTCTCGTTAATAATTGTTGCTGAACCTGTTAAATCTTTAGTTCTCGTAGTTCCATAACCAATAACAACCACTTCGTCTAAATCTTTTATGTCTTTTAATAAGGTTGCATCTTTAACTAAAATTTGACTTGCAGTTAAAGTGATGGTTTCTGATTTTGACATCAGTCCAGTAAATCTAAAAATAAGTGTGTATGTACCCGGACTAACACTTTTAATCTCGTACATACCTTTGTCATCAGTTGTTGCTCCCTTACCTTGACCTTCCAAAATAACAGTAGCATTAAACAAAGGTGCTCCGTCTGCGTCAGTCACTTTTCCTTTGATAGTAGCGTTTTGGTTGAAAGCAACAAAACTTACTGCTAAAAAAAGAAAGGAAAGCGCAACGGATTTAAATCTAATTACATCCATATTCTACGTTTTGATTGATTAATAAACTTTTTATTCTGTCAAATATATCTTAATTTTTCTTAATGTCAATATGACACAAAGAAAATTTCACCACTTAATTTTAACGTTTGTTGTATTTCCTTGTATGGATAAAGGAACTGAAAAATAATTTTTATTAACATTCACTTCAACTTTAGTTCGTTTGCCGTTAACCTTCACTTTTTTTGGAGGATTTTCATTATGGTGAATTTCAAATTGAAAATCAGAAATAAATTGCGTTTGACCATTTCCTTTGTTAAGCTTAAAATCAATTGATGATGATTTCTTGCTTCTTTTATTTTCAATTTTTAGTAAATTATAAAGTCCTTTTTCATAAGCATCAGCTGTTAAACCATCGTCTTCGTACCACATTCCTTCACTCGAAAAAACAGAGGGATGATCATAAAAATGCAAAGTAACATTCTTCGTTTGATATTCTTCAGTCGATTGAATTACTTTGGACATAGGTATAAATGAACCTGCTTTTACGAAAACGGGAATATTTTCAGCTTGAACAGTTATAAAAGTAGCTTTTGAATTCTCTGTTTGAACAAATTCAGTAATTAATTTTCCGTTTGAAAAGTCATACCAATAAGTATTTAAAGGAAAATCAACTGCTAACTTTTTACCCGAGGATTCTTTTTCAATGATAGGCGATACTAAAAAAGCATCTCCCCAGAAATATTGATTGGTTTTAGTTTCAGTATATTTTGTATTCTTTTCTTCCATAAATACTGGTCGCATCAAAGGTGTCCCATTTAAATGATTTTCAAATGCAAGTGTGTAATTATAAGGTAAAAGTTGGTATCGTAATTCAACTGCTTTCTTTGCTAATGCTTTTGTTTTTTCATCTTTAAAAATCGGTTCACTAGCCACTTCCTCTTGTGCGTGTGGTCTAAATATTGGTTGAAAAACACCATATTGCAACCATCGTGTGTACAATTCAGGTTCGTCATTGTTTCCTGCAAAACCTCCTAAATCTGAGTGCATATAGGCGATTCCTTGCAATCCCATTTGCAAAGAAATCTCGACTTGAGGTTTAAGTCCTCCCCAAGTTCTGTTCACATCACCCGACCAAGGAATAATGCCGTATTTCTGAGTTCCTGAATAACCAGCTCGCATTAAAATAAAAGGTCGTTCCAAGGGAAAATCTTTTTTGAATCCTTCACTTATTAAACGCGCCCAATCGTGACCATAAATATTATGCACTTGGTCAGCAGTTTTTGTTCCGTGTAACAATTTTGATGGATGTACTTCTGGTTCACCTAAATCACCCCAAAAACCTTTAACTCCTTTGTTTGCCAAGTTTTTATATACATCCCAAAACCATTTACGAACATGGGGTTGGTAAATATCTAATAAGCCTGTATTTCCAAAATAGAAATCGTAAGTAAATGGTTTTCCAAGGCTATCTGTACCAAGTAGCTTTTTGGCAACTGCTTCATTCCATTTTTTAGACGTTGTTAGAATAAATGGTTCAGTAATCAAAACCGTTTTCACTTGTTGTGCTCTAAAATCTGAAATCATTTTCGTTGGATTTGGAAATGAATCTTTGTAAAACTCTAAATTTCCAAGTGTTCCTTGAATTTCTTTTCCAAACCAATATAAGTCAAAAATGATAGCATCCAATGGAATGGAATCTTTACGAAATTGATCAACAACCTTTCTTGACTCAGCCTCAGAATGATACCCAAAACGACTAGCGAAATTTCCAAAAGCCCAACGTGGTGGCATTGGCTGACGACCAGTTAAAAAAGTATATTCTGAAATCAAATTTTTCCAATCGTCCCCAACTATTACTTGATAGGTTTTTCTTCCATTGATCGTTTCATAAGAAAGGGTATTGTCTTTTTTTGAATCTAAATCAAGGTAACCAATCGCAGCATTATCAAAATGTACAGCATACACTTTATTAGAAAGCATCATTGGCAAACAGTAATTCATCAACTCTGCTTTTTCCTCATAACCATAATGAGCGCGGTTATATAACTGTAAACGATTTCCTCGACGGTTCATACCCAGAGCACGAGCTCCACCACCGTATAAAATTTCATCCTTTGTTAAGTTGAAATCAATTTTTTCAATTTCGCTTGTTTTTTGGTAGCCATTTTTTTCAGAAATAAGTTCGTTTCCTTTGTACCAATAACTTATTTTAAAAGGTGATTTTTGAATTCTAACCTCAATTCCTGTTGGTTTTGAAAATTTGATTTCGTTATCAGTTGTTGTTAAAGTAAATTCAGATAATTCTTTTGAAATTGAAACCGCGTGTGATTCTTCATTCATTACTTCACTAAATGGAACGAAAGTGGTTTCAATAATTTTTGATGAATAGGAATAAAAAAAATAATTTCCGTCGTTAACAGTTACTTGAACACCATTTTTTATCGAGGCAACAGAAACGAATTGTCTTGTAGAATTTTCAGCAAAAACTAAAAACGGAAGAACGAAAATTAAGGATAGAAAGTATTTCATAGAAACTTATTTCAATTCAAAAATATAAGCTGTTTTTGCTGGAATATCCCATTCATCTTTTAACAAATTCACTTTTTGATTCGTAATAACTTCTTGTCCTTGAGTAAACCCATCTAATTGTTCTACAAATCTATTTCGTTTGATTTTTTCTTCTTTGTCTGAATTATTGATAACCACCATCACCTTTTCTTTTCCATTTACTCTAAAATAAACGTAAACATTGTTTTCAGGTAAAAATTGAACTAATTTCCCTTCGTGAATAACTGTATTATTCTTTCTCCAGTTCAATAATTTCTTTGTAAACTGAAAGTAGTTTTCTTGAAAATCAGATCTTCCTTCTTTCGTAAATGCATTTTTAGTATCTTCTTTCCAACCACCAGGGAAATCTTGGCGAATTGCTGCATCACCTCCTGCATTTTTATCACCTTTCATCCCGATTTCACTTCCGTAATAAATTTGAGGTATTCCTCTTGTAGTTGCTAAAAGTGTCATTGCCATTTTGTAATCTGACATTTTTGGATAAGTTTCATTGAAACGCTGTGTGTCGTGATTTTCTAAAAAGATTAAATTCTCACTTGGATTTTTATAGAGAAAATCGTTTACAAAATTCTCGTAAATACGTGCCATTCCTTTGTCCCAACCTTGGTTGTTTTCTTTAAAAGCTTCTTGTAGCGCATCGTGTAAAGTGAAATCCATTACTTGAGGTAAGTAAGTGTTGTAATTTTGAATAGCCGAAATTGGACTATCTTTTTGCCAATAGGAAATTTGTGCTTGGTCGTGCATCCAAATTTCACCCACCATTGATGTTTTTGGGTATTCATCCATTATTGCTTTAGTCCATTTTGCGATTCCCTCTTTTTTATTGTAGGAATACGTATCTACACGCAAAGCATCCAAGTTTGCAAATTCCATCCACCAAATTGTATTTTGAATCAAATAATTTAAAACCAATGGATTACCTTGGTTTAGATCAGGCATTGAGCGAACGAACCAACCTTCTTCACAGTATTTTTGATCTCTTTTGGAAGCATTTGGATCCATTTGAGTGGATGTACGGTAATTTGATTGGGCGTAACCAGGAAACTGATGAATCCAATCATAAGTTGGTAAATCTTTCATCATCCAATGTGTGTAACCCCAATGATTTGGCACTTCATCTTTCAATATTTTTATTCCTCTTTTATGTGCTTCTTCCACAAATCGAACAAAATCGGCATTCGTACCGTATCTTGGATCTACTTTGTACAAATCGCTTTGACCATAGGTATGATAGGAATAAGTGGTGTCGTTATCTTCCAAAAGTGGCGTTGTCCAAATAGCAGTTGCCCCCAATTCTTGAATGTAATCTAAGTGATTTATCATTCCTTGAATATCGCCACCATGTCTTCCGCCAGGTAAAGTTCGGTTTACTTTTTCAATCGTTGCAGAATGTGAGTCATTTAAAGGATCACCATTTGCAAATCGATCTGGCATAATCAAGTAGATCACATCTTTTGGCGTACAACCTTTTCTTGCTGCAGAATTTTCTCTTCTAGCCTTTAACTCAAAAATGTGTTCAGCAACTACTTTTTTACCATCTGATAATTGAATGGGGTAAGCACCAACTGCTTTGTTTTTGGTGTTTACTTTTACAAAAAGGTAGTTTGGATTTTCTGTTTTTTTAATTTCAATTACATCTAAACCTTTAACAATCACTGAATATTTTGAAATGTCTTTTCCATGCAATAATACTTCCACTTCGGAATAATTCATTCCTGCCCACCAATTTGCAGGCTCTACGTGTTGTAAAATTGAAACTGCTCCTTTTTTAGAATTAGTAGTAACATTTTTTTGAGCAATACAAGAATTCAAGGAAATTAATCCGATGCTTAACGTTAAAATTATTTTATTCATGATTCCAAACTATTTTTGTATTTCCGTATTTATCAACTAATAATTTCAATTTGTTTGTAGTGCCCAATTCAATTTCATTACCCATCAAGTCAAAAGCCTTTAATGGAACAAAAACATCTTTAATCATTTCATCTAACGAGAGCTGACAAGGGTTTTCTAAATTCTGAATATTTTGTAATTGATTTGTTGCTGTCGTATGTCTTTGCTGAATGTATAATTGCAAGGATTGTTTAATGTGTCCACCAATTGTAGTGTTGATTGCAGCTAAAAAATCAGAATCTGTGTAACCGTAATCGTAGCTTTTATATTCATCTTCAAGGGCAGCTTGCGTTATTAAATCTTGGGTAAGTCCTAATTCAGTCAATAAATTTTGTGGAACAAAAACGTTGTTCAACAAATCATTCATATGAAAATTGAATCGATCCTTGAAATACGGTACAGCCATAAGTCGGTCGTAAAGTGGTTTGTCACCTTTTGCCCATGTATGAATGTTTCTTGTTGACCAGTTTTCAAAAGGAATAAGTCCCCAATCTACACCAAGTGTGTTGTCCATGTCGTATTCTATGAAAACAAATTTACCGTCTGAAGGTCTTTGATAGAGGTAATAATTATTTTTATTTCCTGCGTATCCATCCCAATGTCCAATTAAAATCTCCATTGCTAATGTTCGCAAGTATAATTCAACATCAAAAACTTGTTGTATTGCACAAGTAAATTGTGATTCATTGGTATTATTAAGAATGTCAATAAAATTGATTAATCCTGAATAACTATTCGCTTGTGTGTTGGTCTTCAATTCATAAGTACCCATATAAGGCGCTGGTGAACTTCCTATTTGCTTTAGATCAGCACCATAATTACATTTAAATAAATTTCCAGTGTGATCATTTGTAAATCTTCTTTGAATAAATTCTTCATCAATGTGCTCTACATTTAGGTATAAGCCTTTGTAATCATTGTTTATATACAAGCGAACATAACTTGTACGTGCAGCGGGAAGTCCAGCGTATTTCAACAGTTGGTTACACATTCTGGATCGCATAATTGAAACATCGTTGTGTTCTCCGTTTAAGTTTAATTTCTCAACTCCTTTCCATTTTCTACCTTGCACAAATTCATTAAAAGAAACTTTGAACGATTTTTTAGCAGAATTTCTGGAAGTATTTCCGCGCAATCGAAAACCAACATTTGTAACTGTTTCATCAATAGTTGAACTCAAATAACGGAAAGTTGCAGGAAATTCATGATCGGCATACAAACTGTCTGTTAAAATTAGATTCAGGTCAGCTGGAGCTATTTGAATATAAACAAAAGCTACTTCCTCTTGAAGAAAGGCATCATTATTAGGTGGATGAACAAGCTGCCCAAAAGCAAGTTGAAATGAAACTAGTACAAAACTGAGCAGTAAACGCATTTTAATTTCCTTTTATAAATGCTTTGTTCGAGTAATTATTTCCAACTTTTAATAATGCGTGATAAGAGCCATTTGAAAGCTGATCTAATTTAAGGTTCAAATTATTCAGTCCAGTCTCAGCTGTACCTTTTTTCGTAGCGATCACTTGTCCTAATTCGTTGATAATGAATAATTCATAAAACTGATTAGATTTTGAATCAAAAGATAAATTGACTTCAGAACTTGCTGGATTAGGATATAAATTAATTGGAAAAGCTTCTGCTTCTAATTCTTCCAAAGATGCTGTTGATTCAGTAATAGTCGGTTTATCTAAACGAACATCTGTATAAATTTTGTATTCACCTGGTTCGAAAGAAAGTGAAGCTGTAACACTTGTAACGTTAATGCTATCACCTGTAAAATATTCATACCACCATCCTGTATGTTGAAAAGAAGGAATTCCAGTTGATGCAGTTACAGCAAAATTGGCCATTACAACAGCATTCATTTCTGGATTGTTCAAGATCAAGCGTTTAACTGAACCCGAAAGTGAGTGCGAGAAATCCAAAGTGCGAAAAGTTTCATGATTTTTTCTTAAATGTAAAACAGCAGAATAAACATCATACGTTTGTTTTCTTCTTGAAACAGCTAAATAATTCCAGAGTATAGGTTTATTGCATACTCTACATGGATTATCAATTGAAATATCATAGCCATATTCACCAAATTGCCAAATCATTTTAGGACCTGGTTGCGTTAGTCCGATGACAGCAAGTGCTTGCATTCTTCCCAATCCGATAAACTGATCGCGAACATTATGATTTGCATTACTTGTATTTCCATACGTTTTTGCTTCAAACATTGCTCTTTCTTCGTCATGACTTTCAATATAAGTAACCAAATGAGGAACATTCCAATTTCTTGCAGTATAAAGTCCATTTGTTAAATTAGAATTTCCAACAATTCCCATTCCTGCTTGATGGTAATTGTAAGTCAAATTACCCCATAACATCATTCCATATTCTGCCAATTGTTTTTCTTCAGCATTGTCACACCAATGTTCTAAAATAATATATGCTCCCGGTTTAGTTACCCAAATAGAATCTGTCATTCTTTTAATGATATTGATTCTATCCTGACTGAATCCATTTGCATTGTTAATAAAACCTTTCGTATAATCAAATCTGAAACCATCTATATTGTATTCTTCAATCCAAAAACGATTTACTCTATCGATATAATCTTTGGTAGCTTGACGTGTGTGGTCATAATCATAGCCCCAACAATAAGGTTCATGTGGACAAATAGCATTGAACCATGGGTTGTTAGCTGCTGGACGATTATTTGCTGCATCCCAATACATTCTGACCATTGGACTTTGACCAAAAGCATGGTTAAGCACCATGTCAACAATTACTGCAATTCCTCTAGAATGACATGAATCAATTAGTTCTTTAAATTTTTCTGGTGTACCATAATATTTATCTAAAGCCATGTGAAATGATGGATTGTAACCCCAACTTTCATTGTTTTCAAATTCTCCAGGAGGCATTAACTCGATTGCATTTATTCCTAAATTTTGGATGTAATCCAATGTGTCAATGAGTGTTTGGTAATTTCTTTTTGCAACGAAATCACGAACTAGAACTTCATAAATAATTAAATCCTTATTTGCGGGAGCAACGAAATCGGTATGTTGCCAAACATATTCTGGCGCACCTGGATGCATGATTGTAACAAAACCTGTTGTTTTCCCAACTGGATAAGGATGTGGATTGGGATAAGTGGCAGCTCCAATTGCTGCGTCGTTATTAGGATCTAAAATTAATGTACTTAAAGGATCAGCTAATTTAAGTGAGCCATCAATAAAATATTGGTAACCATAACGCTGTCCCGGTGTCAAATTCGGAATTTCCAACCACCACGTTTTCAAGTCAGTTGACAAGTTCATGTGGTATTGAATTGTTGGTGTCCAATTGTTAAAATCGCCAATTACATAAACATGTTCTTTCTCTGGGGCATATAGTTGTAATACCACAGTTGATTCATTAATGTAATTAATACCTTGTTTTAAATTGGTATAAGTTGGATTTACGGGAACTACAATTGGATTCACTGTATAATAAACAGAGTCAATCACTTCAGTTGTGCCATCATTGGCAATAAATTCAATAAGATTTGTCCCTTCGTTTGTTGCTGTATGTTGATAACTCAAAATCGTTGCATTGGAAATTGAATTTAAAATTGTTCCATTTTCTTTAATTGTTAATGTTGCAGGATTATTACTCTGCGCATCGATTGTAAATTGTTCGTTTAAATCCATTACTGAACCAGCAGATGGATGAAAGATTTGAGCTACGAGTCCTGCATTTGTAGGATAAACATCGTAGTAAATATCTGTACCGTCAGCACTTCTGCCAACAATTGAACCGTTTGCAGTTCTAAATACAAAAGCTAATTTTAAAACAGTTGTTCCAGCAGGAAAACCGTAAAATTGATCGATATCAATAGTGATTGAAAATTTATTATTACCTAAAGAGGTCATAGCAACATCGGCATCTGCTGTGCCCCATGTTCCTTGCGTGAATTGCCAATTAGTTGGCGATGTACTTGTTGAAGTTATAACTCCTGTATGAGTATAAACTTGGGTTTGTCCTGCTAATGCTCCGTTACCTTGAGTGGCATCGTAAATTATAGTTACTTGGTCATTTATCGTTGGAAAAGCAGGTGTGACCTCCAAAATTTGGGTATGTACCAACGAAGTCAATCCCGTTATGAGCAATACTAATAATTTTTTCATAGCAGTTGTTTATTTAAGTTTGAAAAAAAAGCCTAAGTCATGAAAACTTAGGCTTTTAATAGTAAAGTACTGTTTTTTATTTTTTTGTTACTTTTCCTGTAGCTGTTCCGTTGTTAGTAACAACTTTGTACAAGTAAGCTCCTGAAGATAATCCAGACATTTCGATTGTTGAAGTAGTTGAAGTTGCAACTGTTTTACCAGCTAAATCAGTTAACGTAATAACGTAATCAGCAGCATCAATTTGGAAATTAACAACATCCGTTGCTGGATTAGGGAATGCAACAACGTTTACTTTATTTACTTCATCGATAGAAGAAATACATGCAGCACATTTATCCCAACAGAACGTATAAGTAGCGTTAGTTGAAGGAATAACTAAAGTACGGTTGATATTACCATCTGTATCAGCAACTCCACATCCATCTTCTGCGATTAAAGAAGTTGCAACACCTTCATTTGTTCCCCAATTTCCATTAACGAATTTGTAAAGTTGAGTTGTTCCAACAGATGTAGCAGGATAAGTAACAGCGATAGACCACAATCCATTTCCTAAATCTGTCATTGCACTTGCGGGGTCAGAAGGAGTCCAATCTGGAATTGATGCACCAGCAGTAGTAAAGTTACCACCTACACGAATTCCGTTGGGATCTAATGCAACGCCACCAGCGATATATTCTGTGATGTCAACTTGATAAGTAACAGTTACTTGAGAAAACGCTGCTGTTGAAAGCGCTAAACTTAAAATTGTAAAAATTTTTTTCATAAAAATTTAAATTAATGATTAATTAATAAATACTTAGTGTCATTTTGACAAGTTAAAAGTATAAAGAATATTTCAACAAGCAAAAAAAGAGGCGTTTTTTTTTACAATCAAGCTTTAATTAGTTATAAATCAGGTTATTTTCAAATTAGAATTTTTACCAAAAGCGATGATGATGTTTAATAATTGAAACAAAAACCAAAGTAAAAATTAGAAAATCCACATCAAAACAGGTTGCTCTACTTTTTTCAAAATTGGATCAAGTAACTTAAAGTTTTCATTGGATAAAGTTGGACAGCCCCAACCTTCTGGTGTTCCATCAGGATAGATTTCTTCGTTTGGAGTTGCTTCCCATGAATGAAAAACGATGTAGCGAGCTAAGGCATTACTGTTCGTTTTTTCTAAACCATGTAAAACATATTTAATGTTAACTCCCCAATTACTATAAGCTCTTTGTCCAATTTTATATTTACCTAAAGAAGAACAATGACTTCCGTCTTCATTGCTAAAAACAGGATTTTCTTTTGTGTAATCCGTTGCCCAAGGATTTGAACCACAACCATGACTTACTAAAAAACTATGGGTTATTGTATCTTTCGTGAAATCCCAAACGAAAAAACGTTTTAAGCCTGAATGAATACGCATATCTATGAGGATGCAAAAATCCGTATTGAATTTATTGGCTTTACAATAAGCTAATGCTTCATCTGCCTTTGCCTTCGTTCTTAGAAACAAATCTTCGTTCTCTTTGGCGATTAACTCTGCATTTTGAGCAGATGTTGTGCATGAAAACATAAGATAAGAAATTGAAAGGATTAAAAGTAAAATGAATGATTTCATAAGCTCGATTTAATTGAATTAAAACAACTATTAAATAGTAATCGGTTACATATAAAACAAAAAAACCACCGCTCATTGAACGATGGTTTTTAATATGTAAATCTTTAAATTTATGCTAAAACTTCTTTCACTAAATCCGCTGCTTCTTGTAGAAGAACTGCAGAGTGAACGTTTAATCCTGATTCGTCAATTAATTTTTTCGCTTCAACAGCGTTTGTTCCTTGTAAACGAACGATAATCGGAACTGGAATTGACCCCATGTTTTTGTATGCATCCACAACTCCTTGAGCAACACGGTCACAACGAACGATTCCACCAAAGATATTGATTAAGATTGCTTTCACATTTGGATCTTTCAAGATGATTCCAAAGGCTTTCTCAACGCGTTCAGCATTTGCTGTTCCTCCTACGTCCAAGAAGTTAGCTGGATTTCCACCTGATAATTTGATGATGTCCATAGTCGCCATAGCTAGACCTGCACCATTTACCATACAACCAACGTTTCCGTCTAATTTCACAAAGTTCAATCCTGCTTCATCTGCTTCAACTTCCGTTGGATCTTCTTCTGTTTTATCGCGCATAGCTGCAATTTCCGGGTGACGGAATAAACCATTTCCATCCATTGTTACTTTTGCATCAACAGCAATAATTTTATCGTCTGAGGTTTTGAATAAAGGATTGATTTCAAACATTGAAGCGTCAATTCCTTCGTAAGCTTTATAAAGGTTAGCAACAAATTTTGTCATTCCTTTAAATGCTTCACCTGATAAACCTAAGTTAAAAGCAATTTTACGCGTTTGAAAACCTTGTAAACCAACACGTGGGTCAACAAATTCTCTGTGTATTCTTTCTGGTGTATGCTCAGCAACATGCTCGATGTCCATTCCTCCTTCTGTAGAATAAACGATTACGTTTCTACCTTTTTCACGGTCTAATAAAACAGACATATAAAATTCTTTCACTTCAGAAGGACCAGGATAGTAAACGTCTTGTGCAATTAACACTTTACTTACTAATTTACCTTTTCCATTTGTTTGAAGTGTTGTCAAATGACCTCCTAAAATTCCTTTTACTTTTTCTTCAACTTGGTCAATTCCTTTTGCAAGAACTACACCGTGAGAACCAGTTTCTTCAACTGTTCCTTTTCCACGACCACCTGCATGAATTTGAGCTTTCACAACATACCAGCTAGTACCAGTTTGCTCTGTTAATTTTTTTGCTGCTTCCACAGCATCTTCTACTCTGTCAACCACAATTCCTTCTTGAATTGCAACTCCGTAGCTTTTTAAAATTGATTTTCCTTGATATTCGTGTAAATTCATAGTTGAAAATTTGTGCCGTAAATGTATCTATTTTTCGTTGAATGAAAAGTAATTATTTTTGATTTTATTCAAATAATTTCAACAAATAGTTAACTATTGAAGAATCAAGAATTTTCAATCAAAAAACTGCATTTAATTATTGAATTAAAATTTAAAACAAACTATGTTTGCACCTACAATACTTTGTTTTAAACGTTAGATAAAAGAAAATCGTCATGAAAAAAATATTCTTATTCGTTTTAATTGTTTTGAGTTTTACTTCTTGCGATAAAGATTGTAGCAATAGTGAACAAGCAAAATGTTTGGAAACACCGCCTACTGACCAAGCTTGTCTAGCTTATTTTCAAACTTGGTTTTATAATAAAAACACTAATTCTTGTGAGCAAATTGGGTATAGTGGTTGTTCTCCAAAAGGTTTTCCAACGAAAGAAGAGTGTGAGGCTTGCAAGTGTAACGATTAATTCATGCCTCCATTAACATTTAAAACTTGGCAAGTGATGTAACTTGCTTTTTCGTTCAACAATGATGAATAAAATAGCCTTCATTCAATAAATTTTCAGCAATAACTAAACTTAAACCTCAAGAAACGCAAATTAAAACAATTTTTCTCATATTCCAAGTTTTCGATTGACCCAAATTTTGAAAGGCCAAGGCAATTTGTTTCGTTTCAAAATTATATAATTTCGGTCACTAGCTCCAAATTTTTTATTAAAACTAGCCAATCCTACATTGCTTGAACCACCAAAATCTAAACCAAAACAGGAGACATGATTTTCAAAAATTATTCGGTCAAAAAGTGCTTGCATTGCTCCAATTTTCTTTCCGTTTGAATTCACAATTCCTTTAATGAAGAAACCAATCTCTACTAATTCATTTTCATAAGTGATTGCTTTAATGATGCCATAATCGTTTTCAATTGCAGCATTCATTAATCGGGCCAATTGTTCGTAGGAAACAGTTGTCAAATGTTTAAATTGATTTCCTTTTTCTTTTTTGAATAGATCAATCAATAAATTAATATCGGTTACTTCAGTAAATTCAGCTTGAGATTTTTTAAAGTCTTTTAATTTTCGTTTGGTATTCTCTGAATAGTTTTTACTTATCGTTTCATAATCAGAGTTAAATCCTAAAAATTGATATTGTGATTTTTTAATTTCAAATTCATTTAATTCATTTTCTAATTCAGAAACTAGATTGATTTGACAAAAATCCAATGTTTCGATAGTTTTATGAAGAAACTCTTTTGTCTTTTCAGATGATGAACCCAACACTGTAAAAGCTCTTAAAAAAAGGGCTTGAAGGGAGTATTTGAAATTTATTTTTTTAGAAATTTTAATTGGGATTGCTAATTCGTAATCATTTAATACGTAGGCAGACCAATTTTCCATTACAGCATCCAAATACCAACTTGACATTGAGATTGAATGAGTCGATTTATTGACTAATGCATCCCATTTTTCAAGCGAAATATCAGCTCGTTCAACTAATTTTATTGTACCAAATCCTTCAGACATACAAATTATTGTTTTATATAAAGTTTAGTTATTGATTTATCTAAGTAATTGATATATAAAATCTTAAAAGCTTTATTATGTTCAATAGTTACTGAAAATTTTCTTCTCTGTTCTTCTGTAAAAAACGCTGCGTCTGGCCCGAAAGCACAAACAGGCTCCGTTGGATTCAGACTTCTCAATACACCATTTCGCTTTCTCAACGAGCAGTTCTTACGTAATAATCGCACCATTCAATTCCTCTGATTGCAATTTCAAATTCCGTTTTCGTTTCTTCTTTTTACGGTACCATTCAAAAATAAATTGAGGGAAAATTGCTTTAACAATAGTTCGGAAATCTGTCATAGTTTATGAACGTTACTTCAATGTTTTTATTGAAGAATTTACTTCACAAGTTGAATCATCTGTAAAATGTACACGAATGACTTTTATCTCCAATTTATTTGCGTTGTCAATCCAATTAGCGGAGCCATCACTCAAGTAACTTTTAGGTTTCATTGGTCCAACTAGATTTCCAGTTTGCCAAGTGAATGTTTTTTTTCCTTTCACCTCATTGAATCCATTTTTAAAAATCACTTGGTATTCAATTGCATCAATCGTTTTATCCGATGCGTTATAGAATTTTACATAAAAGCCAACATTTTTACCCAAAATTTCTTGCGTGTAGGCATCTGCTACTTGTAAACCACAATCTGATTGCGCTACATCCTTTCGCAATTGAAAAGAACTTGAAAGTAGTAAAATGAATCCAAAAATAAAAAGCGATAAATTTCGTTTCATACTTATAAAGTTTAGGCTAAGTTAACAACTTTGGAATTGATGAACTTTACTATTTAAGAAAAAACGTTTAATTTCGTACAACTTTGGTATAATTATTGAAAATACATCATCAAATTAGAAAAACTAGAAACTATGAAAACCTTTAAAATTATTCTTGCCTCTTTATTGTTAAGCGCAAGTGCATTCGGACAAACAGACAAAACTCCAGAAGAAAGAGCAACAGCTCAAACTGAAAAAATGAAAAATGAGTTAACATTGACTGCCGATCAAGTTGAAAAAGTAAAAACGATTAACTTAGGTATCATTCAAAAAAATGAAGGCATTCGCACTTCAACAATGACTGCTGAGGAGAAAAAAGCAGCTCATAAAATGAATGAAGAAGCTCGTGATTCAATGATGAAAGGTGTTTTGACAGCTGAGCAATTCCAAAAATACGAAGCGTTAAAAGCTTTGAAAATGGAAACGAAAGCTAAAAAAGCCGAAATCAAAAAAGCAAACGTTAAGAAAATTGAAACAACACCTGCTCCAGCTAAAAACTAATTAATCAGCAAATAACATTTAAAAGAGTCTTTCGAGGCTCTTTTTTTTTCTTAGTATTTTCGGAAATTTAAACTTCCAACTTAAACTCTGATGTTTTGTGGAAAGTCAAATCTGGATAATCTTTTTCAGCCATTTGTAATAGGAAAGTTGTTTCGGCAAGGAAAACTAAATTATCATCTTTGTCTAATGCTAAATAATTTGATTTCGCGCGTTTGAACGATTCCAATTGTTCTTGATTGTCGGTTGTAATCCAACAAGCTTTGAAATAATTTCTTGGAACAAAACGACAATTTGCGCCATATTCGTGAATCAAACGGTGGCTGATAACCTCAAATTGTAATTGTCCAACAGTTCCCACGATTTTTCTATTTCCTGGTTGTTGGATAAATAACTGTGCCACCCCTTCATCGATTAATTGGCGAATACCTTTTTCCAATTGTTTGGTTTTCATTGGATCTAAGTTCTCCAATTCTTGGAAAATTTCTGGTGAAAAGCTTGGAATTCCTTTGTACATCATCACTTCTCCCTCGGTCATTGTATCGCCGATTTTGAAGTTCCCGGTGTCATACAAACCAACAACATCACCCGGAAATGCTTCGTCGATTACACTTTTATCTTGCGCCATAAAAGAAGTTGGATTTGGAAACTTCATTTTTTTATCATTGCGAACGTGATAATAAAACGTATTGCGTTCAAATTTCCCTGAAACAACGCGTAAGAAAGCAATTCGATCTCTGTGTTTTGGGTCTAAGTTGGCATGAATTTTAAATATAAACCCACTGAATTTATCGTCGCTCGGTTCAACTCTTCTTTTGTCAGAATCTCTTCCACGAGGTGAAGGTGAAATTTCGCAGAACGTATTTAATAATTCACGAACGCCGAAGTTATTTACAGCTGAGCCAAAGAATACAGGGGCAACATCTCCAGCTAAATAATCTTCGCGATCAAATGGGTTGTAAACTCCCTCAATCATTTCTAGTTCTTCACGCAATTCTTCCGCTGGTTTTTCACCTACAATTTCATCCAAAGCTGCGTCGTAAATATCTGAAATCGAAACAACATCACTAGAGATTTTTGTTTTGTTGGCCGAAAATAAATTCAAGCCTTTTTGGTAAATGTTGTAAACTCCTTGGAAACGATCGCCCATTCCAATTGGCCAAGTTAAAGGTCGAACATGAATGTCAAGTGTTTTTTCCAATTCGTCCAATAATTCAAACGGATCTTTACCGTCTCGGTCCATTTTGTTGATGAAAATAATCACTGGCGTTTTGCGCATGCGACATACTTCCATCAATTTTTTCGTTTGCTCTTCAACCCCATTTGCACAGTCAATTACTAAGATTACACTATCGACCGCAGTTAAAGTTCTAAACGTATCTTCCGCGAAATCCTTGTGACCAGGTGTATCGAGAATGTTGATTTGTTTTCCGTTGTATTCAAAGGCCATAACGGATGTTGCAACGGAAATACCTCTTTGTTTTTCAATTTCCATGAAATCCGAAGTCGCTGTTTTTTTGATTTTGTTGTTTTTTACAGCACCAGCAGTTTGAATTGCACCACCAAACAATAACAGTTTTTCTGTTAAAGTAGTTTTACCAGCATCGGGGTGAGAAATAATGCCGAAAGTACGACGCTTCTCAATTGCTTCAAGGTTTTTCATAGGAAATTGTAATTAATAAAAAAGACCGCATCGAGCGGTCCTATTTCTGTAAAAGTAGTCTAAAATATTAGAAAATCTCAGCAGCTGTAAAATGAAATTCACCTTCGATAGCAGCATTTTCATCTGAATCTGAACCGTGAACAGCATTTTTAGCTTTGCTTTCAGCATAAGTTTTACGGATAGTACCTTCTGCTGCTTCTGCTGGATCTGTAGAACCAATTAAAGCTCTGAAATCAGCAACTGCATTTTCTTTTTCAAGGATAGCAGCAACGATTGGTCCTGATGTCATATATTCAACTAATTCTCCGTAGAATGGACGTTCAGCGTGAACTTCGTAGAATTTTTTCGCTTGGTCTTCGCTCAAACGAGTGTATTTCATTGCTTTGATAGTGAATCCTGCATCCGTAATCATTTGTAGGATATTTCCGATGTTACCGCTTTCGATAGCATCTGGTTTCAACATTGTAAATGTGCGATTTGTTGCCATGTTTTCTTTAAAATTTGGGTGCAAAGATAGTCATTTAAAAATGTTTTAAGCTCAACTGATTTGACAATATTATGTTAAAATTGATTTGTTTCTATTTTTCTATCTTTGGACAAAAACCAACCTATGCAATTCATTATTTCACTAGGAATTATAGCATTGTTTCTATTCATCGCTTCAATTGTTTTCTTTTTTATTGCTATCTCAAGGAAGAAAATGCCTTTGTTTTATTTGGCTTTAATCCTTTCGTTTTTAGGCGTTGGAACTGGTCTTTATGCAGGTTATGTATTCATTCAAAAATCTTACACTCGAATTTCAGATTCTTTGAAGCAACGAACTGGTGATGAAATTTATGCTGCACTTTTTGATGGGAAACCAAATAAATGCACTGTCGTTTTAGAAAAACAAGACCAAGTACTTCCAGTTATTGATGTGGCAATTTATCTTCATTTTAAAACTTGTGAGGCGGAATTAAACCGGATTTTGAAACAACAGCATTATGAAATGAGTCTGCTTGAAAAATACGATTTTGATACTTCCAGCACAACTGAACCTGATTGGTTTGAACTTTCAAAAATGGGTGATTCAGTTTATGTTTACACGTACAAAAGAAATGATTTTGGCAGTTATCAAACTTTATTTGTTTCAAAAAAGAAGGACGAAGTTTATTGTATGGATGTAACTAATTAGTTACTGATAAGCCAAAGCAACAACAATCATCATTATTGCTAGACCAATGTTTAATTTTTCTTGCTTGTACATGATTTGAGCGTACTTAACCATCATTTTATAGCCAATCCACCAGAAAGGCATATTTGTAAAACTTGACCAATGAAACAAGTCTGGAACAAAATAATAGAAGTAATAGTTGTTGAAAATTGCGTAAGCTAAGAAATTGAATAGTAGCTCTAAAACGAGTAAAAAACCTGCTTCTAAAGCAAAATCTAGTAGTACATTTCTCTTTTTTGATTTATCCAGGGAATTAAAATGTAAACAAACATAGACTGCCGCAAGTCCCCACATAATTGGGCCATAACCAGAAGTGATTTTATTGTGAATTGGCATCACACGGTATTCCCAAATTGGAGAGTGAAATATCCAATCAATCAATTGAAATAAGAACAGTTCACCAAACATCCCAAACCAAGAACCAAAAAGGAAATAGGAAATCATTAATCGAAAATCTATTGAACTTCCGTTTCGTTTTAAATAGAAAAACCAAATAATAATTGGGATTAGCTGAATAGTTGTAAAGAGTAAAACTTTAAGTAGCATAATTCAAAGTTAATTTTTCTCGTCAAAAAAGTAGGATATTGGAAGTAGGTAAATAGTTGTTGAAGTTAAAACTAATATATTTTTGTTGTTGGAATATCAATTAATACATTTGATTTAATTCAACCACATTGATAATAAATCCATCATCGAAATTAGAAATTTTAGTTAAGAAATGAACGTTCAAGAATTGATACTCAACCATTACAAATCGCGTGACTTTATTCAGCAGCATACTTATTTCATTGAAAATCCACAGTTTTTACCTGAACTAATTGAAGTAGCACAAAGTGACTTAAAATATCCATTTCCTCAATATGCTTCGTGGTGGTTGTTTCACATTGGACGTTCAAATTCATCCATTTTAATACCCTTTCAAAGTCAATTTATTGATTGTGTATTAGAAAATGAAAATGTCAGTGTTTTGCGAAATACCTTAGGGATTTTACTTGAATTTCCAATGGTTGATTATAAAGAAGGCTTTTTACTTGATCGTTTATTTCAATTCTTACAGTCAGACAATTACAAAGTTGCTATTCAAGTTTATGCACTTTATTTACTGATTAATTTCACTAAAAAGTATCCTGAAATCAAGCAAGAAATTCTTGAAATTTTAAAAATTAAGGAAGAACAACCACATACTCCTGCGTTAAAAATGGGTATTAAAAACTATTTGAAAGCAACAAAACAAATCAATTGATTTCAATTTTAGGTGAATTTGAGATTGTACCAATTTTCACAATATTCCGTTTATTCTGATTAAATTTAGACTTATGTTTCAAAAGCAACTTTATTTATTTCTTTGTGTTTCAATCAGTCTTTTTGCTTGTGAAAGTACAACGAAGCCGAATCGTGGGCAAAAAGAAAATGCTAAAATAGCTGAACCTAAAAGGACGAATTTGAATTCAAAATCGCAATCAGAGCAAGATTTAGCTACTAAAGAACGCAAAGTAGCTGAACAGAAAAGGAACACAATTTCAGTTAGAACTAATAATTCAAAAGAAGCAATTAAAGCAGTTTCTACCTCGATTAGGCCGATAGTTACAACTGAACCAAAAAAACCACAGCTTCCATTCAAATGGAAAAACACCTATTCCCAAGATAAAAAATGGATGGAATTGTATGAATCTTCTCGCACTTATTTTTTGAATGGTTGGAATTCTGAATTTGAACGAAATCCCGATGCAAGTATTTCCAAAGAAGAATTACTCTTGGCTTATCGCAAACGAATGGAAAATATCTTTTACGAAACACCCTCATTCATTGAGTTTTGTGTGCAAGAAATGAAGATCTCTGCAGAGTTTGAGTTGTTTTGTCAGAAGTGGAGTGAGAATGTGAATTAAGTTAGCTGAATTCGACATGTTTTGGCGGTGTGGAGTTTTATTTTTGCTGAGTTCAAACAAATTATCTTAAAATTTTAAACACAATATAAAAGTATGAATGCAAATAAAATTACCCTTGAAGAACAAACGTATCGATTTATAGAATTTCTCAAAAGCGAAGAATTTTCTACTCAACCAAATTTGAGAAAATTTCATATTGAATTGGTTAACTTTTATTTAGCTGCTTTAAATCATGGTTTACATTTCAAGAAAGAACAACGAAAATTTAATATTAATTCTTTAATTGCAAAAGACATTGAATCAGGTATCTTTGAAAAGAAGAAGGAAATTACTTTTTCAAAAAATAGAATTGGTAGAGAAGCTCTTGATTCATTAGATCAAATTTCATTTATTTATTATTCTAGACATCCTACAATTGAAGATGATATTGAAGACGATGGATATCGATATTTAAAAGGTGACATGTCTGATATAGTTACTGATTTTAATAATATATTCATGATTAGAGAAATCTACCCAGAACACATAAAAAAGTTGCCTTCACTTTCCGATGAATTATATCAAAGTTTTTTAAATCATTGGGGAACAAGTCATTGCATTGCATTGATTCATGCCATACACATGAAACTAATAGAAGATGATAATTTTCATAAAGAAATATGAAATCAAACTTACTTTTTCTCGATGACATTCGGAATCCAACGGATTGTCTTTTGTATATGGATTCAAAAATTCAAGACATTGACATCTACCGTAAAGAATGGCAGGTTGTGCGTTCTTTCGATGAATTTGTAGCCTGGATTGAAACAAATGGCATGCCTGATTTCATATCCTTTGACCACGATTTGGGTTTACCAGAAGATTCAAACACTGAGGAACAAAACGGAATGACCAACGCCAAATGGTTGGTGAATTATTGCTTGGATAATGATTTAAAATTACCTGATTTTGTGTCTCATTCTTCCAATCCTGCTGGTGCGAAAAATATTGAAGGGTTGTTGAAGGGGTTTTGGGAAAGGAGAATAAAATAAAATCCCCCGACAAAATCGGAGGATTTAAATCAAAGAACTTATTTTTAGAAACCTGCTCAATTCTTTGGAAATCGTTCAATGAGTTCAATTATTTCAGTTTCACTCACCTTATTTTCAAATAGCATGGAAGAAAGTTTGACATAATTTCTAATTTCTCTACCATTCATTTCTATGGCTGCAAGCTTCGAAAGTGTTTTGATTTCTAAATCAGTTGCGTTTAAATTTTGTTTCCATACTTTTTCTCGTGAAACTTCATCTAGTTTTGGGTAGTTGATCTTCAAAGTTACTCGGCTCAATACAGCTTCGTCCAAACTATTTATCCGATTTGTTGTGAAAAACAAAATTCCATTGAAATATTCAAAAAGTCGCAGAAAAATACCAACAATAGCTGATCTCTCGAGGTTTTCATTTCTACGAGAAAGAAAAATATCAACTTCGTCAAACAATAAAATTGCATTCCATTTTTGGATTCGATTCAGTATTGTCGTTAAGTTACTTTCTAAATCTCTCGAAGTAGTTCCCAATTCCTCAACTTGTAAAATGTAAAGTGGTTTGCTTTTCAATTCTGCATACACTTCTGCTGTTGATGTTTTTCCTGTTCCTGGTTCACCTTCCGCTAAAATGATCAATCCTCCACCTTTATTTGCAACAAGATCTTGATGAATGTTTTTTGAGTTTATTGAAAAGAGTTTGTTTAGTACATACTTGTTTTCTTCTGGCAGCACTAATTTTTCAATGGCATTTTGGTTGTAATTATATTCTTTTAAATCATCAATATAGACATAAAAGTATTTTTTTCGAAGGAGCGAAAAAACTCGGACATAAGGAAGATGATTGGTGAAGGCGTTATCATTGATTGCTTCGATATTATATTCTAGTTCATTTTCAATAATTACTTTTCCGTCATTATCATTCGTATTCAAATTTCTGAAGGAATTAGTTGAGTTTCTAAATCGATTATATCTATCGAAATTTGTTTCCATTCCTGTTCCTTGAATTAGAAATTGCTCACCGTCTTTAAGTCGAAATATAGCCGCTTTTTCAAGTGATTTTTTAAAGTCACTGATTGAAGTGGTTTGCGGAAAAAGTTGAAATTCACTTAATAGATGCGTTAAGTTAAAGTCATTTATTCGACTTTTGTAATATTGAATATGTTCACTAACAATTATGTAAGACAGTGTCGTATTAAATTCTAAAATTCTGATTTCTATGGTCAAAACAATTCTTCTTGGGGAATATTTCGTTGCATTTTCAAGTACCATCTTTGCTTTAATCGGATTTATGTTCTTGTCTAGTTTTAGGTCAAAATTGAATTCTAATTCTTTTAAGTGTTTTTCATAAATATCAATAATCGTTGAGAGGCCTTTTATTTTGATTTTCCAAAAATCTATTTCTGCAGGTTTGGCGTCAATGGGTTTTAAAAAATCCATTGTAAGTTGTGCTTTCGTTTCATAATCTAAGGTTGAATCATTGAAGACGATAAACTGAAGTAATTCCACGCTTGCATTACTCGGATCTAATTCAAAATATTCTTCATTTGAATTGTTCAAATCTTTGAGAATCTGAAAATCTGATTTTGAAATGTTTTCTTTTTCCTCAAGGAATCTTAAAAGGGTACTTTTTTGAATTTTCATTTTTATTTATTTTAAGTTAAAATCTTACGCCTAATTCAAGAGCTTTCTTTTTCCAAACAAGGTTGTGTCCGTTTTCATTGCCCACAATTGCATGCGCTATTTCGTGTAAAATGGTATTGCATATTTCCTCAATATCCTCGTTGATACTAAATTGGATTTGCAGCGAAATTTTTTCACCACTGTTATAGCATATTCCGCGGGCATTGGAATGCATTAGAAAATAAATTTCGCATTCTGACAATTGATATTTTCCAATAATTGTTGAGCTAGAAACACTACTTCTAGCAGTTTTTGCTTGTGAATAGCTTCGTTGGTGTATCTGTTTTGTAGAATATTGTTAACTGCTTTGTCAATCATTTTTGCTATGCATTTATGAATTTAGCACAAACTAAAGGGTTCTAGCCGCCATTTTGCCAAACTGCTATTACCTACTGTGTTGTTTTGGGTTACAAATTTGACGTGTCAAAATACTGTTTAGCAAAGTCCGAAATCCGTTTGTGTCGTTCAGTAATTTCTGTTTCTGTCCATTGAGTTTTTTCTCTTATTTCTGTGTAGCTTGACAAAGCTGTGTCTTGAAAAAGTTAGCTCTTTTTTTCAAACGACTTGTTGCCAAACTTGCTATTTTGGCTTTGTGTCAATAAAGCTAAATTGCCTGCAAGTTGTAGAAAATTATTTCTAAAATCTTCTGTATATTCTTCGTGTGTTGGATTTTGTGGCTTAATATGTTCAATTGTGTAATTGTTATAAAGTTCTTTGTCCAACAATGCACCTGAACGGTTTTTAAGCCTTAAACTGTTTTCATATTGCCATAAAACAAACTTGATTGTGTTACGGTTGTAATGCCACTTTTCGTTGTCAAAATAGTTTATGATTATGTTTTTAAATCTGTCGCCATCGTTCCAATACCATTTAAAGCCTGTTTCTGTTACATTTTTAATGTCTTGATATAAGTTCTCAACATTATAACTGTCGGCAGAATTGAAATATCGTTTTGCAAAATGTGGTAAATAATCAGTTCGATAATCTCCTAATTTTAGCTTAAAGCAAAGAATTTCAAGAAGTTTTAGTATTTGTTTAAATATGTCGCCAGAAACTTCTCCTTTATTGAACATTGTTAACAATACCAATTTCCAATTTGCCTCGTTACCCACAAAAAATAGGTTCGTTATTTCTGAAATGTTTTTATTGCTTACAATACTTTTTGCACTATGAGTTAAGTCGACAAAATTTTCAAAAAACGACTTTATCCATTTAGTTTTATTTTCTTCCTTGTTTAGTTTTTCTTTAATTGCTTCAATATTTCCGTTGATGTTGAAGAATAAATTGCAATAATTGTCTAAAAGTTCGTTTTCAGAAAAGTAACTTTCAACAGCTTCAATATGACGATATGTTTGTGAAATCTCTCTTTGAATATCTGCTATATCATTATTTGCTTGAACGTCATTTGTACTTTGAATATAGATTTGGTGCATCAAATAACCTTTGATAACCTCAAATCTTGATAATTCTTTTCCTCTGTTATTTTGGTATTCAAAAACTTGTGTTGCTTCTACTTTGTTTGTAATATAAAAAGTACTGATAACAGCACTTTCTAAAGTTTGTTGAACTAAGTATAAACTGTCATTGTCAAGTTTGGTTAGTTCTGTTTCAAAATAATTGAAAGCATCAATTATTCTTTTTTGAGAAATTGTTTCAGTATCGTCAATTGTAGAAACCAAATGCTTTTGGCTTACTTTTTTGAAAATAATTTGGTCATCTTCAATAGTTCTAAAAACATCGGTCAAATATGTACTTCTAATTCCGTCAATATTTTGTCCTTGCTTTTCTTGGATTTTTGCAATAGCAGATAAAAACAGAATAGTTGTCGTTAAGCGTTGTTGTCCGTCAATAATAAAAAATGCCCCACCATCTTTTTCAAATAGAAACTGACCTAAATAATATCGCTTTCCTTTTTGTTCTAAAAGGTCTTCAAGAAATTGTGAGCATTGTCTGCTTTCCCAACGATATGCTCTTTGGTATGCTGGAATTCTAATGCTTTCAGACGTTTTGAAAAGCATTTGAATATTTTCTACTGTTTTGTTTTCTGTTTCTGTTGTGATTTTCATATGTATTTAATTGTTTTTTTAATGGTCATATGGACCGCGTAAGCAGCAACGAAGTTAATCGCCAATTAAATTCTTCCTTGATTGTGACGAATCTCGTTATGGCTTATTTCATAAAATTATTTTTGATAAATGATTTTTTAAAGTGCAGGTTGATGCTTTTTTGTTTGGCTTTTTGAGCAAGAACTTGCTGTCAGGCTTGAAAGACTTGACGATTTGTGTCCACAACATTTACAAGTGTATTGTGATTTTTCACTTCCTTCATAGAGTTCATGTTTTTTGCCGTCAGGATTTTTTGAGCAAGAACTTGCTGTCAAACTTGATACGCTTGACGACTTGTGTCCGCACCATTTACAATAAAAATTTGCCATAATAATTTTAGTTTTTTGTTTATGCTTACTCTTCTCGGTTTTTCAGCTTCCACCGTTAGTTTTCCAGATGAGGTTGTGTCCGTTTTCATTGCCCACAATTGCATGCGCTATTTCGTGTAAAATGGTATTGCGTATTTCCTCTATATCCTCTTTGATACTAAATTGGATTTGCAGCGAAATTTTTTCACCACTGTTATAGTATATTCCGCGGGCATTGGAATGCATTAGAAAATAAATTTCACATTCTGGCAATTGATATTTTTCCAATATTTGTTGAGCAAGAAAAGCAACTTCCAGTAATTTTTGCTTCTGCTCGGGAGCATTCGTGTATTTGTTCTGGAGAATATTTTTAACCGCTTTGTCAATCATTTTTTACTTTCTTTGAATAATTATGTCAAAGGAAGGAACTCGTTCCGCCAAAACATGGCGTATGGGTAAAAAAGTTAGGCAATAAAAAAGCCAACGTTTAAGCGTTGGCTGATTGAGTTTTTTTTAATGAAATTTTGATCTTTAAATTAGTGATTTTATCAGTTCATTAATTTCTGTTTCATGTATTTTAATTTGTTCTTCTTCCCATTTCCCATTTTCATAACTCTCAAACATTATAAGGCGCTTCAAACTTGAATTCTTATCAGCAAATCGAATTTTCTTCTCTATGGGATTTTCTTTATTACCTGAAGAATTTTCTGAGGTTGAGATTAAACAAAGATTCCCTATTCCATCAATAAAACTTTCGATTTTTCCAAAATGTAAAATACTTTGAGATTGAGAGAATAAATGTTCTTTTGAATTAAGCTGTTTGAATTTAAAGCTATGGAAATTAGTTCTTTGATTAAATATTTTCTTTTTCAAATCATTTAATTTATCTATGTGATCATCTATGAAAGCTTCAATTCCTTTTATCTTTTCTGCATACAACTTCCAAAGTAAGAAATCAATAAAATATAAATTGAAAATACTAATATGTGGATAGGTTAAATTAGATTTATTGAATTTGTTTTTTACAATATTTATAACTTTTTCGGTGTATTTTTCAAGTGTGAAATCTTCGTTTTTCAAAATTTCCTGCAACCAATTATTATAAGTGTTTGTAGAATCAGAATAATACAACATCACTTGTAGCTTTGTCAATTCTTCATCAGCTTCAAAAGTTTTAATCGTTGTTTCAAAATCGGTATTTAACTTTCTTATTCCCCAATTTTGTTTGCTTTCATCTGCGTCTGATA
This sequence comes from Crocinitomicaceae bacterium, assembly GCA_044350515.1. Classification (GTDB taxonomy): domain Bacteria; phylum Bacteroidota; class Bacteroidia; order Flavobacteriales_D; family Crocinitomicaceae; genus UBA952. The sequence goes on along the minus strand of JBILHL010000029.1, from coordinate 10,510 downwards.
AATCCTGTTTAATAACAAACTTATCAAACAAAACTCTGTATTTCAGTAAATCAAAAATAAATTCTTCTGGCTTAGGATCAATTCTTTTAAACTCTTCCAAAAGTTTTTTATCGTCAAGTGCAACTTGTTTTTTATCGTCAACTATGGCTTGATCAGTATTTATTTTCAAAACTTGCAATAAAAAGTTAGGAAAGTCAATAATAGATTTGTATTTGTCTTTAAAGTTTTTTTCCTCTTTTGGAAAGTCGTTTGGAATGTCATGCTTTTCAATGATTTCAGACAATGAAAATTCTTCATCGTCATTTTCACTTTCGTTTACAGAAATACTTTCAAAATTTTCACCTTTCAAATTACCAATACTATTGAACAAATTTTCTCTGATTGATTTTTCAAAATTGAAATAGGTATAATTGTTCATTTCGGCACAAGCATCCCAAATTATAGCAAATTTTCTCTGTTCTTTTGAGTCAGAGATTTTTTCCATTAAAAGTGCTTTTACAATTTCGTGCTTTTCCAACTGTTCGCCACGATTGTTCATTATTTCAAAATAATGGTTCAAATCTGTATCCTCTGGAACTTCTACTCGAAATAGGTAAACATTTTCATAGAAATTCAATGCAAATTTTTGCACATCTTTTTCTCGTAATTCCTCTTGAATAATCTCAATAGCAACTTTAAAACTGCTTGTCCCTGAAATGTTCAATCCGTTTATTTGTTTTAGGAAATTAGGACTCCCTGTTTCATACAAGTTTTCAAGGTAATTCTGCATTTTTTTACGGGAATCAAATTTGAGATTAGTTTTTGGAACAAATCCGGCAATGGTTAATTGCCAATTTTTAAGAACAAGATTTATCAATGTAATTGTTGTATGCCGTTGTTGACCATCTATTAATTCGAAATTACCATTATCTCGCTTAAAACAAACCAATGAACCCAAATAGTATTTTTTATTATTGTTTTCTTTAAAGAACTCTTCAATATCTTTGATTAATTGCGAGATTTCAGTTTTCCCCCAAGCGTAATTGCGTTGATATCTAGGAATGATGTAGGTGTCATTTGCTAAAATATCTTTTATTTTTATCGAACTATTTCCCATTTGATTCTCCGTTTAAAATGTTGGCAATAAATTTCACACCTTTAACAAGGTCGTTTTCATTAATTTGATAAGTTTTATATTGATAGAATTTTAAAAGATCAGGACTAGCTGAATCATTTATTTTTCTGAAAACGTAGCGCGCAGGATCATTCAATATTGTTTCAACCGTAATTCTATTTTTAATGCATCTGATATTATACGCAAGTTTGAAAAATGCGTTATAAAAATTTTTAAAGTCGTCAACATACCCAAATTTGTCCACAAATGCCAATAAAATATTTTCATATAGATTTCTTACTTTCTCGTCCCCACTTCTTGTCGAGCCAATATAACTTTTGCAGTTTTTTTCGTAGAATATAACCAATTCAGGAATTTCAGCGTGTATTGAATCTTTTTTATCCAAATCAAAAATCTTCTCTCTTTGAATAATGTAAAAGTCAACATATTCAAAAAAGCGTTTGCCATTAATTATCGGCATTGTGATCTGAAATGGAAAAGATTGTGCTATCTGTAAGTTCCTTAAAAATTTGTCATTATGAGCATTGTCTACAAAACCATCTAGCATTCGCATTGCACTTTCGTAAGGATATAATTGCTTTTTGTACAATGAAATACCTTTGAATTCTTCAATCTCATCTTTTGTAAAATCGTATTTCTTTTCATTTTTACACCATTTACGTATTTTAAAAAGATGATTTCCGAGTATAGGCTTTAATTTTCCATTGTCAACTGATGTTTCCCAAATTTCAACACATTTTGTTCTATCTTCCTCACTATCAAATTCCATTTCTCTTAAATGAAATGCTTTTAATAAATCATAAGGTTCAAGTGCCTTACCTCTTGAATTTTGAGAGTCAAAGAGTTGAAATGCTTCATCTTGTTTGAAAACTGTAAAAAGAACAAACTCGCATTTATTCAAAATCTTCTCCTTGAAATCTTTCTTTTTAATTATATCGATTCCTATTTTAGTGTTTAACCATTGATTGACAATTCGATAATTATACACAATGTTGTTTTTTGAAATGGCATCTTTATAACTTTGATTTAGCAGTAACTTGTTAAAGTCTCTTTCTAATAATCTCAACAAAAGCGAAATAGTCGTCAGGCGTTGTAGTCCGTCAACAACATTGTTCTCTTTATTGTCGTTATGTAAAATGATATTTCCAATTCTATAATCTTTGTTTTTAAGAATCACAAATTCAAAAATATCCTCTAAAAGTTGGATTACATTTTTTTCTTTCCATTTATAGGGTCTTTGATAATTAGGAATTTTCAAATTTGTTACGTTCAATAATTCTGATAACTTTTTTACCTCTTGTTTTGCTTCATTCATAAAGGCATTTTTTTTTCTAAAGATACGACATACTCTTGTTCATGAACTGTCTTAAGTTGAATTCCATTATTAAATCAAGTTTTAAAATACCTCAAAAACAACTCCGCACAGGCCCTTGCATCGCTCAACGCATCGTGGTGATTCAGTGGGATTTTGTGCTCTTGACACAATGAGGCAAGGTTGTCTTTGTAAAGTCTATAGGTGCAGTGTTTATTATATTGAGGCGCAATCATTCCATAGTATTCAAGTGTTTTTTCTAGTACTGGAAAATCAAATGAAATTCCATTATGAGCTACGACATCTTGATCTTTTATAAGATGTTCGATTTTATGCCAAATTTGATTAAAAGTAGGTTCATTTGCTGTGTCTTCTGGAGTAATTCCATGAATGTCGATGAACTTCTCCCAATAATAATTATCTGGTGGTTGAACCAATAAATTGATTTCTTCGGAAATAATTCCATTTTCAACACGCACAATTCCAACCTGACAAATGCTATGTCGGTATCCTTGTGCAGTTTCAAAGTCAATGGCTGTAAATGTGTTTGTCATGGGTAAAGATTAAAAATAGTAAACTAAATTGAACATAAATGGTTTTTAAATGAGAATGGACAGAGTTTTGAGACTAAATGTTTACTTGTCATAATTCAATAGTGAATCATTTATTCTCTTTTTGATATTTTCTCGCAACCACTGTGGTTCCAAAACAGTAACCCGGTCGCCTTGTTTTAAAATTTGTTCCTCTAATTCGAAATTTGGGCAAACTGTAATTTCAATTCGCAGCTCAGAATCGTTATCGACAATCACTTTTTGACTAGAGTGTAAAGGTTGCGATTTGATGTATTTACCTTGAAAAGGTTGGTAACTTAAAACAACTTGTTCTAATTCATTTTCAGAATACAAGCCAATCACATCATAAAATAATTTTTTAGGGTTTTTTACTTTAGGTTTAAAAGTGGAAGCTAATATCTGAAATTCAGTAACGCGCTCAAGACCGTAACTTCGAAATTCGCCAGCTTCATTCGTCCCAACGACGTACCAGCGATTGAGATATTCTTTTAATAGTTGTGGTTCTAATTCGACTTGAATGGGTTCATCTTCCCAAAATCGTTGATAAGTAAACTTAATTTTTCTGCGTTCGATGATTGCATTGAGCACCGATGGAAACAATTGTTCTTGATGAATGCTAACCGATTGATCAAAATCAATGTAGTCAATCGTTCCAGGGGTCTTGATCAAAACTTCATTGATTACGTTTGCCCGATTGAATAATTCAAAAAGTTGCATCCATTCATTGAAATCGCGCTCACTGTCTTTATCGATAAAATAGCCGTTATGCAAGCGACTGTACTTGATATCAATAAAACACATTTCCCGAATGGTTTTGAGATCACGTTGCATCGTGCGTTCAGTAGGAAGAAAATCTTTATTGGATAGATTCCCCATCATTTCTTGAAGACTGCAATATGGATATTGATGAACGAAATTTAAAATACTACTTAACCGTTCAATTGATTTCACTTGAGACATAAAACTTATTTTATGCGAAAGTATATCTTCAAAACTACAATTTATGGCGGTCAGCTAGTATTTCTTTGTAAAAAAATCAAGATGAAACAATTACTTACAGAAGAGCTTAAGCTAATTTTATTAGTGGTTGCAGATGAGGCAACATTGGATATTTTTATTTCTCAAAAAAAATTGGAGTATATTACTTTTTCCTCCAATAAGTATTCTTTTTTTCAATTAGATATAACTAAAAGGATTTGGAATTGTGTAGTTGATGCTAATACCAATTACTTAAATGTTAAAGCACAATTAATGAAGGAATTAGATTCAATTCAATGGAGCTTAAAAGAAAAGAAAAAAATGACGGACTTAATTTATCTTATTTGGCATTCAGAATTTGATTTCTCAGTTTTAGATTTATTGTATCAAAAAATTAAACGAAAGACAGAAAAACGCATTGCTAACGATTTAATCAAGATGTTTCGTCATAAAATACAACTAGAAAATTCTTCTTTACAAAATGCCGCTGATGTTTTTTTTATGAATCTCCCAATCTTCCAAAAGGCAACGATGAAAAATTGTGTAATTGGAGCAAATAGTCAAATCTATTGGAATAGTGAAACTATTCACGAAAATTTATTGGATTTGGAGCAAGAATTAAGGATTCATAAAGAATTTCACGATATACGTTGGGTATTGAATTGCTCACTGCAAAAGCAATTTAATTATAGCGAAGAAAAAATAAAAGAATTAATGCATAATTTAGGTTTGGAATTGCTGGTTAAACAAATGATATAGTCGATTTAAAAGGTGTGGTTATTTCAAAGGTGCGGGTTTAAACCCGCACCTTTGAAATAACCACCAAACCAAAAAATGGTTTCAACCATTTTCCTGAACATCACTCCAGCAAAAACCCATACTCATAAACCTTCGGTTGAATCTTTTTTACCAAGATGGAAAATTTGTTCCTCAATTCACTTATTAAAGCCGTGTAAGTCGCATCGTTGCTTTTGGAATTCATTCTGCCTTGTGCGTTTCTTCCTTGGAAATACTCAAGAATGTGGTACAAACTTGCGTTTACGTTCACGTCTTTTTATGCGTGGAATCATTTACACAATTCATTTTTTGTTGTCTAAAAATTTATTTTATAAAATAAACACATATAAAAACTTAAAGTACTGTTAATCAATTAATAAAATCAATAAATAATAATTATAAGTAGCCAAAAGTAGTATTTTACCCCTACATTTGGCTGGATATACGATGATTTTTGTACTAAAATTGAGTGAAAAGTGAATTTATGTTTAAGTCATTTTGAACGTATTGATTACTGTACATATTGCGTTTCAATCCGTAGGTACTTATAAAAGTCACAAAAATATTTTTGTTAGTTTGTGTTTCAGCTTTAAAGACATTGATTTTTTTCTGAATGTTTTCAGCGGTTTTTTTATCAATTTTAAAATGCGTGTCATAAAACTTCATTTCACAGAGGTTAATTACGCGGTCGTTTCTATCAATTAGTAAATCAATTTGAACGTTTTCTTCACTGTTTTTTGAAAACCAAGAACCATATGTTGAATGTATTCCTCTGATTTTAAGTGCTTCTTTTAGCTGTTCAACGTGTTTGATACAGATAGTTTCGAACGTAAATCCAGACCATGATTTGAAAGATTGTAGGTTGTGTAAATTCAGCCAAGTTTGACTGTTCGACGGTGAAGAAGGTTCAATAAATCGTATATAGAACAAGGAATATTCATCGGTCAGTCGATAAAGAGCGTCTTTTGTGTTTTTATAGGGTGAATATTTGGTAATGAATCCAGAAGCTTCAAGTTCGCGAAGTGTTTTAGTTAAAGTTCCACCCGAGTTCAGTTTCGATTTTTTAAGAATTTCGTTACGTGTAAATCCTTTTCTTACGGTAGATAACAAACGTAACAGGTGCTCGTGGTTTTCGTGATGGTCAAAAAGGGAAGCGAAAATAACTTTGAATTCCTTTCTTAAAAAGCTGTTTTGTTGGAAGCACAAACGATCGATTATTTGAGGGACACTTTCTCCGTTTTCGATTTTGTCAAGATAATGAGGTATGCCTCCTAGCGCCATGTAGAGGTGAAGAATGTCATAGCGAGAAAAGCGTATGTTTTTGGCTTTCAAAAGTTGCTCCGTCTCAAGAAGTGTGAAGGGTTTTAAATGAATTTGTTGCGTTATTCGATTGTGTAATCCACCTTTGTTTTCGATTATATTTTGAATCATATAAGACGCTGCAGAACCGCAAACGACTACCACCAAATCATCTCGTTTAGTAGCGTAGTTGTTCCAGAAATTATCAAAAGCAGCTAAAAATCCAGATTTTCGAGTGTCTAACCATGGGAATTCGTCGAAGAAAATTACTTTTTTTTTAGTCGATTTGAGGCTATCGATGTAACTTCTTAATTGAAAAAATGCTTCTAGCCAATCTGTTGGAAGGGTAGCAGATTTGAATTTTGTTTTAAGTTCAAGATAGAAATTTTTGAGCTGTTTTTTGAGTGGTTCTTGATGGATTCCTGAAAACTCAAATACAAAGTGCTTTCTGTAAATAGTGCGTACAAGAAATGTTTTTCCAACGCGTCTCCTTCCATGAATTGCAATTAATTCGGATTGATTTGAATTTAAACTACTACTTAATGTGTATGTTTCTGATATTCTGCCTATTATCTTTTTCATAAAGCGCTATAAGTAGCCAAATGTACTATAAAAACCCTATATTTGGCTGGTTATAGTGCATTTTTAACTGGTTTTTTTTATCTTTTTGGGAGTTAATTAAAACATCACTCCTTCAAAAACCCATACTCATAAACCTTCGGCTGAATCTTTTCTGCCAAGATGGAAAGAATTAATCTTTCGTTTCCATTTTTATGTTCAAATACCTATCGGTGCTAAGTTCGTAAAAAATGTGGGAAGATGGAATAATTCAAGATTTGTTTTTTGAATTTATGTGTTGCTATTCTAATTCTCCCGAATTCGGTACAATTAAAAACCATTAAAATGGTTGAAACGGTTATGGTGGTTATTCCCTAGGTGAGGGTTTAAACCCTCACCTAGGGAATACACACCGAATCAAACAATGGTTTCAACCATTTACCACTAATTACATATTTGATAAAATTGATATTTCGATTTGTAAAATGCATAGAATCCATTTATTTCGGATTTTATAAAAATCCAACAATCCCATTTTAAATTATATCGAATTCGGTACGATTAAACCGCAATCGAGATTACTTCATAAACTGCAATCTTAATTTTTATTCCTGTTTTGCCATTCGATTGGTGGGAAGTCAAACTTATTTAGTTAATTATTTTGATTTATTTTTAATATTTATTTTGATTAATTTATAATCTTTTGTAATTTCAAGTAAAATAAAGTTTTTATAAACAAGAAATTAGAAATAGATATATGGCTAAGAATCAAAAAATTGAAGTGAAAGGAAATGAGATTACACTTTTCTCATCGCAACATAGTGAGTATATATTGTTAACAGACATGGCGTGTTATCGAGATACTGACAGAACAAAATATATTATTCAAAACTGGATGAGAACTCGAAGTGCAATTGAATTTTGTGGGTTATGGGAAAAGTTGAATAATCCAAATTTTAATGGCATTGAATTCGATGCCTTTAAAAATGAATCAAAAACAAAGTGGAATTAATAGTTAAACATAAAGAAAATGAATAAGGCTAAAAAAATCAATATTAACGGAACAGAGGTAACTATTCTCACACAAGAAAAGGACGATTACATTTCTCTAACAGATATGTTAAAGGCAAAAGATGGAGAATTTTTTATCGCTGATTGGTTACGAAATAGAAATACAGTTGAGTTTCTTGGTGTTTGGGAATGTGTGAACAATCAAGATTTTAATTATGGCGAATATGCCACAATTAAAAGTCAAGCTGGATTAAATAGTTATAAAATAAGTGTGAAAGATTGGGTTGAAAAAACAAATGCAATCGGTTTAAAAGCAAATGCTGGAAGATATGGCGGAACTTATGCTCATATTGATATCGCTTTTGAATTTGGTATGTGGATAAGCGCTGAATTCAAAGTTTACTTGATAAAAGAATATAAACGTTTACAAAAAGAAGAAAATGAGCGCTTAAACCTTGAATGGAACTTCCAGCGCACCTTAGCAAAAGTCAATTACAAAATCCACACAGACGCTATCAAAGAAAACCTGATTCCAAAAACATTAGGGAAATTACAAACTTCATTTATTTATGCTTCCGAAGCTGATGTGTTGAACATGGCGCTTTTTGGAATGACAGCAAAACAATGGAGGGAAAGCAATCCAATTAAAAAGGGTGATACCCTGAGTTTATCGAAGGGAAACCTTCGCGATCAGGCAACGATTCAACAATTGGTGGTTTTGTCAAATTTAGAAAGTATCAACGCTATGCTCATCGACCAAAAACTTTCACAAAGTCAACGCTTAATTCAACTGAATAAAATTGCAATCATGCAGATGAAATCGTTGATTACCAATCTTCACTTGGCGGATTTGGAAGAAGGGAAATAGAAATTATTTAGAAGAAAATCTAACGGTTGCGATTTTAATTAGGGCGAATATGCCACAGTTAAAAGTTAATCTAAATATCTTTCTAATGACAATTTTAGTCCGACAAGTAGCATGGAATAAACAATTTAATTGTACTCTAGGGTTGAATACGTCTTCCTATTTTATGGTTTTATGGTCTTTGTTCGTGTTTGTCTTTTTTTTCTTTGCCCTTTTCGCAGTTTTATAAAAGCACTAAACTCTTTTAGTTCTTCCGTTGTCCATGCTTTATCAAGGACTGTGAATTCAACATTTTTAGGTTCTCTGATTAGTCCCATTTTACTTTGATTTAAAATATTGTTTAATTAACCGATTCGCTGCAGGAGTCTCAATTGATTTAAATTACCCTACTTTTCCTCTTGCTAAAGTAAATGAAAATCAACAAAAGAAAGAAGGCTAAAACCCAACTTGGTTCACTCATTTCAGTACTTTCATCTTCAAGATCGAAGGATTGCTTGCCGTTTAAAACTTGCTTTTGTTTTCGCAACAAACTGTTTTTTTGTGCTTGATTTTCAACTACTAAATAAGAAGTGTAAGGAGTCAAAATTCGTGATTGAAAACTTAATTTCACTTGTTGAATCCAATCTGAATCCACTAGTTCTGGATGCTCAATGTGATTCTTGTAGTTTGCTTGTAATTGTAAACCCGACAACCAATCTTTTTGCATTACATACTTTTTAGATTTTGTGGCTGTTGCGTTTTTGAAAATTAAAATTCCTTTTTGATTATCAGGAATATAGGCTTTGTTTTTCGCTCCAATTGGATAAACTAAAACCTCATTTCCAACTTGAATTGACGTATCATTTAAAGCAATTTCAAATGGGTTATTGTCTAAAAAATGAGCATTGAGTGAATTGTGACCTTTCAAATGATAGAATAAGTTGTTTTCTGGATACAAGTGTCTCCAATCGGCAAAGTCTTTTGTAATGATTGAAGTGGTAATGTTATCGGTCACAACTACAAATATTGGATAAGTAGCAGTTTGTTTTTGAGCGATAAAAGCTTTTTGAATAGCTCTTTCGAGAAAAAATCCTCCTTTTGAATCCGCCTCTTTAATTTGAGTTTTCCAATTTTCATCTACGGAAAAACAGGTGCTATAACTTGCAACACAACTGATTACTGCGTTTTTACTTAGCTGTTTATTGGCTTTGGTAAAGTTTTCAATGGCTTTCGAATATTTTTCTTTTTTAGCAGGATCACTAACGTCAACCATAAAATGAATGTAAGGCTTGCGTTTGATTTTTCTAAGTTTTCGCTTTTCAGTACTTGAAACATAAATTGCTGTTTCATCTTCAAAATGTGCATCGATTTTTTCATTTTCATTACCAAGTTTTACAATTTTCCCATCAATTTCCAATTCAATTGGTTCTTTATGGATGAATTGAATTCCTGTTTTTCTTATTTCTTTTTCTACAAATGGAAAAACGCGAAATTCCACTTTATTACCTGATTTATAAAACAAGATTCCAGGGTCTCGATTTTGATTTCTGATATTAGAATAAATCCAAAAAGCGGATTTCTTTTCTGCCAAAATACCAATCTCTTTTCTTTTCCCAACGTACAAATAGTAATCGCTAATCCAGCAGGCGTCAGGTAAATTAAAGAGTGTGGCATATTCTTGCATTCCAAAATCCTCTGATTTATTTGTTAATTGAAAATCAACCCAAGTTGTCCAATAATTTTCTTTTTTGTTGAAGGTACTTCTCGAAGAAAGCTTTGAAATTTGGACTGTTGTATCCAATTTAGATTCTGGGAAAGTTCGAAAGTGTTTTTCTTCTGAAAAGATTCGCTCCAATGTGTTGATTTTTGTTTCTGAAAGTGACAAATTATCCAATACAAGCCAATTGTAATAGCTTGATAAATAAGGTTTTTGGTTGCTCGAAGTGAAAAAATCGGAATTTGATTTATTGCTTTTAATCGCATCTAAAGTCCTTAACAGTGCTTTTTCGTTTATTTTGTTGTTGCTTGAAAATTCGGGTGAATAA
>JBILHL010000077.1:0-4864 GCA_044350515.1 Crocinitomicaceae bacterium | reverse complement strand
ACGTAATTCAAAGCCTGATTCAGATTATTTCGATCGTTCCAATAATCTAAAGTGATGAAACTTGGAATGATAAGAAATGCTAGAAAACCAATTATTCTAAGTTTTAGTTTGGAATAAAATTGACTCAAGTATTGAAAATCTTTGTGAAGAACATTGATATGAATGATGAAAAGAATTAAAGGTGTCAACATTAAAATTCCAATACCTATGGCAAAAAGGGCTATTACAGAAAGCGGAAGAAAGGGAAGAAACACCATGAAAAAGTAGAAGGTATAAGCGAATGTTAGCATTCGTAAACTAAAAATGAAAAGATGGCTTCGCGGATTATCTTTTTTAGGAAGACAGATTAAAACACCATTTAAAATCGCAAGAAAAGGAAACCAAAGACTCGAGAAATCACCAAAAACATCAGAGAAATCAAGCCCTGAATTATTTTTCCGAGTTAGTGATAAACCAATTAGTGGCAGAATTATCGCAAAAAGAACCTTCCATATCAGTACATTTTCGCTGTAATTCTTAGCATTTTTTGACATCACTGTATATATGAAGCGAACAAGGAAAAACAAAAACAGAATAATTGTAGCTATAACAATGATAAGAAGAGAATGAATTCCAAAGCCTTGATTAACCGTTTTCCAAAAAGGCGCGATAATAAAGAAAAAAACAAATGCAACCATTGGAAATAAAATAGCATATAGCACATTGGACCACGGATTGAGATTCTGGTTTTCTGGAACAGAAAGTGTTACCAAAATAAACAAAGCGAAAGCCATTGTGGGCATCAGAAAAGTACCTGTATAAAGTAAAAGATTTCCTGTTAGCATCCAATTTGGAATTGATCTCGGAATAAGTAAATCGAAATTATAACTGAAAGCATACAAATAAATTAGGTAGAAAAGTAAAGTTCCCAATGCCCAAAGTAGCGTTGTTTTTTGCTTTTTCAATAGCGCATAAATTGTGAATGCGATTTGGAATGCGGTCATAAAACCAAAGGAAAATCCAAAAGTTAACCAGTGATTTTTTGTTTCCGAATTAAGTAGTGGATGAATAACCTTAAAATCTCCCCAAAACACTAAAATTAGAAGTATGGAAGGAATGATTGTTACAAAAACAATCCATTTAGGATGAAGCAAGAATTTCATTTGGATGAAGTTTAATTAGTAATTTTTCGGTGAAGTAATAGGCTACAATCAAAAAGGTTAAATTGTTAATAATCCCGATAGATTCGTGTATGATTGAAGCATCAAGTGAGGTGAGAAGTTGTATTTTTTCTTGCAAAATTATTGAAGAATAAATTCGTGAAGAATTAGCTAAAATGCTTAAAAAATAAGCTCCAAAAAGACTTAAAATAATGGAAAAGACTTTTTGATTGTTATTTTTTAAATAGCTTATTGTGAGGGTTGAGAGTAAAACAAAACTTAGGGTAAAGAAATTAAAACCTGAGCAGGATTTATTGATTGTCACATTCAATTCTTCGAAGAAATAGCCTTGCGTTGAAGTAAAAAAGTAGGTGCGACCTGTTAAAAATTCGACTGCTTTTGAAGTTGGCTGTAACAAAAATTTTAAATCACTTGTTTCTGTTTGCGTGTAAACATACTTAAGGAGTATAAACGTAAGTGCTAAAACAATATAGTAAGGTAAATTCTGTTTGATTTTCATTTTATATAATTGAATAATTACATGGTTTAAAATCAATTGATTAGTCTAAAAACTTTAATTCTTTCTCCACCTCCCAATCCAAATACGTCCAAGATTTCCACGTTTTTTCAGCTTGATTGCTTTGGAATACTTTGATTTTTCTAATTAATCGTTTATGAAAAAATCTTTTTTTGCCTTCGCTTTTGATGTTTTCCTCCATTTTAATAAGACTCGGAATTGTGGCATCTGAAAGTGCTAGCATATAGTATAAATCGATTTCGCTTTTCAATGATTGATTGTTGTTGACAATTAATTGGTCCCAATTGATTAAAGATGAAAAGATTAAGACTAAGAAGAAAGACCAACCATTCATTCGGAATAAGAACAGATTCTTTTTCACTAAATAGATTTTCAAAATAGTTGAAATCAGTCCAATAAAGGTTAGGAAAGTATAAACATAAACGCCAATTCGCTTGTGAGTTAATCCGTATAAGTCAATGTACATAGCGTTTTTTGCACCAACAGAAACAAGTAGTATTAGGTTTTGAATCAACCAAATGTATGCTAGCACTTTCACGAACTTATTATTAGTTAAAAAGTTCATCGCTCCGCGGAAATAGAACAAAACAATCGCTATAGAAATTAGGATTGTAAAAATCAGCGTTCCCACACCTTGATGTAGGAACGATGCAAATGTCACATTTTCAGGCAATTCTTGATTGAAAAGGAGAAAGTTCATATCCCCAAGATTTACAATTAGAATCAATAAATTAAGAAGGATGAAAAGTACTTTGGCAGAGAAATATTCATCAACTAAAGTCAGTGTTTTGCCCCAAAGCGACCATTCTTCGTGCTTATAGTTGGTGATTCTTAAGGTTTCAGGTTCATCAAATCGTTGTAAGTCATCGATATATTTTACATTGTAAAAACCATAAATCAACCACAAACCAAACAAGGTGAAGGAAACCCAATACAATGAAATCCAATCTAAATTGATTTTATCTGTCAATGATTCAAAAATGGGGTTCGAAACACGATACATTCCAAAGAACAAAAAGGCAACTGCAATTGGGATTCCAACGAGCATCAGTTTTTTAGTGCTGGGTGTTTGATCTTTAGAAAAACGTTTTGGAAGTTGATTGATGTCGTCGATTCCTGAAAGAAACCACGAGTTTAAACCATAAAGACTCGCTATTAGAATACTTGAATTTGCACTTGCGCTCATTCCTGTTAGTACTAAAAGGGATGTTAACGAAGCTATAATTGATAGTAAATTTCCATAGTAAGCAACACTAAAAGAGGCAATTAAACTCAAAAAAGCTACAATCAACCAATTTCTATTTTTGAGCAAGCTACCATTTTTTATTACTGCGAAAATCAAAAGAACTACCGTGAAAATACTGACGTTTAAACCAAGGAATTCTTTGTAAAATAAATAGCTGTAAACTCCTGTCACAACTAAAATAATCCAATCGTTTTTTTTCATTTTTATTTGTTTTTAATTATTAAAAGTACTTTGAGTTTCAAAGTTAAAATGCAAATTTTTTTAATTCGTCTTTTTGATCAACGATTCCAAAGCGTTCAAATGCTCCATAAAGGCACTTTTACCTAGAGCTGTTGCCGCGTAAGTTGTGTTGGGTTTTTTACCTATAAATTGTTTGTTTACTGACACATATTCCAGTTTTTCTAATGCTGAAACGTGGCTGGCCAAATTTCCATCCGTGATGTCTAGCATTTCCTTCAGTGTAGCAAAATCTATGGTCTCATTGACCATCAAAATGGACATAATTCCAAGTCGAATTCTACTTTCGAAGGCTTTGTTCAGGTGTTCGATGTAGTTTTTCATTTTTCGTATTTGAAATACATTAAAGTACCGTAAATAATATGTAAAACACCAAAACCTAAAGCCCAGAAAAGTAAGCCATAGCCAATATATATGGAAGCTATGAGTCCAAGAATGATCTCTAAAACACCCAAATATTGAATGTCGTGAAGCGTATATTTTCCAGCATTGATCAAAGCCAAACCGTAGAAAATTAAAGTAGCAGGAGCAATCAATTCAATCAAACCGTGGTAAAACAAAATAAGACAGAAAATTCCGCCAGTCATCAAGGGTAGAAGTAAGTTGGCAAGTAATCTTTTTGAACTCGAATTCCAGATTGTTTGCTTGTTTTTCTTTGCTTTTCTGGAAGTGAAGTAAATACCGAAGGACAAAGCTAGAGTCAAAACTGATAGACCGTTTATAATAAAGAAAGTGAAAAAGTTTCTATCTGGAGTTCCATCGTTGCGATACGCATAATCATAGTAATTATCAGAGTTGAAATCAATTTCCAAGTAGACATAAGCTGCAATAGCACCAATTAAACCAAAAATCCCAGCAGCAACACCAGATAAACCACTCAAAGAGATAAACTTAGTTGATTTTTCCATCATCGCTCGAATCTCGGTCAATGCTTCTAAATGCTGTTTGTTTTCTTCCATAATTTGATAATTAAAAAGTACTTTGAGTTGCAAAGTTAATTTAAAATTTGAATTTGAAAAGAAAAATTGTTTTTTTTTTTGCCCAATGCTTCCTAAACTCTTGTGATTAATAAAACTTTAGAGTGAAAGGCCTTTTAGTTAATTGATTACAAGTGAGTAAATTGAAATGACACCCAAAGGATTTTTCTCCGAAACGGCTGCGCGGTTTAACACCAGATGGAATTACCGATGAATTGAGTAGATAAGGGTCCTTCAGAAAGTAACTTTTTTGAATAGCATAAATCGGCATGACTATAAAAGATTCCTCGCTTAGCTAGGAAAGACCCATTAATCGCGGAGAGAATGCGAAAATGCATCGCATTTTCGCCTAACTCCTAAAACCCGACAGTCTTTCCGAGAGGTAACTTTTTACAACAGCATAAATTGAAATGACAAAAAAAGATTCCTCCTTCCAGTCGGAATGACCATTGGTAGGGGAAACTGGGCGAAAATGCGAAGCATTTTCGCATTCAGTCACCAACCGTGTGGTCATTCCGAGCAAAGCGAGGAATCCATCTAGAAAAGAGAACCATCCTTCACAGCGGAATCAAAAGATGTCATTGGTAGCAAAGCGAGGAATCCAAATAGAAAAGGAGAACCATCAACAGCGGGATACTCAATTCGTATTCTAAGACTTCTACAAATTTTTAAGCAGCAAATTTACAAGTTTCTACATAAGGTGATTTTCTTGTTACAACTGCAAACA
>JBILHL010000027.1:0-43098 GCA_044350515.1 Crocinitomicaceae bacterium | reverse complement strand
ACATTTCATTACCAATTTAATTCGTCAAAAAGTGATTGGTGAAATTGATAAGTTACCGATTCCAGATCCAAAGAAAGATGCGGTAATGTTGTACCTTCCTGAACATGAATGGCATGAACTGAGCTTGTTGTTTTACCAATTTATTCTTCGAAAAAAGGACATCAACACGATTTATTTGGGTCAAAGCTTACCTTATGATTCTTTGATGGAATGCATCGAAAAATTGAAACCTAAAGCATTGATGACGTCACTTTTGTCCTCAACTGACGAAAATTTCATTGAAAGTTATTTTAAGAATATCGAAAAAGACACCAATGCAATTCCTGTTTTTGCTGGTGGAGCACAAGTCATGAATTATGAACATAAACTTCCCAAAACAGTAAAAGTCATTAAGTCTTATTTGGATTTAGAAAACTGTATGAAATCGTTTATTGAAAAAAGTTCTACCAATTAATTCCTTTTATATCAGTATCTAATTGTTTTTTCCTTTCAAGAATTACTTGTTGATGTTCATGTAGTTTCTTGCTTTTATCGTAAAGAGGTTTGTGATTTAAACCAATTTTAACAGCTTTAATTTTGTTACAACTAGTAATTGTTGATTCAGTCAAATAAGTGTTTACGAAGCGTTCCCAGACATATTCAATTGCCAATTCATTTGGATGTGCGAAGTCATTTTTAAAAAAACGATAATCTCTTAATTCATCCATCACAATTTCATAAGAAGGAAAATAACTGCAATTTTCAAGTTGAGTTAATTGTTCAACAGCTAAAAGAAGTTGCGCTTTCGAACGGTTATTTTCAATAATTCCATCTTTCAAATGACGAACAGGGCTAACTGTGAAAATGATTGATAACTGAGGATTAAATTGTTTAAGTTTTTGAATGATGGGTTCCCAAAAAGCTACAATTCCAGCTGAACTTGTCACGGCGACATCAAAAAGTGATTGATGTTGTTTGTGACAATTTGCAACTAGTTGATTAGTAGCTTTTAAAACGTATCCTTTAGCTGTCCCAAAAGTGATGAATAGGTGAGTGGCAATTGCAAGTTTATCTTTGAGTGATTTCCTTTTCGCTACTACTTTTTCTGTTAGTTCATCTGCTGAATATCCATGAATTTTCCCTGCGCTTACCCAATGAAAAAATACATCCTCGTTTTGAATGGAGTCACATGATGACACATCCTTCAAAGCATCAAGAAGTGATTGACCAATTGCCAAAGGGTGAAATAAGGTTCCAAAAGGATTTGCAGTGGCATTCAAACCATGTAAATGCGCTTGATTTCCTATTTCATCTGAAAAACAACTGCCTATAAATATAATTTTTTGACCAATTTCAATTTTAGTTGAATGCACTGGAATGGGAAAAGTAAAACTAAAATTCGCCATTTATTGCGCCATTAAGAATTCAGCATTTTTTAAAGCAGCATCTGTAATTTCTTCACCACTCATCAATCGTGCAACTTCTTTAATACGCTCATTTTCATTTAATTGAATTACTTTTGTACTCATCCTTTCGGCAACCAATTCTTTTGAAACAACAAAATGGTGAGCAGCTTTTGCGGCAACTTGTGGTAAATGTGAAATAGCGATTAACTGAACGCGTTCTCCCATTTTTTTTAAGAGATTTCCCATTTTTTGTGCCACATCTCCTGAAACTCCTGTATCAATTTCATCGAATAGAATGGTAGGCAAAGCTCTTTTTTCAGAAATTAACTGTTGTAAAGCGAGCATTAAACGCGATAATTCTCCGCCACTTGCAGCTTTTTCAATAGGAACTGGAGCCATTCCTAAATTTGCTGAAAATAAAAATGAAACTTGACTATTTCCAAAATTGGAGAGTTCATCATTAATTGTTAAAACGATTTCAAGTTTTGTATGTGGGAGTTTTAAGTCCGTTAAAAGTAAATTTAATGCCTTGATAATTGGCTCAACTGCTGCTATTCGCTTTTTGTGCATAGCAGTAGCAGTTTTAACTAATTCTTTTTCTTCTTTGATAATCGAATCTTGTAACTGATTTACCAGTAATTGCATTTCATCAACTGACGATGTTTGCTTGGAAATTTCTTCTTCCAATTCTAAAAGTTGTGACTGTGTTGTTAAGCGATGTTTATTTAAAATTCGGTTATAAGCATCAACCTTTTCTGTCAATTCGTATTTTGACTCGCTACTTTCAGAACTTGATTCGAGGTAGGAAACGGCATCGTTTGCCAATTCTTTCAAGTCGAGTAGTATACTTGCTGTGCGCTCTTTGATTTCTTTAATTTCTATATCAAGATGTGCAACTTTTTCTAAAGCATTTTTGGTTTGAAGTAATTTTTCGTAGAAGTTATTTTCATCAGTTAATGAAGCCAATTCACCAAAAATACTTGTCAATTGTTCTGATTGTTCGAGCTTTAGAAGTTCGTTTTCAATCTTGCCATAATCAGTTTTCGAAAGTTGTAATTGCGCTAATTCGTCTAAAACAAATTGATTGTAATCTTGTGACTTCAATGCTTGGTTTAATTCTTCCAGCTTGGTATGAAGTTCGCGTTTCTTTGATTGTAGTTTTTTAAATTCTTGGGAAAAAATAATTCGTTCCTTGTCAAGTCCAGCAAGGATATCCAAAACTTCTAATTGGTAGCTTTTTGATTTTAATTCTAAGGTATTATACTGCGAATGAATCTGTACTAATTGAATTGAAAGTGCTTTTAAAACGGTTAGTGAGACAGGAGAATCATTGATGAAAGCACGTGATTTTCCATCTTTACTTATTTCTCTGCGGATGATAATCTCTTTTTCGAAATCTAGATCGTTTTCTGTAAAAAAGGATTCAAATTGCGAGCATTCGTGAAATTCAGCCTCAACAATTGCTTTATTTGACTTTGGACCAATCACAGCAAAATCGGCACGTTCGCCTAATATTAGATTGAGCGCATTGAGTAAAATTGATTTTCCGGAACCTGTTTCACCTGTTATAACTGTGTAACCTTTATTCAGAGAAATAGTGGTTTCATCAATTAAGGCGAAATTAGAAATGTGGAGTTGATGAAGCATTTTAGTTGAGTATTTCCTGGTAAAGGGAAGAATTTCCAGAATCTAATTTTTTCAAAAGATTGACGAAATCAGTTTTTTCCTTTGTTTCTGAATCTGAAAGTACATTTTTGAATTCTTGAATTTTACTGTAAAGAAAATTGAGTGTATTCAAGTTGTTCGGGTTACGTTGTACAACAGGTGTTAGCTTATTCAAAGCGTCAAACATTGCTTTTTTACCTGCTACTTTGTTTTCATATAACATGTCGATACCTTTTCGATGGTACATGTAATTGCATTCTCTAACGGGTTCAAAAGCAGGTTGCAGAATATTCTCAACCAACCAATAGCGATTTCTTTTTCCAGATTCATTAGCTCTCCATCCTTTCGCATTTGAAACTTGTGCGTTGGTAACTATTTGTTGTGCTTGCATGAAATAAGGTGTCCCTCCTTTCAAAGAAAAAGAATCGTAGTCCATTCCAAGAAGAAAGTAAGCATAGAAAGAAAGAATGGACGTTAAATTGTCTTTGAACTGATTTTCATTGTACAATAAAACTGCATTTCTAGAAAAGGAAAAAGCAACATCATCGTCTTGAAAATTGAATAGTACAGAATTGTAGTTTGAATTAAAAGCGGGACGATTGGATTGAACTTGAATATACCCTGTGTAGTTTCCTGTACTTGGAATTGTTCTAATTTGAATTTGAATGTTGCAATTAATGCGCTCTTCTGTTTTGAAATTATCTTCTGTCCACTTAGTGTCATTCATAAAATCATACACACTTTGTTTCAATTGTTTTAAAATTTCTTGCTCTGTCGAATTCACTTCTACTTTAGCATCCGTTAAAATCGATACTTGACAGTTGAATTCTTGCCCATAGCCGGTAAAGAAAGGAAAAACGATTAACAAAAATAAAGCACTTAATTTCATTTTAATTTTAATATTGAGGTGATAATATCTTCTGCAACTTCTGATTTTGACTTTAAATCAAATTCATTTTTTTGGTTCATTTTATCTAAGATAGTAATTTTATTGGTGTCACTTTGAAAACCTGCACCTTTATTTTCAAGTGTATTTAAAACAATCATATCAAGATTCTTAGACCTTAGTTTTAATAACGCATTTTCTTCCGCATTATTTGTTTCCAAAGCAAAACCGATAACTTTTTGCTCATTGTTTCTATGTTCTGAAGCCCAACGTAAAATGTCAGGATTTTTCACCAATTCCAATGTTAAAGTTTCTTCTTTCTTTTTAATCTTTTGAAGTTCTTGATTTACAGGTCGATAATCAGCAACAGCAGCTGCAAAAACACCAATTGTACAGTCGTTCCATTTGGAAGAAACCGCATTCAACATTTGTGCTGCTGATTTAACTGGAATTACTTCCAAGTTGGGATGCTGTAATTCTAATTGAGTTGGACCACTAACTAAAATTACGTTCATTCCTCGTTTCAAACACGACTCCGCCAAGGCAAATCCCATTTTTCCACTGGAGTGATTTCCAATAAATCTAACAGGATCTATGGCCTCATAAGTTGGACCAGCTGTGATTAATACAGTTTGATTGTTTTTTTCAATTGTAGAAAGAAAGTAATTTTCGACGTATGTTGCAATAACTTCTGGTTCTTCCATTCTTCCTTCGCCTTCTAAACCACTTGCAAGTTCGCCGCTTGTTGCTGGAATAATGAGTACGCCATCCTTTAATAAAGTGGCACTATTTCGTAGAAAAGTTGGGTGTTTGTACATATCTAAATCCATCGCAGGACAAACAATTGTTTTTGTTTTCATGGAAAGATAAGTAGCAAGGAGTAGATTGTCGCACAAACCATTTGCCATTTTAGCAAGACTATTTGCTGTCGCTGGTGCAATCACCAAAACATCTGCCCAAAGTGCTAATTCCACATGGTTTGTCCAAACTCCAGTTTGTTTGTTCCAAAATTCTATGGCTACTGGATTTTGTGAAAGTGTCGAAACGACTAAGGGGCTTATAAAATCAGAAGAGGCAGGAGTCATTATACATTTGACTTCTGCCCCTTTTTTCTTTAATATCCGAATAAGATACGCAATTTTGTAAGCTGCAATACCTCCTGTTATGCCAAGAAGAATGCGCTTACCTTGCATTATGCTTGCTCTTCTGGTTTACGCATGTAAATTTTGTCATCTAACAATTCTTGCGTTGCGATTGCAGTTGCTTTCGGCATTCGCTCATAGTGTTTTGAAATTTCGATTTGCTCACGGTTCTCAAAAATTTCTTCTAAGTTATCAGTTGTTGTTGCAAATTCCTGCAATTTTTGAGTCAACTCTTCTTTCATTTGAGAACTAATTTGATTCGCTCTTTTTGAAACAGCAACAAGAGATTGGTAGATATTACCTGTTTTTTCTTCCAAACGAATGGTATCTCTCGTAATAGTTGATTTTTCTGCTAAAGTTACTTTTTGACTCATTTTAAATCGATTAACTGTTTAATTATTTTTATCTTTTACTACTGATTCAACGTATCCTTTTAATTCTTTAAGGTATGTTGAGTTTGGATAAAGGATTGCAAAGTTACTGAATCTTTCATTAGTTTGTTCAATTCTTTCTAACTTTTTACTAGGAATACTATTTATGGTCAACGAGTAAGAGTTTTTAACCAATAAATAATTTACTTCTTCGACAAATTGTGATTTTGAGTATTTCTCTAAAAATATTTCTGCTGCCGTTACTGCTGCTCTAAAATTTTCAGTTTTTGAGTAAAGGCGTACTTGTTCGTAATCTTTTCTTTCGATTTTAAAACGCAGGTTATCAATCACTTTGTTGCAAGAATCTATTAGTTTTGAATTAGGGTAACGGTCAATAAAGGATTGAACACTGATAATTGCTTGTTCTGTTTCTGTTTGGTCAAGTGCGAATTCAGGTGAATTTTTTACGTTACTAATCGACATTAAGAAATAAGCTTCTTCTGCTTTTGCACTATAAGGAAATCGTTGAATATACGAGCTAAAATAATAACCTGACATATAGTAATCTTCCATTTCAAAATAGCTTTTCCCCAAGCGATAATAAGACAATTCTCCTTCACCTGATTTGGGCGCATGTTGGTAAACTTGCTCATAAAGTACAATGCAACGGTCAAATTCTTTATCGTCGAAAAGATTATTGGCACGTGTAAATTTTGCTTGATAATCGTCGCCTTTTACAATTTTATTGTAATCAGAACATGAAATTGCCGAAACAAGAATCAATAAAAGCGCTATAAATTTTAAAGAATTGTTCATTTTATTTTATCCTTAAACTTCTGCCAACTTGAAGTACGGTTGTTGGTTTAATTCCGTTCAATTGGCAAATTTTTGAAACGGTAGTATTATTTCTATCAGCTATTTCTGTTAAAGTATCACCAGATTTAACTCTATAAAACTTAGTTTGTTGTGTTTTAACAACGACAGGTTTAACGATTTGTTGTTGTTGGGCTTGTGGATCAATCGGTTCATCAGGATGAGCTTCATAAAAATCACTAGGTTTCGCTCCAGGTCTGAATAATGCTTTGTGGACGAATAAATTTTCATTTTTCAAGGCTTTGGTCTCGAAGTTGATCATTTCTTCAGGATTTAAAGGTGCGTCATAGAATCTTACTTCAAAGTGCAAGTGTGCTCCAAAAGAACGACCTGTATTACCTCCTAAACCCAAAACTTCACCTGCTGCAACTTCCTGATCGGGAAAAACTAAAAACTTGCTCAAATGCGCATAAAAAGTTTCTAAACCGTTGTAATGTCTTACTATTACTAAATTTCCGAATCCACCTTCATTGTATTTTGCGTACCTTACTTTTCCAGCCCAAGCTGAAACAACTGTGTCTCCAGTATTCAGGTTCAAATCAATTCCATTGTGATTTCTACCACTTCTGGGACCATATCTTGAGGTGACAACACCAGGGACAGGGATTTTAAATTCAGAATGTACTTCATCGTTTAAGCACAACCAAATAGTATCTTTTAATTTTGATAAATCGTTGTTACGGGTTGTAAAACAAATTTCATTGTTCCAAGGCAAGGTGTAAGGAATATCTTGCTGGGTGGTCATTATTTTATGGATTCGAGGATTCATAACTCCATCAAAAGTGTTTGTTTTTACCAAAGCCCAAGTTTTATTGGAATAAAGAACCATTCTTCCGAACTGAGTATCAATGGTATCTAACACTTTTTGCGCTTCCAATGTAACTGGAAGGAACAGAAATAAGAAGGGAATAAGATGAATTAACTTGCGCAAGCTTATTTTTTGGAAGTCCAAATATAGTGAATTATCCTCAAATAGCTTTTACATCAACGATTTCAATGTTGAATAATACTGATTCATTTGGTTGGATTAAATTCGCATAACCCCTACTACCATAAGCTTGTGGACTTTCTAAGAGAATTAAGTAACGTTCTCCTTTTTGTGCGTTTTTAAGAATTTTTCGCAAACCTGGAACGATTGATTTTTGACCTGGAATATACTTTATCGGAAAATTGGAGAGATAGGTATTCATAACAGCAGCTTTCGATTCTGTTGAAACGATTGTATGAAAGGAGATTTCACGGTCTTCGGCAATTTTTTGATTGGTTTTATCAGCATCTTTTATTTTCCAAGAAGTAATTCCTTCTTCATTAAATCCAGGTGTAACAATTGCATACAGTTTTGCAAAAAGCCAATTTGGAGAATCTGGTGGAATCACACCTTTGATACTTTTTTTACCCAATGCAAGTTCTGCTGGGATTTCTATTTTCGCAAAATCACCAATGTTTAATTCTTCAAAAGCATTGTCCCAACCAGGAGTTTGCATATTAAATCCAACAATAAATGGAATGGCTGGAAGGTTTAATTTATTGTTTCCATCAACGATTTTCCCATCGGGAAGTGCCAAACGATATTCAATCAAGACCATATCGCCTTTCTTGATTTTTTGACCTTTTCCTTTAACCATCCATTTGATTACGATGCCATTATCCAAGGTTTTAGTTTGCTCGATTTTGCCTTTTTCGAAATTTTTTAAGTTACTTTTTGCAGCCGTGAAACTCGTATCTACTTTCTGATTTTTAGGTTCAGCTTTCGCAGTATTTTTTGAGTTTTTGGATGATTTAAGCTTACCTTTCTTCGGGTCATTGCACGAAAATAAAGCGACTGAAAAAATCAAAATTAGGGCAAGTAGTTGTTTCATTTAAGGCTAATTAGTTCTAAATCAATATATAATACTGCTTGTGGTGGAATTCTTTCTCTGTCACCTAATAATCCGTGACCCAAATAACTCGGAAGAATTAGTTTTGCTTGGTCTCCAACTTTCATGTATTTCAATGCTTCGTGGATACCGGTTTCTTTTTCACTTTTATCAATTGCAAAGGCTTCAGCAGTTTCTTTTTCAGTTTCATAGCGAACAACTCGATCCAAGGTCTCAACGCGAACGCGAATACTTGCTGTTTGTCCTGTTTTTGCTAATTCTCCTGCTGGACCTTGCTTGTAAATCATATAACGCAATCCTGACTCTGTCAATGTCATTTTCAGCTTGCTGTAATGCGCTAAAAATAAATTGATTTGAATTTGCTCTCGTTCGTTGACTTCTTGGTTGTAATCTACTGAATGATTGTCGCTCCATTCTCGTTTTTCTACTTTTTTCTTCTCTCCACGACAAGCGCTTAGAACTAAAAATAAAATAAAAATTAAAAATGCAATTTGTGTTTTCATGGAATCAATTCCTCTACTAACGATTTGAACTTAGATAAAGTTACATTTAATGATTCTGAACTAAAACCACCTGCCGCATATTTGTGACCACCTCCTTCAAAATGCTTGGCTGCAAATTCATTAACAAAGTAGTTTCCTTTCGAACGGAAAGAAATTTTTATTCCATCTTTATGTTCCATGAAAAGTGCTGCAATTGACATTCCTTCAATGGATAAAATGACATTTACTAAACCTTCTGTGTCACCTTTTTGGTAATTGAAACGATTTAACTCTTCTAATGTCAACGAAATGAAACCAAATGGAAGATTTGGAATGATTTCTAATTTGTCAGCTATTGCAAAACCACGAAGGCGCAAGCGATCCATTGTGTTGACATCGTAAATTGCTTCGTGAATTTTGTAATGTTCCACACCAATTTCTAACAATTTTGCAAGAGCTAGATGTGTTGAATGGTCAACTGATGGAAAGCGAAAAGAACCTGTATCTGTAAGAATTCCAAGATAAATTCCATTTCCAGCTGGAATGGTTAATTTGTCAATTAGTTCTAATTCGGAAATACAATCAAAAATCAATTGTGCAGTGGAACAAACGGTTGGTCTTGAAATGGTTAATTCACAAAAGTCTTCCGGATTGGGATGGTGATCAATCATCACTTTAACGCCTGAAAACAGGTCGAAAATTCCTTCCATATTTTTCCCAACACGGCTTTTACCATTGTAATCTAAACAGAAAAGCAATTGATAATTATTCAATAAGGCGTTGGCTTGTTCTTCATTTTTTTCGTAAATCAAATAATCAACATCAGTTAAAAAGGGTAGGAGTGAAGCTGAAGGCTCATCTGGAATAAGAATGAAGGCTTTTTTACCAAGATTCTTAACGAATTCATACCAAGCAACAGAACTCCCGATAGCGTCACCATCGGGAGATTTATGTGTTGTAATTAAAATGGAATTATTGTTTTCTAAAAGCGTTTGCAGTTGTTGTATCATGCTGCGAAATTACTCTTTCTTTTGCATCTGTTCGTCTTCCTCTGGATCTGGAGGAAATAATTTTGGGGCATCTGTTTTGTTTTGCAAGCGATCTAAAATGTCCTCAATTTGAGAGATAGAAACTCTTTTTGCAATTATTTTTTTGTCTTTATCCAAAATGTAAACAACTGGATTGGAGAAAATATCATAAGTTGTTTGGTAATTCAACGATTCTAAAGTAGTTGGTTTTCCTTTTTCACCTGGGTACATTGGCACCAATTTCTCTGGTTCTTTTTTCGCAATTTCAAAAAGTTTTTCTGTAACTGCAACATTAATAAATTTTAAGTTATTTTCTCTGATGAATTTTTTCCAGCTTTCAAAATCTTTACCCGTAGCTTTACCAATTGCGTATATTTCAACATTTCTAGCTTTCAATTTTTCGTCATATAAGCGTCCTAATTTTGGAGTCGTTTTTTTACAATGTCCACATTCTGGATCCCAGAAATACAGGATAGTGTATTCAGATTTCAAGCTATAGAAATCACGATAAGTAACATCAGTTGTATCTCGTAAAATCAAGTTTGGAGGACGAACACCCATTACTACGTTCAATTTATTTTTTAAGTTGTCACACAATTCTGGAATTTTAGCTTCATCTACCCAAAAAGCTGGATATTTCCCTTCCGCATTTTTTGTACAGAAATAGCGATCAAGCATGTACAAGTAAACTTTATCCATTCCCATGATTTCGCTTTTACCATAAGTAGAAGCAACCCATCCAACAACGTATTCAAACATTTTGGACTTAGGATTTAGACGATCGCAGAAGTCAAAAGCATGTGCGATAACCGTATCCCAATGTTGGATAATCATGTTTTTTCCGAAGTAGTACTCCATTTTATTGTGGAAAACAGGATTGTTAACCAAGGCATCGTCTTTTAAATCAACGTTATCCCAATAGTGTTTTCTGTAATATTTGTATTTGAAAGTTGAATCAATCACTTCTCCTTTTTCGTTTTTTGGTGGTTCAGGAATTTCAATTTCCATAGACATCCTAACGATTTTAGCAACCAGTTTACCTTGATTATTGTTGATTAATAATTTTTGGTAATCTTCAACTTCTGTATTGATTCCATCGATTTGGTCAGAAAGTTTTTTGTATTCAGGGTCTTTAGGATCTTGATTTTTCAACTTGGAACGTTGTTCTGCAAGTGTATTAATCATTGATTTTTTGCTACTGATAAAAGCAACGTAAGGAATAAAAACAGTGTTTTCTGCCGATTTTTTCACTTTCATCGTTGCCATGAAATCAGGACCTGTTGTTTCTAATTGAACGTCTTCATTGTTGTAAACAAATTCAAAGTAACGTTGTCCTGGCAAGTACAATCCAACGATTCCAGGTTGTTGTTTTTTTCCTTCAAAAACGACTTCTCCGCCTTTCATTTCAGCTGTGTCAGCGTAAAATAACTTTTGCCCGAAATATTTAATCAAATAAACTGTAGTATCTTTCTGACCGTTTACTTTGATTCTGATTTTCTGACTTGTAGCACTAAGAGCAATGCAAGTAAGTACTAAGAATAGAACTTTATTTAATTGAATTTTCATGGGATTAAACGTGTTTAGTTGATACGAATTTGATTGAAATTTAACAGAAAACAAAAAAATTAACATTTCTTTAACCTCTTATTTGTTGTGAAGCGAGAGCACGCCTTTGTTTGCAGTTAGGAAGCTTGATAATGCAAAAATTACCAAACTTAATGTCAATGTAATAATTGCTGTGAAAGAAAGCGATTCGTTTAAATAAATCCCTCCCGTCTTAAAGATTTCATCGATTATAAATTTTAATGCGATGAACGATGTAAAACCTATGGTGGATATAATCAAAAACAATTTTAAGAAATACCCAAAAAACAAACGGATGAGTGTTTTTGGAGCATAACCTAATCGCAATAAAGTCCTGATTTCATAGTTGTTGTGCGACATGAGTAACTGTAAATATTGAATTAACACCAATCCAGAAAGTAGAACTGCAATAATCGAGATGCCTGAAATTACCCCAAATAAAGTTCCAACAATGCTTTTCAAACGGCTTACTACCACTTGTGAATTGCGAGATTCCAATCCATGTTCATCCATGTATGCCTCTAGTTTTCCAAATTCACCTTCTTTACCAGCAATCATAATTTGCGTAATTTTTCCCGGTGTACCATCAGTAAATTTTTTGTTAGCATACGTCATGAATTCCTCTGGAACCAATAAAGCAGGGATTTCATTCGTAAACCCAATGATTTTTGAATCGACCCATTCTTGATTTGTTCCATTTGAAATGCGCAATCTGAATTTTACTTGCGTGGCTAACTCGTCTGAAATTTGTGGAATTCCGCTTGCACTCATGAAAGTATTTAACATCACCACAAAATCTCTTGGCATGATAATAGGAACAAAATTGTCGCCTTCTTTCCATTTCCACTTATCCGATTTCACATCTAAAAATTTGGCATTGACAGCTTGAATGAACACATCCGTTTTAAAAGGTGGAATCATTTCATCATTTGTTTCTAACCACACACGAAAATTGTTGCTTACCACTGCTTGAACGTCTTCAATGAACGGTTCTTTTTTCATTTTATCGATTTCCTTCTGTTCAAAATCTGTTTTTGTTAAATTGAGTGAGCTGGAACTTGTGACTTTTCGCTGAATCACCAACGTGTTAGCACCTAAAATTTCAGAGTCTTCGCCAAATTCATTCACACGAACGAGGTAATGAACAGAAGTCACTAAAAAAGTAATTCCGATAAATGCACCGACTAAAGCAATGACTAATTGCCTAATATCTTGGTGTTTGAAGAGCAATTTTTTAAGCATGACTTTAGAGTTTAATTTCTCGGTTGTAAGAAATAGCATCGGTTGAATCGAGAGTTGTGAGCACAAATCCTGCTGCTAATTCATCGCATCTTTCATTGATAAGTTGCATGCATTTACTGGCATTTTCAAGGTCTAAATGCGAAAACGGTTCATCTAAAATAATCCAGTCGAAGGGTTGTAAAAGCGCGCGAATGATCGCTACACGTTGTAATTGTCCCATAGAAAGAATCGCACATTTTTGATTCCATTTATCAGCTAAACCTACAAAGTTTAAATAACGCTTTGCTTGTTCTTCGTCAAAGGGACCAGTCAATTTTGCTTTCAATTTGAAATTATCTTCGACCGTTAATTGTGAAAAAAGTTGTAAATCCTGAAAAACGACAGCCATTTTACGTTGACGAATTTCGGTCCATTTGTCTGCTGGTAAATCTTGAATAGACTGATTGTCAAAATAAATTTTACCGTGAAAATCAGATCGTAAGCCGTAAGTGAAATGAGTGAAAGTTGTTTTCCCTTTTCCGCTAGAGGCATTGAGTAAAACACGTTCCCCTTTTTTTAGCGTCCATGTGTTTCCCCAAAAGTTCGTTTCATTGAATTCCAGATTCGCAAAAGGATGAGGGATTACATTTTCAAATTTTAAGTCCATTTCTATCGATTTTGTAGCGTAATTTCAAGAATCATTCCACAAAAGAAATGTTTAATTTTTAAATGAAGAGAAAAATTACTTTTTAGGCAGAAATTGGACTTTTTTCTAAAATTGTTTTGATATCGTTCATATCTCTATCAGATAAACCAATATAAGGACTTGTTAAGACAAGTTTTTCTTTTAAAAAAGTAGGTAAATCGTTTAAAGATTTGTCATCATCAATTATCAAAAAATCATCTTTCAAATCGTTTGAATTAAACCAATTTAGTAGTTCATTTTTTCTATTCAAATGATTTACATTTTCAACAAGTGTTTCTAATTTATTCACTTTAAGACCTCGTTTGCTAAAAATATCTTTCCATTCTTGTATTGAGAATCTAGATTTATGAGATGTTGTTAAAATTATTGTTGTTGATTCCGAAATTAGATTTTTCAATACATTAACGGATTTTGAACTGAATAATGGAAAACCATCACTTTCAAGTTCAGGGATTTGCCAACTTTTAGCAGGAATTAAAACTCCATCAATATCTAAGAAAATTGTCATAATCTCAAAATTACAACTTATTTGAGTATTTCAATAATTTTTTCTATTTCAATATTGTTATACTTTGCATCTTCTTCATTTAACATTTTAATTTTTGCTTCTGTATCCCAATCATCAGAATCAAAAATTATATCTTTCCACAATGTTTCCTTTGTTGCTAAAGTTTTGAATGATGGTATTGTTTCAAGTGTTTTGTTGGCTAGTAATGATGCTAAATAGCGATGATGCCCATCAATTATCAAATCCCCATCTACTTTTATACTAGGAAATGTTATTCCGATTTGCATTTTTTTACAAATGCGATTAATGATAGGGAGACAAAGTCTGGAATGAGAAGATTTTAATTTCATTTCATTTCTAGCAATAAAATTTGCCATTAATTCAATAGTTAATTTTTCCATTTTAGTTCGTTTTATCTTACTAAATTTACTTAATAAACCTATTGTGTGCAAACTTTCGAACCATAAAAAATAAGATAAAACTGTTATTCCAATACTTCGGTAACTTGTTATTTACATCTTGCAACTGTATGAAGTATCACTCCGATAGCAAACTTATTCTTGGCTATAAATTCAGCTAATTTTTATTGATACATCTAATTCAGTAAGAAGTTTTACGACGAAGACAACACATTTATTTACTTGGAAAAGATTTTCAATTGCAGGTTAAAATTTTATTTTTAATTGGGTTTTGACTTGCTATACTTTGTCTTTATTATTTGATTAATGACTGTTTAAAGGATAATCTATAATATGTATGAACTTTTACGGCTCAAATCATTAAAACAAATCTGAATGGCTGCCCGTTCTTGTAAGAGAGATTAATTTGATTTCTTCATCCTGTTTCCAAATCAAAAGCCAGTCAGGTTGAATGTGACATTCCCAAAGACCTTTGTAATTACCTTTTAGAATGTGGGGTTTGAATTTAGGTGGTAGCTTACCTGTCGCTAAAATGGTAGTAACAACATCATCTAAAAGTTCCATTTTTAAACCGCGTTTTCTCGCAATTTTTAGATCTTTTTTAAATTTGGTTGTTTGATTTAAACTGTACATTTTTACTTATACAATTGATTTCTAAACTCCTCTAAACTGATTTTCTCCGTTCTTCCAGCTTCAACGTCTTCAATCGCTTTGATTGTTTCAGCGTTAAACGTTCGAACAACTTCTACACCTTTTTTATCTGCAGCAGTGATTTTTATCAAGTCAAGGATAACTTTTCCCATTTTGGAATTTTCGTTGATTCTTAGTGTTATCGTTTGCATAATTCAATTGATTTGAAACAAAGTTAAGGAATCTGACTTAAAATGAAAATTGATTTTTTTAAAATTCGGCTGAATTACAAACTGTAATCTATCGTTTTTCTCGTGGGTTGTATTTTAACGTTTTTCAATTTAACCAACAAAATGAAGATTCTGTGTTTAATATCTTTTCAAAAGTTTTAATTGTCCATTCGAAAATGAACTTTATATTTGCTTGTTTAAAACTATTCTAAATAAGATGAACGTCATTATTGCAGATGGAAACGATTTGATTCGTATTGGACTCAGAACTATTCTGGCTGCTGAAAGAGATATTTCGATAGTTGGTGAAGCCCACGACAACAAAGGACTCTTAGAGCAGATTAAGTCTTTTGGTCCTTCATTGGTTTTAATTGACTACACTTCAACAGGTTTTGATATTGATATAGTTTCTAAAGTGCTACAATTAAACAAACAAGTTAGATTCATTGCAATTACTCCTGAGCAAAGTGCTCAAACTTTAGTTGATGCATTGCGTTCGGGTGTAACAAGTTACGTTAAAAAAGATTGCGAGCTTTCTGAAATTGTTAATGCTGTGACGGAAACGGGTAACGGAAATAAGTTTTTTTGCGGTCAAATTTTGGAAACCATACAACGCGCAAATATTGATGTGAATGACTTAGATTTTGATTCATTTACTTGTGAGCCAGTCGTTTTGTCAGAACGCGAAAATGAGATTATCATACTTATTGCTGAGGGTTTGACTAATGAACAAATTGCGGATCAACTTTTTCTAAGTAAGCATACAATCAATACACATCGTAAAAATATTATGTCGAAGTTGGGTGTGAAAAATACCGCTGGAATTGTGATGTATGCTGTTAAAATGAATTTGATTTCTCCAAATAAATTTCTTTTTGCGCCTACCGTGTAGTTTTTTTTAAGTCGAATAAAATCTCAATTTTACGCTTAAGTCCTTCATCCTTTTCAAGATTAACTCAAAAATTCAAATTCAATTCACTATTCAATGTGTATCTTTGATTAAGATATGACAACAAATTATTTTACTGGTAAAGTCGTTTGGATAACTGGAGCTTCCTCAGGTATTGGAAAAGAAACGGCAATTCAACTAGCCAATAAAGGGGCAAAGTTGGTGCTCTCTGCTC
Organism: Crocinitomicaceae bacterium; assembly: GCA_044350515.1. Lineage (GTDB taxonomy): Bacteria > Bacteroidota > Bacteroidia > Flavobacteriales_D > Crocinitomicaceae > UBA952. Next base: position 26,967 of record JBILHL010000027.1, on the reverse strand, counting down.
GTAATCAAGAAGTACTTGAGTTATTAAAAGCGTCTCTTAAAAATCCTGAAAGCCATCTTGTACTTCCCTTAGATTTGGAGAAATCAGATAACTTTTATGCATTAGCTCAGCATGTTATCGACAAAATGACTCGAATTGATGTACTTGTAAATAATGGAGGAATTAGCCAACGAGCTACAGCTTCAGAGACAAGCATGGAGGTAAATCGCAAAATTATGGAAACCAATTTTTTTGGGAATATAGCCCTAACGAAAGCTGTTTTGCCTTTTATGCAAGCTCAAAATTTTGGTCAATTCTTAGTTATAAGTAGTATTTCAGGGAAATTTGGATTCTTTTTGCGTTCGGCATACAGTGCATCCAAACATGCGCTTCATGGATATTACGAAAGTCTTGCACTCGAGGAAGAACAAAATGGAATCAAAGTAACGATAGTTTGTCCTGGTAAAATCAATACGCCCATTTCAACGAACGCAATCGGAGGAAAAGGAGAGCGACATGGGGTAATGGACCACAATCAAGAAACGGGAATGCCTGTAAGTGTTTGCGTTGACCAAATGTTAAAAGGATTATCACAACAGAAAAGAGAACTTTTGATTGGAAACAAAGAGATTTTGGCTGTTCGAATAAAACGTTTTTTCCCAACGCTTTTTTGGAAAATTATTAAAAAGCAATCCGCAACTTAAAAAAGTGTTTAATTTTTTATCGAAATTCAAGAAAATCGATACTTATACCCTTTTTTTTCACTTTGATCTCTTTTAGCAAGGGGAATCGTTTGCAACCACTTGCTAAATAAAGGCATAAAATAAAAAAAGCCTCACATTTCTGTGAAGCTTTAGTGGGGGTTGACGGGTTCGAACCGCCGACCCTCTGCTTGTAAGGCAGATGCTCTGAACCAGCTGAGCTAAACCCCCAATTCCGTTTTCGGAGTGCAAATATACTATAATTAAAATGAATATTCCAAATTATTTTGAAATTTATTTTTCATTTTTTATTTCTTCAATTTTGTTGAGCACATCATCTAAACCCTCTTTAAACTTTTCAAAATCCTCTTTATAAAGGAAAATCTTGTGCTTCTGATAGTTACCGTCGCCGCCTTCGTCTGGGAATGTTTTTTTACTTTCTGTGAGTGTGATGTACAAATCATTTCCTTTAGTTGCTTTTATGTCGAAAAAGTAAGTTCGCTTACCTGCCCGCACAACTTTGGAGTAGATTTCGTTTTGTTCTGTGTTCATAGTATAGTTTTAGAGTGTCAAAGATGATGTTTTTTTGAAACAAATCAAAAAAATGCATAAAAATTTAACCTTAGATTAAAAATAAAAGTTATAACATTCAACTGATTCCTTTAAAAAACTCGTTTGAAGTGTTCAAAACACTAAAGATTTGTGAATTAGTTATTGCAACTTTTTTTTAATACCTTTATTTACCCAGCGATTTTGTATAGTAGCTATGAAACTCTTCGATAGTACTTTCTTCAAAAGGTGATTCTAGTTTAAGCATATCAATAATACGAAGAAAGTCAGGATATTGCGTAGCTTCTGTTTGGGTTAAAAATCCTTTGTTTCCTATCAGTTGGATTTCGAAAAATAAACGCTCGCTATCAATACGGTAAAAGGATTTGTTGTTAGTTAACTTTCTGTAAATAGGAAAACGATATTCTTCCATTAGATTTTTCCTCCTTTACGTACAAACTGAAGAAAATCTTTAAATTGTTTTCTCGAACTGAAGATTTTTAAAAATTCTGAACCCACTGAACGTTTGGTTGCTTTTGTATCGTCCTCTAGCGACGATTCCGATGTTTCAACGGTTGAATTCTCAATCGAAGGTGTCTCTTGCATTAATTCATTAAATGCTTCGTTCATTTTTGCCAAATGATCTGCTTTTTCAAAATTTTCCTTTGCCTTCTTTTGATAACCCAATTTTTCTTGCAAAAGTCCCAAGTTATTAATTGAAATAGCATCCTCAGGATCATATTGTATGGCGAGTTCATAATCAATCAGTGCGGCTTGTGTATCCCCAAAAAAATCTTTTCCATAAGCTCTTGCAGCATAGCGATAACCATAAGTTGGATCAAGTTCCACTGCTTTATCAAAATCGGATAATGCGAGCGATTTGTTTTTCAAATGAATATGCAAAACACCTCTATCACTGTATAAATTAGGTTCATCTGGAAAAAGATAAACTAAATTATCAAAAAGTATCAATGCCTCAGGGAAAGACTGATTTTTTAGAAGTTGATACGCTTTTTCGTGCTCGGGATTCAAGAAGGTTTGCATAACTTAAAAAACAAGTAGTTGAATGAATTGTTTACAAACGTTCCAAAGGTGTTTTCACGCCTTCAACGAGTGAGTAACAAGCTAATTTATCTTTGAAAACAGATGATTTGAAAATCGAACGATTTAACAACATTCGCACACATTCTTGAATTCCTTCAACGATTGATGGATGTGGGTGAATCAACTCCGAAAGCACTTCGATTGGCATATTTAGTTTAATCAATAATCCAACTGCTTGAATGGCTGTAGAAGCGTGTGCACCTACAACCCGCATTCCCAAGATTCGCATTTCACTGTCATTTGTCACAATTATTTTGAAAAAACCTTGTGTTTTGCGCATCGCAATCGCACGAGTAATCAAAGAATAATCGATTTTTACGACTTTAATTGGAATGCTTTGTTCCACACATTGTTGCTCGTTAAAACCAACCGATGCCACCTCTGGATTTAAGAACATAATCGTACAAATATTGTCGTAGTTCAACAATTCGGGTTTGTTTCCAAATGCTTTTTCAACGGCATGTCGCGCTTCGATTTCACCCATATTAACCAAAGCAATACGTCCTGAAACATCACCAACCGCATAAATATTTGGAACATTTGTGCGCGTATCATCATCGCCAATATGTACTCCGCGTTTAGACATAGAAACACCCGCATTTTCTAAACCTAAATTTTCAATATTTGGCTGACGACCAATAGATAAAAGTGCTTTTTCAACGCGAATTACTTCTCTGCTTCCGTCAGGGTAAGATAACTCATATTCCACTTCACCGTCTATTTTTTCTAATCGTTCTAATTTCGCATTGGAATGAATTACCACTCCTTTATCAATTAAATTACTTGAAATCAAACGCGAAATATCAGCATCTTCAAAAGGTAAAATACGTTCCTGACGGTCAATTATATAAACTTTTGTGCGGCCAAAATTTGAAAAAATAGTTGCGTACTCACAACCGATTACACCTGCACCAACAATTACTAAACTTTTAGGATAATCGTCAATATTATCTATTCCATTACTGGTAAGAATCACTTTTTCATCTACATCAAATTCTGGCATTCTTCGCGGACGACTTCCAGTTGCAAGGATAATATTTTCGCCCCAAACAATTTTCTCTTCGCCTTCGTGCGTTATTCGAACTTCATTTTTAGAAAGTAAAAAGCCATGCCCACGTTCGTAATGAAGTAGTTTGTGCATAGTTTCGGTTTGCAATAATTTGATGTGCGCTGAATATTGGAATTTGCGTTCAAAAATAGCTTCAGCCAAATTTTTCTTTACGTCCTCCCAAGAAAGTTCAAATTTTGTTCTTCCTTTAGAAACAATCATATCGTTCACATCTGCAACGCGATTGGAAAGTTCCCAAAGGGTTTTTGATGAAAGTGCGCCATTGTAAACGCCTGCCCCTCCCACTTTATCCATTTCGATTAAACAAACTCGTTTTCCGAAATCTATTCCACGCATTGCAGCAGCATATCCAGCAGGACCTCCACCAATGACAATCAAATCAAATTTTTCCATTTACTTTAAATTCGGTGTAAATATAGTTATTACCTGTATTCAATTCTTTAATCCTGAATTCAAGCATAAGTAAAACTATTTTTGAACTAATAAGCGAACACTTTTTACGCCAATAGTTGTTTGAATTTGTAATAAATACAATCCATTCATCCAATTTGCAACAGAAAATTCATAACTGTCAGAAGCAAAAGGTTTTAGTTCTGTAATTTCTTGTCCCATTAAATTGTAAACGTGCACTTTTTCTAAAGCAACACCATTTGGAATAGATAAAGAAACCAAGTCTGATGAGGGATTTGGAAAACAATTAATTTCATTTATTAGTAAATCGTTTAGACCTAAAGTTGCTGGATTTCCAATACGAATATTGTCCAAGTAAATATTGTTTCCTGCTTTTGAATCGAATGTAAACTTAAACTGTAAATTATCAGTTAAATAAGCACTTGTAATATTGGTAACGATATCATTTTTCCAAAATGCATCACTTGAAGGAATGAAATTTTCAGTAACCAAAGTATCCACTGTTCTTAAAGTACTTGACCCATTTAAGGTTTTACGAATCAACCACGTTTCACCACAATCGGTAGAAATTGAAACCTTTAATTGTTCGTTTCCAGTCGTTTGCTTTCTTGCATACGCATAATCATAGGAAATAGCAATTGCATCTAATCCGCTTGCGTCAAATGGTTGCGAAATAAATTCATAGGCTCCAGTTGCTCCTGTGGTAAAATTTTGCACGCTTAAACAACCCAAACTATTAAATCCTGTCGTTTCGATTCTTGTCCAGTTGTTTGGGGCATTTTTAGGAATTACCGACCAATGTTCATCAAAATGTGTAGCTGTATCAAACGGTTCATTTAAACCATCGATTGTTCCTGCTTCTGGTAAAATGGTAATGTAATCAATTTCGTTTGCTGTCAAATTTTGATTGCCATTTGAAACCGACAAATTTACCGCGTACTTGCCTGGAGTATTAAATGTTACTGTAATTGTGGAGTCAGTTGTTGCAGATAAGTTTCCGCCAGTAATTGTCCAAGTTCGTGATTGAACACCGTGTAAGGAAACATCAGTAAGTGTAATTGTTTCACCCACACAAGCAATCCTTTTATCGGCAACAAATTTTGCTTGACAAAGATTAGAACTTGTCCCATCAATTCCGGTTGCAATTAAATTAGATGGTGACCATAAGTTATTTCGATTTGCCACAGTTGAATTCAGACAAGCATGCATTCTCGTTTTTTGACCTTCCGTAAACATCAAAGCACAATAGGCGTAATCCATGTAGTTTTGAACATTATCTAGACTGCCACAAGAAGCATTGTTTAACCCGCAACTAGACCAACCAATAGTTAAAGGTGTATCTTCCACTTCATCATCTACAGCGCAATTATTGGGATTTCCAACAGGCAAATAATAATAGTTAGGTACATTGTTTCCTCCCCAAATGTGTTGTAAATTCAAGTAATGTCCAACTTCATGAGAGAGAACTGTTCGTCGAAAATACTCGGAAGTTCCGATGGTTCCAATGTAGTCATGAGCCATCACTATTCCATCCCATTCAGAAATTGTGTCCGCAGCAGAGGGTAACAAAGCATGACCAGCCAACCCAGCAGCTTCAGCACAGATGAAAACATTCAAGTATTTATTTGGTGGCCAGTGAATTAAACTTTTTACTTGATGATCTCCAATTGAAGTTAAAGGTGAAACCGTTCTTGTAATTCCACTCGTACAATTGCCATTGGGGTCTTTTTGCGCCAATCTAAATTCAATTTGTGGGTCAGCAGCAATTGATTTGAATGCATTTACGATATCAGCAGTGTCAGCATTTAATTTTCTAAACTGAATGTTCAATTGCTTAACTGCATCGAGAATTTGATCGTCATTGATGTTTTCAACGCCGTAATTATGTATCACATGAAAAACAATTGGAATAATGTAAAGCGCATCACTTTTTTCGTGGTTCTGTTTTTCATAAGTTTTTGTGTCAGCTTGCAAACGTTCATAAGCACGCAAAATTCCAGCATTGTATTCTGGATGGGTTTTGAATAATTCTTGGTGCATTTCATCCGTTCCACAGTGTTTTGGTGTGGTTTGAGACAAAGATGAAAACGCAAGGAAAGAAACAAAAAAACCAATTAGTAACTTAGCTTTTGAAAAAGGAATCATGACAGTAGTTTTTTTAGCCGAAGATAAGAATTTAAAAAGGCTTCATTTTCAACTGGACTAAAAATAATTGAATTTCGCTTAAAAATTCCATTTCATGCTTCGGTCATCAAGGACAGCAAAAGATATTTTCCAAGCAGGAGTTGGTTTGATATTGTTACCATCAGATAAAACACCATAAATACCTACTCGCAAACGACGACGCGAAAGTTTAAAATTTCGTTCCAAACCAGCGAGTATTTCGTAATGTTGCCAGTTATATTCTTGAACGTATAATGCTCCAGCTCCAACAACTAAACCAATTCGTGTTTTTTTCATGAATGGAATTTTGTTTAAAATAGCACCATTATCGTGGTGAACAAAATGAGCTTCTAATGTTAAACCAGAGGTAACAAGATTGCTGTCTAAACCTTGAAAAGAATACAAGGGATTTGAAAACCAAATTGGATCACTTCGACGTTGGTATTTGTAATCTGGGTCGTATAAATTTCGAGTGCTTAAGAATTTACCAGCAGATAAGCGATAACTAGAAGTTCCGATAGTCCCAATTTTGAATGTTTGCATGATGTCGAATTGCATGTAAAAATGATCAACATCGCTCCCGAAAATCTTTGGCATTCCGCGTTCAAAATTCAAGTAAAATGTTGGCCAAGCAGAACCTAGTAGCACTTTTCTATACGGCTCGCGCATGTATTTTTGCATGGGCGTATAGCTCAAAGTTAAGTCTCCAATCATTGCTTGGTAGGACTTAAAATCGGAAGGCTCGGAATTTGGTAAAATCGAGTCGACAGCTGTTAAAAATTTATACCCTTTCAAACTTCTTCTTTCGCTGAATTCGAAACTTAAATCAAAATAGAAACCATTAAAAATTTCGTATTCAACATTGGTGCGCATGCGCGTTGCTTCGATAAAATTTTCACGTTTATAGACTTGTGTAATGGCATCAAAACCTCTGATTACATCAAAATCGTGGTTGATTGAAAAACGTAAGAAACCAAAATGAAAAGGATCAAAACGATATTTCCACCAAGTGCTTCCTTTGATATCTTGATTAAGTAATCCGTAAGAAATTCGCGTGTAAGAATCAAGCGTTCGTTCATCTTTCCATTTTTTGAAATAATCAAAACTTGGAGTCAAACGAGGACCAGCAATATAAATGGGTTGAACAAATGTAGCTAATGAACCGATTGTCCACTGTTGTCTTTTCGGTCGATTTCTGTGGTCAACACCAAACCAAAGAACTTTTAAAACAGTTACTTTATTGAAAATTGCATCCACTGAATCGAGGTATTCTTTTCGATTTTGAAAATCGCGAATACTGTCTTTTGCAACGATAAATTTTCGTTCTTCTTCCGTTAAGGTTGTTTGTCTGTTTTGAGCCCAAAAAGAGGTGTCTTTCTCATAAGCTTCTTTCTCAGTGACAGCCAATTCTGTACTAAAGAATTTATTACCAAAAGAAGGTTTAAAGTTGTAATTCGAGAAAATAGCGTTAGTTGAGCATTTAGAAACTTCGTTCTTATAGCGAACACCGTAAGTTAAATTTTGAGTTGCAAGTACACAAATTGAATCTCCTGGATGCGTAAACGTTTGTTCAATCGTAAAATAATCGTAAATCAACAAGTTTCCTTTGTTCATCGTTAATTCTAATTTTTGAACTAACCACAAGCTATCTATTACGTAAATATATCCTTCCAATGTAGTGGTTGCCGTGTTTCTTGGAAGAATTTTGATTTTAGAGATCATTCGTCCATTCTCAAGGTATTTTTTCTCTAAACGATATTTATAAGACAAAATTCCTGGAGCTGAAATCGGTGAACTTACAGGCGTTTGATGCAAATCGTCCAAATGCAGCAAATTTTCAAAGAAGTTGAAATTAGATTTAACGGTTGTTGTGTAATATAAAGACTGCGCATTTCCACGTAAAGTGTAGGCATTTCGAATCTCTTTTACTTTATTTCCGGGAGCATAATTGCGCGTTAATTGCACTTCAACCAAATTCATTTTATCTGTCCAATCGCCTTTTTTCTTTTTATCACCATCCAAAGGGTCAGCATCGGTTTTAGTGACTTCCTCGGGCTGTTTGTCTTTTAATTTTGGATCTAGTTTTTCTGTTGCTTTGATGTAAACATCTACTACATGCGGGTAATTCCAAGGGTTGATTTTGTCGCGTTTATTTACCACCTCCATCATGATATCTCTACCAGGGTTGGTTTTCTTAACTGTAACATCTACAGACTCTAAATCCTTAAACTTTGTCGGAAACAATTGCATATTTCGTTCGATGTCGATATTATTTAAAGTAACATAAGCCTCTCTGTCGTCAAATCCAGCCGCTGAAAAAATAAGGAAATACTCACCAGGCATCATTGAGAGCTCATACTTACCATTAACATCTGAAACCGTTCGTTGGTCCGTCGCATTTTTTACATATACTTTAGCAAAAGGTATGGGCGTGTTGCGTTCATCCACTACTTCTCCTCTCACAAACTGTTGAACAAATGCAAAAGAAGATAAACCAAGAAAGAAGAGTAAAAAGAGTGCTTTTTGCATTTTATATTAGACAATCGAAAGGTTAAATTTGTTACAGTTGCTTTATTGTATATTCAGTCTAAGCTACAAAAGTAATAGCTTGATGTTTTTTAAATTCAAGATTGTGTTCAATGAAAAAGAACAAGGAAGAACAGTTCTTATAATTGGATAAAAGGATAAAAGTTACTTCTTTTCCTGTGTTTTAGTTTGTTGTTTTTGCTGTTCTAGGTACTCCAAATGTTTGGCCATTCTTTTCATCATATACGATTTAAAGAAAAACATCCCGAAAGCTGTTAACACAAAAACGTAATAAACGCCCCATTTGTTAAAGCCTTGCGTTAGCACTAAATAAGTTATTAAAAGTGAAAGAGCTACGGCTATGAAAAGCCAAACCAAACGCATTATTTTATTGTATGTTTCCATGTTTTTTATTAATTGATTTCCAATTCTTCTTCAATTTGAATTTTACCTTCTGGTTTAAGAAGTTCATATTTATCAAATTCTTGTGTTGTTTTTAATCCGTCTTTTCCAATTACAATTCCCTTAGGCGACCGAACAATTATTTGAGAAAGCGAATAAATAGTACTATCCCGTTGATTCCAAAATAAAGCTTCCGTTTCTAATAATTGTTTGTTTTTGAAATTGTATAATCGCACGGAATCTTTTACAATTATAGTACCATTTGTAAAGTTAATTTCTCCATTTAATGCGAAAAGTGTCGAAACGATTTTACCTTGATCATTAAAGAAATTTACACGTAAACTGTCTTTAACTTTTGTAATGTGTTGTTTTCCTCGAAATGTTTCGGCAAGGCTTGCTAAAATCTCTACTTTAGCGTAACCACTATCTGAGATTACAATACGTAAATCCTTTGTGCTTTCATCCGGTGCTTTGGTGTCGAAAGTGATTTTCTGTATAGTTTCCAAATCATTTACACACGAAAAAAGAATTCCTGTCAAGCAAAGCAAGACAGGAATTAGATGATTTAATTTTATTTTAAAGTGATTCACTATTTTAAAGAAACTGATACACCCCAACAAGAAAGTGAAACAGAACTTGGATTGTTGTTTTCAAATTTATCACTTTCAGTAGGACCATTTGCTCTAAATCTTGCAGCAGCACCTCCGTCTCCACCTCTTTGAGCTAATTCTGCTGCGTATAAGTAGTTACATTTTCTATCAAAAGTTGAAGCTCCACAAGAGTTTGCAGTTTTAGCAACGCAACTTGCAGCGATTAATAATGCTTTATTGCGATTTGCACCAGAGATTCCCATTGCAGTTCTGTAAGCTGTATTGTAGGCATCTTGATCGTGGTATTGGATTTCCAAAATCATAAATTCAATTTCTTCTTTCTTTACAGCATCAGTTGTCATTCCTTTTGCTTGATTTAAAGTAGTGATTGCATTTGCATATTGTTTTTTAGCTTTTTGTAATTGTGCTTTTGCTAAAACAGCGTCAATTGAATTGTCGATTTTAATAATGGTGTCTACCAACATTTCATATTCTTTACTTCCAGTACATCCTTTATCTTTCAATAAAGTCATAAAGTTGTTAACTGCTTTTTTCTTTGCTTCTACTTCTTGAGGAAGTGCAGACATAAATCCAGCTAAGTCAGGTAAAATATCATCACAAGATCTAACAACGGTATTAAAATAGGTAGTTAAATTTTCTTGAGATTTTACAGACATTTTTGCGTCAGTAATCAATTTTGAAAGTGTAAAATATTCAGAGATCAAACGTTTTTTCAAAATTGTTTTCTCCTCAGCAGTTGTTTTAACATCGTTATACATTGAATAGAGATTAAAGTAATACATAGAAACTTGAGCCTCATTTAATGCTGTTCCAGACTGAGTAGCTTGAACATAAAGTTCATCTGCTTTTTTGCGATTAAGTTTTGTAGATTGAAGTATAAAAGTAGCTCTAATTGCAGAATTTGCTTTGTCAAAATGGCCTGCTTTTTCTACACGATCAAAAGCATCTACTAACGTATCAATGTATGCTGTTTTACGTACCTTATCTGTTTCTGAAGAAACGGTATTTCGCATGGTTTGAATCATACGGTCGTAGTTTGCTTTATCAAAACCACCACATATTGTTTCTGCTTTGATATAAAATGATGTTGCACCAGCGTAATTCTTAAGTTTTAACTCTTCACCAGCAAACAAGCGCATTCTTTTACACTCTCTTTCTTGTGGAGTTTCCTCTTGTGCTTTCGCTTGAACAGCGGTTGCAACTACAAATGTTCCAAATAAAATTGCTTTTAGTTTCATTGTTTTTTTGTTTTTAATCTAACTTTCTTTTTCTAAACCATTTATCAAAACTGGAAGGAGATACTATCAATCCAAAGTTTATTCCTAAATAAGATTCTTTCAATGAGCTTACCTCATTTATTCCTCGCTGACCTAATTGAAAAGCGATATTTAATGAAGAAAGCGACTGTTGAGCCAGAATCGGGATGCCTAAACCAAATGTCATGCCACGATCTGAATATTGTTGATTATTTAGGATATAGGGTAAAGTTTGTTGGTAAGCTCCTATTCGATAACTTAATTTCTCAAGTGCTTTTAAATTGGTGATATTTTCAGATAAACGTAATTCTGGATTGAACTGTAAACCAAAACTGTATTTATTGTAACTCACCAAAGGAAAACTTGTTAATGTACCAATGGAAGGTTGCACAGCACCATAATGCGCATAAGAGAACAAAACATTTAAACCTGGGTGTAAAATGCGCGTATTACGTTGCCAATCAGGTAAAGCAAATAAATAATTTATACCAATTTTATAACTCAAATCAACGTTTATTTTACCACTCGTTTGGTTGTAAATTAAGGTATCAAAGGTACTTGGAAGTTCTATGTTGGATGCTGTATATAATTCTTCCTTGTATGAAGTAGCGTAGTTTTGAGCTGGTTCAACCACAGCTGAAACCATTAATTGCTGTTTTTTTGTTATTTGTTGACGGTAATAGGTTCCGATTTCATAATGGAAAGCGCGCATTTGAAAAATATCGTAGCTTAAACCTCCTTGAGAAGTGCTGGATTGAACAAGCAAGGATTTACGTTGGTTATTTACACTTCCAAACAAATAAGAAGCATTTGCTCCGAAAGCTAATTTTGATTTTTTCTTGTTTATAACTGCATAAGAAAAACCTAAAAACAAATTTTGAATTCCTCCAGTTCCTGTGTAAGTGTATTCTAACGTATCAGTGCCAGTAAATTGTTTCTCAGAAAACGAATATCCACGAGTAGAATAAGGACGCAATCCAAAAGCCATACCCATGTTTTTTTTCATTTTGAATCCAATCGCAAAATGTTCCACTAGTGCAGTTCCGCTTAATTCTGACGTAGTTCCTTGTTGATATCGCGAAATTCTTGAGGTTACATCCATTGAAAAAAGCGTATTTCCACTACTCAACGAGCTGTAAGAAGCTGGATTGAAAAAATTCAATTGTGTGGAGTCGAAAAAGTTAAAATTATTTTTTCCAAGGGCATTGTAAATGGAATGACTTCCTGTTGCTTGTTCTCCGATACCTGAGTAGGAAATAGGGTCTTTGGTACTTGACTGACCATAAATTCCAGTTAAAAAAGCTATAAAAAGTAAGCTAAGCGTGTGTCGCATTCAATTTGTAAAGTTCAAAGATTCCTTTGAGGGTTAAATTTTCGTCTGCAAAGATGTTATTTTTTTGCTCGAAATCAAAATAATGAGCATCTCCACCGGTAATAAAAATCGATAAATCGTCATATTTTTGTTGATAACGCTCAATCATTCCATTTATTTCTTCTTGCATTCCTACTTGAACACCCGATTGGATGGCGTTTGTTGTAGAATCGCCAATTAAGTTGATGGAGTCTGAAGGTGTCAATAAAGGAAGATTTGCAGTGAAAGCATGCAAGGCTTGATAACGCATGCGCAAACCGGGAGAAATTGAACCTCCCAAGTACTTGTTGTCTGCTGATAGAAAATCAAACTTAATACACGTTCCAATATCAACACTCAAAGATGCGCCTTTTACTTGATATGCTTTCATTGCGACAGCGTTACATAAGCGATCGATTCCAAGAGAATTTGGAGTTTTGTATTCCAACACAAAAGGCAAGGTTAATTGGCTATGAATTTGGATGATGTTTGTTGTTATTTTACTTAATTCTGCTAAAAATTCAGCTTTTACAACCGATGAAACAACAATTTTTTCATTTTTATCTAAAAAATTAAAGAGTTTTTCTTGATCGCCAAAGAAATGCAATTCAGAAAGCGTATCGTTTTCGAAAACAGCAAGTTTCATACGTGTATTTCCAGCGTCAAGCACTTGAATTCTTTCCATTTTTTAAGATTTACGAGGCAAAGTTAAACGGCTTTTTAAGATTTTTTCAAAATTAATTTGATTTTCAAAAGAAAAAGTTATTAAATTTGCACCCACCGAAAGCTGGTACCTTAGCTCAGTCGGTAGAGCAAAGGACTGAAAATCCTTGTGTCCCTGGTTCGATTCCTGGAGGTACCACTTGATAAAAAGCGATGCGAAAGTGTCGCTTTTTTTGTTTGAAAAAACTGAAGAATAGAAATATGAACCATTTAATTGGATTGATAGTTGGATTTTGGTCTTGTATTTCAGTTTTTGGCCAAGTAGATTTAAAAACAAAGACGGCAGAATTAGAAGCACTTAAATCAAAGGAAAAAGAGTTGGTTGCTGAAATTGAAACTTTAAAATTGGCAGAGTTACGAGGTATGATGAAAACTGTTGGATATCCTACTGCTAAAAGTGAAATAGAAATCATTGAACATTCGTTAATGACATTGGGATTTGATTGTAGATACAAATTAGCTACATGGAGTTTTCACATGCTTACTCCTGATGTTTCATTCGGAAACGTATCAAGATCTAATGATTTTAGAGTTGATGAAAAAGTGAAGTGTGGTAGTGCAGGTGAAGCTGATTATTTCCTGCGAAAGGAAAATCTTGATGGGACTTATACTTATGATGGTTTTGGATTTGACCGAGGACATTTAGCTCCTTCAGCTGATTTTAGATGGTCTGCAACTGCACTTAGTGAATCGTATTTTTACAGTAATATGACTCCACAAAAAAAAGAATTCAATCGGGAATCGTGGGCTAATTTGGAAGCATTGCTCCGTTCAGTTGTTGACCAAGAGAAAAAAACATTTTATATTCTAACTGGTCCGGTTTTAAATGATAGTTTACCTATTATTGAACGTTCTCTCAACCAGTTACGAATTCCTAAATTGCATTATAAAATAATTGTTGATTTATCAGAGGAAAAACCAAGAGGAATGGCTTTTTTAATGCCAAATACTAAATGCGAAGGAAGGTTAAGTGATTATGTGGTGAGTATCGACAGTATTGAGCAATTGACGGGTCTTGATTTTTTCCCCTCAATCGATAAAGCTTTAGAATTACAAATTGAATCAAAATCTGACTACAATAATTGGAAGACGCAACAGAATGCGAACGATGTTGAACCATTGAGTCCTTTTGAATTGCCAAATGATTGTTTTAATACGCATCAAGCAGCATCAAAAGTAGGAACCACAGTTTCTATCATTGGGAAGGTAGTTAGTACGAAGTTTATTCCTAAATCACAATCCACATTTTTGAATTTGGATCAATCTTTTCCTAACCAAATATTCAGTATAAATATATGGAAAAATGGAAGAAGGAATTTTAGCTATAAACCAGAGGAAAACTTGAAAGGAAAATATATCGTTGTTACAGGGAAAGTAGAATTGGACAAAAATGGTATTCCTTCAATAACTGTTTTTAAAGAGGAACAGATTCAAATTTGGGATGAAGAAGAAAAATAATACATCCCAACTTTCTTTTTTTTATCTCCAAATTTCAGAATAAGCTTCCATATTTCAATAAATTAATACTTTAGCACCAAATTTTTTAAATGCGTAAGTTTTTCAATAATAAATGGATTAAAATTCCTTTTACTGTATTTCTTTATGGATTCGCAATTTATGGCTTTATCCTTACAGCTACTTATTTCGCTGTGACATTCCGTTGGACAGATGAAGCTGGGAGATTGGACGAAAATAATCGTTACTTCCAAGAAATGCACAATAAATACAATCAAGGATTTAAAGTGGATAGCGCATCCCTTGTTCGTTATCGACAAGAGGCAATGAGTCGCATTTTGGTGCTTCAGGAATTTTATCCTGTAAATGCCGAATACATCCTAACTGTTTTATTGAAAAATAAAAATGAAAAATTGGCTCTTCGCATGTTGGATGCAGTTGATTTGCGCTTAATGAAAAATCGAGCGTATAAAAAAGCGGTACTAAAAATGCGCGAGGAAATGCGAGGCAAAAAGAAAAAAACAAACGGACTTTCGGCTTTTGAATGGATGAATATTGCAGAATGGCAAGACTTTAAAATTGCGGTAGCAAAAGACAAATATTACATTGATTCAGCTGCAAAAGTCACAGGTGTTGAACCACGGTTGATTGTTGCATGCTTGGTTGGTGAACAGATTCGTTTGTTTAATTCAAGTCGTGAATCTTATAAAAGATACATTGGGCCAATGAAGGTTTTGGTGCTTGAAAACCGCTTGTCTTATGGGGTTACAGGTATTAAAGAAAGCACAGCCATTAAGATTGAGAATTATATGAAAGACAAAACAAGTCCTTACTACATGGGAGAGAAATATGAACATCTCTTGGACTATGATTCTACGAATAGTTATGTTAATAATATAAACGATACCATGAGCGTGCGTTTAAGACGATTGGTGCAGTTTAAAAATCACTATTATTCATACCTATATACAGCTTGTTTCTTGAAGCAAATAAAAATGCAGTGGGAACGCGCTGGTTTTCCGCTAGATGAACGACCTGAAATCTTAGCTTCTTTGTTTAATTTAGGTTACCAAAAATCTAAACCGAAAAGAAATCCTGGTGTTGGTGGATCGAATTATAAAATTCACGAAACAGAATATACTTTCGGTTCGGTTGCTTTTGAATTTTATTATTCAGGAGAATTGATGAACGTGTTTCCATACAAGCGAAAAAGCTTCGATTACGAAACAAACTAGGTAAGATTATTTACTAGAAAAGTAGCTAATACTATTTTAAGCGATTACTATTTTCATAAAACCACTGATTATGCGCTTTTCATTTTGCTTAAGTTTGTTCATTTGGTTGATATCCACCTTTGAATTAAATGCTCAATTCGCTCAAATTGATGTGCAATCTTACAAAATAGATCTAACAGTCAATGACGTAAATGATACTATATCAGTACGTGAAACTATCGTTTTTGATTTTATAGACCCTTCTCAATCAGTTTCCTTTAATCTCGCTTCTGTCGAAAAATCAGGTAGAGGAATGCGCATTCAAAAAGTGATTCAAGGAAAAAAGGAATTGAAGTTTTCGCATCAAAATGGAGTTTTAAAAGTGATTGATTTTCCAGTAAATGCAACAAAAAATCAGGAAATTGAAGTGTATTTTAAAGGCGTTCCAATTGATGGTTTGGTGATTGGGAAAAATAAATTTGGTTCGCGGACTTTTTTTGGTGACAATTGGCCAAATCGTGCTCAGAATTGGTTTGCTTGCAACGATCATCCTTCAGATAAAGCAACAGTTGAGTATGTTGTTACAGCTCCTTCAAGTTATGAAGTGGTTGCAAACGGACAATTGATTTCAAAGAAAATGATTAAGAAATCAGTTTTATATCACTATCAATCAAAAGTGGTTTTACCAACAAAAGTAATGGTTGTTGGAATAGCAAATCTTTCTGAAAAACAAAGTGGAACAGTTGAAGGTATTCCTATTTTTAGTGCTGTTTATCCTGAAAATGAACAAGCTGCTTTTAAAGATTTTGAAATTGCACCTACCATTTTAAAGTTTTTTATCGATTATATTGCACCTTACGAGTTTGAAAAATTAACAAATGTGCAATCAACTACCCGCTTTGGAGGAATGGAAAATGCGGGTTGTATTTTTTACGATGAACATTCAATTGGCGGATCAAGAAGTCCTGAAAATTTGATTGCGCACGAAATCGTACATCAATGGTTTGGAAATTCAGCATCCGAAAAAGATTGGCCACATTTGTGGTTAAGTGAAGGCTTTGCAACGTATTTAACAAATATCTATATTCAAAAAACCAAAGGAGAACTTGCTTTTGACACGCAATTGATAAAAGACAGAAATAAAGTTATTGCTTTTGCTAAAGAGTATAAACATCCGGTGGTTGATGAATCTTACACCAATTTAATGGACTTGCTTAATGCCAATAGTTACCAAAAAGGCGCTTGGGTATTACACATGCTTCGAACAGAAATTGGAGATTCACTTTTTCAACTTTCCATTCAAACGTATTATAATAAATTTCGTTTGTCAAATGCCGATACCAAAGATTTCCAGCAAGTTGTAGAATCTGTTTCAAAGCTAGATTTGGATTGGTTTTTTAAACAATGGTTGTATCAAGCTGAGATCCCAACATTGAAAATTTCTGATGAAATAGATGGAAAAACGATCAAACTTAAAATTAGTCAAAAAGGGTATGTGTTTCGATTTCCTTTGATTGTTGAAATTAAATTGCAAAATGGTGAAACTATTCTGGAAAAAATCCAAATCAGTGATAAAGAAATGTTATTCACCAAAGAATATGCAAGTGAAATTGGTTCTTTCCGCATTGACCCAACAGTCGATTTATTGTTTCAACAGTAATTAACCTGAGTTTAATAATTCAGTATTTTTGGAGAATTAAATAGAGGTAAACATTGGGAAAAGCTTGGATGAAAAATTATTTTTTTAACTTATTGATAGCAGGTTTTTTAGCCAATTATTCCTTTGGTCAAGCAGTAGATTTGGGTTCTTGGAATATACTTAACGTCAAGTATAATTTAAATAACAAATGGAGCCTTTTCGGTGAAACTCAATTGCGTTCTTTAAAGTTCTATTCTCATTTTCATTACTATGAATACAAAGGCGGATTTAATTTTAAAGCCTATAAAAATGTTCAACTTTCGCTTGGTTTGGGAAGCTATCAAACTTATAAAGAAGGTGGAAGTTTTGTACTTCCAAAAAACAATGATGAATTCCGTGTTTGGCCACAAATATTACTAAATCAATCCATTGGTTTGTTGAAAATCGAGCAACGATACAGAGTTGAAATGCGCTTCACAAATAATGGTTACAGAAATCGTTTTAGGTATCGTTTAGGTGTTTTTTACCCATTTGGAAAAGAGAAAGAAGGAATCAAACCTTTTCAAGTTGGTGTAAGTAACGAATTGTTTTTCACCAACAATGAACCTTATTTTGAGCGAAACCGATTGAATTTTGTCTTGAATTATAAATTTTCAAAACTCTCTTCTTTCTCAATGGGTTATTTAAGTCAATTTGACTATAAAATCAATGATGAAACTGGACGCGATTTTTTTCAAATTGGATACTTTTTTGAATTAAGTAGAAAAGAAGAAAGCAAAAAATAATTCTTCATTCAAATCGAATCACCACTCGTCTGTTTCTAGCTCGACCTTCAGTGGATGAGTTATCTGCAATCGGTTGTGTTGCACCGTAACCTTTTGCACGCAATCGTTTACTATCAATTCCTTTATTCACTAGATATTGAACGACACTTTTTGCGCGGTTATCGGACAAAATTTGATTTGAATTTTCGCTTCCGATGTTATCTGTATGACCTTCGATTAAAGCATTCAACTCTGGCTGATTTTTTAAGTAAGTTACAATTGCATCTAAATCTGGGATTTCGTCTTCTTTTAGTTGAGCGGAAGCAGTTTCAAACAATAAATTATCCAAAACCACAGGCTCACGAATTGATTTAATTATTGGTTCTTCAATTGTTTTTACAATAATTGCCTTAGAATCGATTGGCGGAGGCGCATTCACATCTATAATTTCAATCGCATCTAGGCAGACATAAGCGCAGTTTTCAAAAAGTCGGTGATAGTATTTATTCTTTTTCTTGATACTTACTAAATCAGATTTTTTCATTTTCAAGAAATTTCCAATGCACAAATAGGCTTCATCTCCTTCAGCTACATAGGTTGTTTCATAATCTTTCCATTTGGATAAAGTATCAATATTTTTTAAGGAAAATGAAACTGAGGGAACCTCAATCATTGGGTCTTCGGGAAAAGTTCCAGTTAAAGGCATACTAGATAGCACAAAATCGATATGATTTACACGATAGGAACACTCATCAGGAATCGCAACTGCAATTTTTACACGATAAGTTCTACCATTTTTGAGTCTAGATTTCAATTTACAAGAAATGTATTCACGATATCCCGAGCCATTTATTGCTGGTTTTAATCCCAAATAAGTGGATCCTTCGTAAGGTTGAAGATGTAAAATGGATGGATTAGCTAATGATTCAGCGTTTGAACAATTTGAGAAGATATCAGCAGTTGACTCTGCAACCGTATTATTCCAATTGTAAACGGTGAGTTCAGATAAACTTTTCGGGCATCCAATTAGTTTTTCAAAGTCGCCGTTAGGTACCAAATTCTGCCCGAAGCTAAAATTCAAAAAGCTAAGTGAAAAATAGAAATATAGTACCTGTCTCATAAGCAATTCAATGCGAGTTAGAAACTCATAAAAATGAGAATGTTACAGTAAAAAGTGAATGGAACCTCAATTTCATCTTCACTTTTCACTTTTATCTTTTAACTTTCATTCTACATTTTTAATTTTACATTCTGAATTTTTTACACCGCTACATTATGTTCCCTCAACGCATCATTCAAAGACGTTTTCAAATCAGTAGAAGCTTTTCTTTTTCCAATAATCAGAGCGCATGGAACTTGGTATTCTCCCGCAGGAAACTGTTTCGTGTAAGATCCAGGAATCACCACACTTCTTTCAGGAACATAACCTTTGATTTCAATTGGTTCGTTGCCTGTAACATCTATGATTTTTGTTGATTTTGTAAGTACGACATTTGCACCCAGAACAGCTTCTTTACCAACGCGAACACCTTCCACAACAATACAACGTGAACCAATAAATGCATCATCTTCAATGATGACTGGTGCAGCTTGCAAAGGTTCCAAAACCCCGCCGATTCCAACACCACCACTCAAATGAACATTTTTACCAATTTGCGCACAACTTCCAACAGTTGCCCATGTGTCCACCATTGTTCCAGAATCTACATACGCGCCAATGTTTATATAGGAAGGCATCATGATTACACCGGGAGCCACAAAAGCGCCATAACGAGCAATTGCATGAGGTACAACACGAACACCCAATTCTTTGTAATTGCGTTTAAGTGCCATTTTATCGTGAAATTCAAATGGTCCTACTTCAATAGTTTCCATTTTTCGAATTGGGAAATACATTACCACTGCTTTTTTTACCCATTCGTTTACTTGCCATTCACCATCTTCAGTTGGTTCGGCAACCCGCAAAAGACCTTTATCTAAATCTTCGATTACTGTTTCTATAGCTTTTATAGTTTTTGGGTTTTGCAACAAGGAACGATCATCCCAAGCAGCTTCAATAATTGCTCTCATAGTTAATTTAATGTGTTGATTTTAATTCAATTTCTTTTTTCGGAACGAAGAATAACAATATAAATCCAATCACGAAAAATGCTGTTACAGACATCACAGACATTCTCAAAGAATTGGTAATGTATTCCATAAATCCAAAGAAAAATGTTCCGAAAACGATTCCGATTTTTTCTGTCACATCATAAAATGAGAAATAACTTGCACTATCTGTTGTTTGAGGTAAAAATTTAGAGTAAGTTGAACGAGCAATTGCCTGAACGCCACCCATAACTAGACCAACACCTGCTGCCATTGTGTAAAATTCTGTTGGTGTTTTTATGAAAAAGGCATAAATACAAAGACAAATCCAAAGTGCAACTGAAACCATCAACGTGTAGATATTTCCAATTTTACCTGACAGGCGAGACATCAAAAATGCACCTACAGCACCTAAAATTTGAATCAATAAAATAGCGATAATTAAACCTGAAGTATCCGCACCCTCAGGCCATTGGATTTCTTTGTTTGCAAAAATAGTTGCCATTAACATAACTGTTTGAACACCTGTGTTGAAGAAGAAAAAGGAATACAAGTAGCGTTTCAATCTTTTCGTTTGTTTGAACTCTTTAAATACCAATTTCAACTCGCGAAAACCTCTCCAAATATAACCTGGTTCTGGTTTTTTTTCGTGAACATTTATTGGTAAAACGCGATAGGTAAATTGCGAAAAACCAATCCACCAAACCCCAACAAAAACAAAACACCATTTTACATCATAATGTAAAACTTGAATCCATATTAAACAAATAACTAATAAAATCATTGAACCAAGATACCCCATTGAGAAACCTCTTGCTGAAATTTTATCTTGGTCAATTGGTTCTGCGATTTCAGGAAGAAAAGCATTGTAAAAAACAAGTGAATTCCAAAAACCTATTGATGCTATGAAAATGGAAAGCATACCAATTTCTACATAATGAGCATCGAAGAAGTAAAGTGACATCGCTGAGAACGAACCAAAGTAACAGAAAAATTGTAAAAAACGTTTTTTGCTTCCAGTATAATCTGCAATTCCTGATAGTATTGGAGACATAAAGGCTACAACTAGAAATGATGCACTTAAAACAAAAGAGTAAATTACTGAATTTGAAAGTTGTTGACCGAAAAAATCGATTGTTACTTGTGTTCCTTCTGGAATTTTTTTCCAATCTGCAATATTGTTGTTTTCCGCGTAAACGATTTTGGATTGTGTATCGTAAAATATGGGAAAGATCGCTGATGAAATAACAAGATTGTAAACAGAATTCGCCCAGTCGTACATTACCCAACCGCGAATTATTTTTTTGTCGCCTTTTTGAATCATGGACTAAAAGTAAATATTATCTATCAAATAGTAGGTTTTTTGAAACTAATGAAAGGTTAAACAAGAACGATTCCTTAATAAAGGGACGTTAAGTTATTCTTTTTAAAGTATTCTACTTCTGTTATATTGATTTGAATTTGCCTAAGTTTAAAAGTGAATTTTAATTCCTCAACTAAACAATTTAGGTTCAAATTACATTTAAAAATAACAAAACCTTACTTTTACGTCGTGCGAAGAATTTTTTCTGTTATTGTTTTATTAATTGCGACCTGGCAAATTGTTGGTTTTTTCACTTATTTCGAGTGGGAACACTACCACATTCGCAAGGATATCAAGCGCGCATTGAAGCACAGTGTTCCTGAAAATCAATTAAAAGAGTTTGATTTTACAGCCAATGAAATGAAAAAATTGACTTGGGTTAAATCGCACGAGTTTAAATTGAACAATCACTTTTATGATGTTATTGAGCAAACGCATACACGAAAAGGATATCACTTAAAATGTATCGACGATGTTCAAGAAACAGAACTTTTTCAAAGATTAGATGAATCAACAGCTTTTAACTTGAGTCAATCTTCTTCCTCATCACCTCTCAAACATTGGTTGAAATTATTGAAAACACCATTCATTTCTGATTTTAATTTCGCTAAAATTCAAATTGAAAGTTTGATTCCTATTGATGCATTGGCTTTAACTCAATACAAGAATTCTCACGAGTACCAATATCTTAAGGAAATCTATACTCCTCCACAGTTTTCAATGAGTTAAAAAGAACTAATCGAAATCAAGAAATAACTGATAATCAAATTTTTAAATGATTATTCGAGTCAAAAAAACATCAATCATTGCTTTAGTTTTATGTCATTTCATTACAATTTATGTTTTGGAATTTGATGTTTTTTTTAGTCTTAAAAATTTATTTAGAAACTAAAAACATTAAAAAAATGAAAAAAATAAAATGCACATTGTTGCTTTTATTGCTGTCATTTACACAATTTTTGGTTGCTCAACAAAAGGTTGTGGTGAATGACAAATATGGAAATCCAATTCCAGAAGTAACTGTTTACTCAGACAAACCTTATTTTAAGAGTGAAACTGACCAAAATGGAATTATTGAAATTCCAGCAATCGAGTTTGAGCAAATCGTTTTTTATAAAATGGATTTCAAAACTCAAAAGTTTTCAAGTCAAGGATTGAAGAATAATGGTTTTTTAGTAATGCTTCAACCATCTGTATTGGAAATTGGAGAAATGGTGGTTTCAGCAACGAAGTGGAATCAATCTTCTTCTGATTTAGCTTCTAAAATCACAACAATTAAAGCCAAAGATATTGCGCTTCAAAATCCCCAAACTGCTGCTGATTTATTAGCAAATTCAGGTGAAGTTTTTATCCAGAAAAGTCAACAAGGCGGAGGAAGTCCAATGATTAGAGGCTTTGCAACAAATCGTTTATTATATGTTGTGGACGGAGTTCGGATGAATTCGGCTATTTTTAGAGCAGGAAATATTCAAAATGTAA
Organism: Crocinitomicaceae bacterium; assembly: GCA_044350515.1. Taxonomy (GTDB): domain Bacteria; phylum Bacteroidota; class Bacteroidia; order Flavobacteriales_D; family Crocinitomicaceae; genus UBA952. The sequence goes on along the minus strand of JBILHL010000027.1, from coordinate 4,120 downwards.
TCTCTATTGATGCTTTTGCAATTGAATCAGCTGAAGTGCTTTTCGGTCCAGGCTCAGTGATTTACGGTAGCGACGCCATTGGTGGTGTTATGAATTTCAGAACAATGTCACCAAAATTTTCTAATACGGGAAAAACTATTACAAAAGCAAATGCTCTGATGCGTTATTCTTCAGCAAATAATGAAAAAACTGGCCATTTTGACGTTATGGTTGGTTGGAAAAAATGGGCCATATTCACAAGTGTAAGTGCGAACGATTTTTCAGATTTAAGAATGGGCTCTCATGGTCCAGATGAATATTTGCGAACATTTTATGTTCAACGTCAAGATAGTGTTGATCGAGTTGTAACGAATGAGAATCCCCTTCTTCAAAAACCAACCGCTTATTCACAAGTAAATTTAATGCAAAAAGTAATTTTCAAACCAAATGAGAATTGGCAAATCGACTACGGATTTCATTATTCAGAAACGTCAGAATATTCCAGGTATGATCGATTAATTGAATTGACTGGCTCAGGATTACCGCGTTCTGCAGTTTGGAATTACGGACCACAAAAATGGATGATGAACAACCTTACAATTAATCACCACAAAGCAAATAAATTTTATAATGAAATGTCGATTCGTTTGGCGCAGCAGTATTTTGAAGAAAGTAGAATTGACCGAAATTTTAGCGGAGGAAACAAAAACCGCTTGCGAACTCAATTAGAAAAGGTAGATGCTTATTCACTCAATGTCGATTTTGAAAAAGCGATCAAAAACCATAAATTGTATTATGGAATCGAAGGTGTTTTCAATAAAGTTGGTTCTTTTGGAACAGCGATTAATATTGCAACAGGCGATTCGATTCCTGTGGCAGATCGTTATCCTGCATCAACTTGGATGAGTTATGGTGCTTATTTCACGTATCAAGCTAACATTTCAAAATTGATTTCTGTTCAAGCTGGAGTTCGCTACAATCAGTTTCAGTTAAATTCAGATTTTACAAGAATTTTGGAATTTTACCCTTTTGATTTTACAGAAGCAAAATTGAATAAAGGTGCTACAACAGGTAGTGCTGGAATAGTTTTTAAACCGTCTGAAAAAATGAAAATTAGCTTAACGGGTTCAACAGGTTTTAGAGCGCCAAATGTAGATGATATTGGTAAAATTTTTGATTTTGGGCCGAATGAAATAGTTGTTCCTAATAAAGATTTAAGTGCTGAATATGCCTACAATGGAGAATTGAGTGTATCTAAAATTTTTGGAGAATGGTTGAAAATTGATGCGACAGGATATTACACCTACCTTGATAACGCAATGGTTCGACGCGCTTTTCAAGTGAATGGAGCAGATAGCATCTTATTTGATGGTGAGCAAAGTAAAGTTTATGCAATTCAAAATGCAGCGTTTGCAACCATTTTAGGTTTCCATGCCGGTTTTGAAATTCGTCTGCCTAGTGGTTTTTCTTTACTATCGCAATATAATTTTCAAAATGGTATTGAAGAAATGAACGATGGTTTGGAAAGTCGTTCGAGACATGCTGCACCTGCTTTTGGCGTAACGAGATTGACTTATACCAATGATAAAGTGACACTCCAATTGTATTCCATGTATAGCGCTGGATTAAGTTTTGACGATTTGAACGATGAAGAAAAATTAAAGCCTGCAATTTATGCGAAAGATGCGAATGGAAATCCATATTCACCATCATGGTATACGCTTAATTTGAAAGCGATGTTCAAACTGAATTCTAACTTTACTGTTAGCGCTGGGCTAGAAAACATACTCGACGCGAGGTACAAAACCTATAGTTCAGGACTTGTTGCCCCTGGAAGAAATTTTATTCTTTCGTTACGAGGGAGTTTTTGATAATTGAATTAAAAGTACTCGAACGCCTTTGGAAACAAGGGCGTTTTTTTTGTTTTATTTTAATGGTTTTTCAATTACGGTGAAGGAGCTTTTTAGGAGGAGTGCATTCGGTATTGTCAAGGTTCCTCTGTTTTCGGTTTTGATAAAAACAAAAAAGTAGGTTATGTCAACTAATTCTCCTTCAATGTCTTTTCCATCGTAAGTTACAGCAATCGTGTCACCAACTTTTATTGGATGTTGAAAGAATAAAATAAGACAGGCAGTGATATTTGAAAGTATTGACATTTCTGCGAAAAGGGCAACTCCAAAAACTGTCAAAAGTGAACTGGCAACAACTAAAATATTTTCTTGTTTTACACTCCAAATAACAATAATAATTAAAGATAATAGAACAGATAGAATGAGATTTATCAGCTTCAAAACTTCTTTTTTTTCGGCTATTTTAATGTAAGAGTTCAGAATTTGAAGTTTCACAAAATACCTAAGTGTGAATTTTAGAATTAAGAAGATTGCCAAAGCAAAAAGGCTTTCAAAAATTTGAATTTTATAGGTTTCCATTTGAATTTAAATTAATTGTTTTCACTTCTTTGTTTTGTAAAAATGCTTCAATAAAGTGCTTACAAAATTCTTTAAAAAAGACAAATAACTTGGATAAAACTACTTATTGTTTTAATAAAATCCTATCGAATTAAATTTACGTGTCCATGAACAGTTACGCGTTCATCCAATTTTGGATTCTTGAAAGTGATTTTATACGTGTAAGTTCCATCTTGAACCAATCCTCCTTCCGTTCCATAGCTACCATCCCAACCTTTTGAAGCATCAAAGGATTCGAAAATAAGTTCTCCCCAACGATTGTAAATGAGCATTTGGAAATTAAATGGGTCAAAACCAGAAGTGAAAACAGGTTGAAAAGTTTGGTTGTAACCATCACCATCTGGTGTGAATGTATTAGGAATATAATAAACCAAACCATCGTTAGAACCAATTGAAACTTGATGAACATCCTCACAGCCAGCAGTATTTGTTGCTGTTAAAGTAACAGTATAACCTGATTCAGTATTATTAAAAATATGGTTCGGATTTAATAAAATCGATGTTGAACCATCACCAAAATCCCATGCGTAGTTTGTCGCATTTGTTGAATTATTGATAAAATTTATATTTTGAGGTGAAGTAGTAAATATTCCTGGATTTAAAGAGAATGAAGCATTTGGAGAAGCAGTTACACAAATATAATCAGTAATAGTTTGAGTACCAGAACATCCACCAACAGTATTACTCAAAGTGACATCATAGCATCCTGGCGTAGTAAAAGTATAGGTTGCATTACAACCATTTAAAGTTACTCCATTTCCAAGTGTCCACAAACAATTTGAGGGTGAACCTGGTGTTAGATTATTAAAATTGACAGTCAATGGAGCGCAACCAGTTAAGTTATTTGCACTAAAAGTTACTGTATTTCCACTTGAAACAGTTACTGTTCCAGAACTTGCCGCACTTGCACAACCATTTAAAGTATAAACAACAGAATAGCTTGTGGTTGAAGTTGGGGAAATACTAATCGTTGAATTTGTACTTCCACCTGGTGACCATAAGTAAGTACCACCTGTAACAGAAGGCGTTGCAGTTAAAGTTGCAGTTTGTCCCGTACAAATAGAAGACGAGTTAACAGTTACTGTTGGAACAATTCCTGTTGTTATTGTTACTGTTGCATTTGCCGATGAACATCCATTTGCTGATGTATTAACGGTATAGGTTCCTGGACTTGAAACACTTATTGATTGTGTTGTTTCTCCTGTGCTCCAAGTGTTACCTGTTAAAGTGTTGGAAGTTAGTGTTGCTGTTTGTCCTAAACATAAACTCAATTGGCTTGTAGAAATAGTTGGAGTTGGAGGATTTGAATTTACGGTTACAACAGTCGCAGCTGACGTTGAACTACACCCACCAGAATTGACAGAAACGGTGTAAGACCCAGCTGAGGAAACGGTTATAGATTGTGTAGTTGCTCCAGTTGACCAAGTATTTCCAGTTGTTGAACTTGAGGTTAAAGTAATAGAACCGCCTTGACATAAAGTTGTAGAACCACTTGTAGTAATAGTTGGAGTAGGAGGGTTAGGATTAACGGTTACAATTGTGGTTGCTGAAACTGCTGTACATCCTGTTGAACCAACGGTTACCGAATAATTTCCACTTGTCGAAACAGCGATTGATTGGGTTGTTTCACCAGTTGACCATGTATTTCCTGATGCTGAACTTGATGTTAAAGT
>JBILHL010000082.1:0-3803 GCA_044350515.1 Crocinitomicaceae bacterium | reverse complement strand
CAACAGAGGACATCGATTCTTTAGTAGTTGGTACTTATTTTTTGACTGCAAAAGACGATAACAATTGTTTGGCGACGATAAGCACTACGATCATTTCACCAACACAACTAGCAGAAACAAATGTAATCACCAATGTCAACTGTTTTGGAGAAAACAACGGAGCGATTGACCTTACAATAAACGGCGGAGTTTCACCTTATACTTACCTTTGGAATATAGGCGACACAACCCAAGATGTTGATTCATTAATTGCAGGAACATACAGTGTTGAAGTGTTGGATTCCAATAATTGTCAAGCGATTTTTAGTTTCACAGTGGCTGAACCACCACTTTTAACACTCGCGCTTACGCAAGTAAATGTAGCTTGTTTTGGAGCGAGTACAGCTTCTATTAACTTGACAGTTTCAGGCGGAACAACACCTTACAACTACGCTTGGAGCAACAATCAAATCACAGAAGACATAAGCGGTTTACCAATCGGAACGTATGAAGTGATAGTCGTGGATCAACACAATTGTACGGATAGTATTTCCACAACGATTACCCAACCACAAGCACCAATTACACTTACAGAAACGCATTTTGATATTTTATGTCACGGCGCATCAACTGGTTCAATTGGCGTGGAGGTAACAGGAGGAACACCAAGCTTAACATCAGGCTACATTTACAATTGGAACAATGGATTTGCATTCACCCAAGATTTAACAAGCATTCCATCGGGAACGTATGAAGTCATCGTAAGAGACAGCTTAAATTGTGTGGATTCGATTGAAGTAACACTTACGCAACCACAAGCACCGATTGACATTCAATATGTTGTGCAAAACGTATTGTGCTTCGGCGATTCAACAGGACACATCACAGCAACGATTTCAGGCGGAACTTCGCCTTACACTTTCTTATGGAACACCAATGATTCCGTGAGTCTTTACATTGATTCATTGCCAATTGGAACTTATACACTCACAGTAACCGATACGAACAATTGTGTGTACGCAGAAAATGTAAATGTCACCCAACCAGTCGCACCCTTATTTGCAACTTATACAGCTATTCAACCGCAATGTTTTGGTTATAGTAACGGTCAACTCATCGCTAATCCAACAGGAGGCACAGCGCCTTACACTTTTGTTTGGAGTAATGGTGACACCAATCAAACCAATGATTCTATTCCAAAAGGAAACTATCAACTGACTGTGACCGATGCGAATGGTTGTAGCTTTGATACTTTGTGCATGCTAAATGAACCGCCACTTTTAGGAGTTTCATTTGACGCTGATATTATTGTTGGTTGTAGTCCTTTGCAGGTGACATTTACCAATACTTCGGAAACAAATAATGCGTGTCAATGGCAATTTGGAGATGGAAACACATACACTTCTTGTGATAGCGTGGTGAATATTTACCAAGACGGAGGGATTTATGATGTAACCTTGACAGTAACAGACATTAACGGTTGTACGAACTTTGCGACGTATGATGATTTTATCACCGTTTATCAGTCACCAACAGCAGGAATTTTAGCTGACCCAACGTATTTATTTGCTGGAAACGACCAAACGAACATCACCAATCAAAGTGTAGGTGCTGAGTTTTATATTTGGAATATGGGTGACAACCCAGTGAATCATTACTATTTTGAGCCAGGGAATTACACGTACACAGCGAATCTTTCGGATACGTTTATGATTACTTTGGTTGCGATTTCGAGTGATAATTGTCCTGATACAGCCTACCAACAAATCATTTTCGACAACGATCCTTTTTACTATGTTCCGAATACTTTTATCCCTGATGGAGATGGTGTCAATGACGTTTGGAATGTTGTTTTCTCGAGTCCTGAAGACGTTAAAAAGTACACGATGCAGATTTTTGACCGTTGGGGAGAATTGATTTTTGAAACGACAAACATCTATCAAGGTTGGGACGGAACGTACAGAAACAGCCAATGTCAAGATGGAACTTACGTGTGGAAATTAACCTTCTCTTGGGACGATTACCGTACTTTCCAGAGGTTGGGACACGTGAATTTGTTGAGATAGAGAAGAAGGGATTACAGATTAGAAGATTACAAATTGCAGATTTAATTTGTAATAAGCAATTTGTAATCTGCAATCTTCCAATCTATCCTTTTCCTAAGAATCCTTTTTTCAATACTGAGTCTGACGGATTTGAGCCCAACCAAATAGAGAAAAGTGCTTTTTTGAATTCAATCCCTTCAATTGTTCCTTTTTCAATTCCGTTTTTAATTATGGTTAAACCATCTTTTGGTTTATATTCAAGGTGAATCCGATCACCTTCTTTTATATCATCGTTAAAGAAACTAATGAATTTTTTGATTTGATCCGAAGTTGCTTTTCCGTGTGAGGCATTGCCAAAACCTATTTTTACAGATTCAACAAAACGATCTCGAGTAACACTGTTGGAAATAATTTTGATATGAATAGCTTGTTCATCGTCTGCATAAATAATTTTTCCAGTATCAGATGTTTTGTTCTCTAAATACAAGGCAGCGACATACAAGTCAATCCAGTATTTTTCACGCAAACCACCACCATTCATATCTAAGGTTTTTCCATTGACTTTAGTGGTGGTTGGAAATTTAATACCTGCAATCGTTTTACTTTGCGAAAAAGCAGAAGATATTGACAAAGAAAAAAATAGGATTAATAGTTTTTACATTTTTTTTTTTTTTTGATTAAAGTGTTAAGGTTTCAAATAGAATAATACAAATCAATAATAAAATTCACTATTTATCAACTAATTATTTAATTTAGGGAGGATGGACCATCTAGTTTCGTTCCTTTTTTTTCATATTTTTTACTTTTTACAATACAAAAAATGAATAGTAAAAATACAAAAAAGAATTTAGTCGGATAGTTAATTTTGAACTGCTCTTGATTTTATAAAAATTAGTAAGGTCGATTAATTATTAAAAAAACACACAAATTAAATTCATTAAAAACTATTCTTTCATTGATTATTTTTAAACATTTTACATAGTAACTCATAAAGGTAAAAGCGCCCCAGCCCCATATCCTTCTTAATTTTTTCGAGTATTTAGCTTTGAATATTTCATTTTTGAATTCAATTACTTCATCTTTTAAGATATATTGATGTCGGTTTTCAGGTAACTCAATCTCTTTCATTGTAGAATATAGCAGCTTTTCTTTATATGTGATAACGAAAAAAAAACCTTTGTTATCCCAATCATTTAGAAGTGGAAAATAATTATAAATCGATAAGCTACAACAACACAACCTTTCAATAGAGGATTATCATATGCACCTTTATTATAAGTAGTTTTCTCATCGCTAATGTTCACGTAGTCTGGCAAATTTCCATCAATGTCAAGAAGTGAACTTTGGTTGTTTTGTATTTTGCCCAATCAAATATTCTTAGGCATAAGGTAATCGAGTAGGATCCAAAAGGAATATTTTTTTTAATCAGAAAATTCACCCATTTAAACTTTAGCTGTTTCTCTACACTTTGGAATAAATGAAAATAGTAATTTATGAAAAGTTCATGTGTTCAATTTTTGTTCTTTTAACTAATTGTAGACATGGATGGAGACTTTTTAATCCCAAGATGATTCGAGTTTCTAATTGCTGAATCAATACTATTGATAATATAACGAACAGATTGATATTTGCAAATTGACAAAAAAGTATTTAAAATAAAAAATCATCCAAAGAAATGCACAGGGCAAACTCATACTTTAATATTCAATAGCTTTAGTAAATAGCTATTGTCCCAACCTGCTTTTAGTCTTTTTCCTTGTATTCCTTGCTTTACAGTTT
>JBILHL010000058.1:0-13533 GCA_044350515.1 Crocinitomicaceae bacterium | reverse complement strand
GAAATTTAAGTATGACAACTCAAAACTGTGGTCAACCAGTGGGTTATGTAGCAAATAGTACAGATTGTGACGACACTAACAATCAAATAAATCCAAATGCAACAGAAGTTTTTGATGGTGTTGATAACAATTGTGACTTAGTAATTGATGAAGGTTTCACTTTTACAACTTACTATGAAGATTTAGATGGAGATAATTTTGGTAGTTCTGTTTCAATTCAATCTGTAACAAATCCAGGTACTGGTTACTCTTTAGTTTCTGGTGACTGTAATGACAATAACAACTTGATCAATCCAAACGCAACTGAAATTTGTGACGGAATCGATAACAATTGTGATTTAAACATCGACGAAAATCTGCCAACTTTTACTTATTATTTAGATGCAGATAATGATGGTTTTGGAGATTTAAATTTCACAACAACTGATTGTTCAGTGCCAGCAGGTTACTCAGTGAATAGCTTAGATTGTAACGATGCAAACAACCAAATCAATCCAAACGCAACAGATATTCCTGCAAACAATATCGATGAAGATTGTTCTGGATCTGATGCTAATTTAACTCCAGTTGTTTTAGGAAACTATGAATTTACTCAACCTTCAGGATGTCCTGTGACAGCAACTTCAGTTACAACTCAGCCAACGACAGCAACATTTAGTGCATTTTCATCAATAGGTGTAAATTGTCAAGCTGCTGGAAATGTTTATAACAACAACGATTGGAATACAACAACAACGATTGATTTAACAGAATATACTGAATTTTCAATCACTGCAAATGAATGCCAAAGTTTAGACTTGGATAGAATTGCTTTCAATCACAGATGTAGTGCAACAGGAGGAACGCCAACATGGTATGTTCGTTCAAGTTTAGACAATTACACTACAGATTTAGGAACTGGATTATCTGCAAACAATAACAATCAAAATTTAGACGACACAGTTTCACTTGGAACAGCGTTTGATGCAATTTCAACAGTAACTTTCAGATTCTATTTAACTGGAATTGGAACAACTGGGGCTACTTTCAGATTTGATAATGTTTCATTATTTGGAAATGCTTTAGCAATTACACCTCAAACATTCTATGCGGACACTGATAACGATGGTTTTGGAGATTTAACTGTTGATTCCTTATCTTGCTCGATTCCTGTTGGTTTTGTGTTAAATAATACTGATTGTAATGACGCAGATTCATTAATTAATCCAAATACTGTTTGGTTTTTAGATGCTGATTTAGATACATTTGGTGATGCTTCAAATTCAATCGTTTCTTGTACTCAACCTGCTGGTTATGTTTTAGATAGTACTGATTGTAATGATAACGACAACCAAATTACAGGGTCAATTATGTACTATGTGGATGCTGACAATGACACTTATGGAGATTTTGCAACTGGTGCATTATTCTGTACAAATCCTGGTGCTGGTTATGTAACGAATAGCACTGACTGTGACGATACAAACAATGCTATTTTTCCAGGAGCAACTGAAATTTGTGACGGGATTGACAATGATTGTGTGGGTGGAATTGATAATGGTTTAACATTCGTAACTTACTACGTTGATGCCGATTTAGATGGTTTTGGAACAGGAGCAGGTCAAAGTTTATGTACTAATCCAGGTGTAGGCTTTGCGATTGTTGCTGGAGATTGTAATGATACGGACGATCAAATCAATCCAGATTCACCTGAAGTTTGTGATGGAATCGATAACGATTGTGCAGGAGGAATTGACAATGGTTTAACTTTCGTTACATACTATGTTGATGCTGACAATGATACTTACGGAACTGGAACGGGACAAAGTTTATGTGCTAATCCAGGTGCAGGTTTTGTAACTGTTGGTGGAGATTGTAACGATAACAACAACCAAATTTACCCAGGAGCAACTGAAGTTTTAGACAACTCAATTGATGAAAACTGTGATGGTGTTGATGGATATTTAAGTGTTGAAGATTTAACATTAACTACTTTCAAAATTGTACCTAACCCAAACAATGGAACATTTGTAATTGAAATGAATACTATTGTTTCAAACGCTACCGTAACTATTCAAGATGTTAACGGAAAAGCAATTCAAAGTTCAATATTTACAGGTGCTACTTTTGAAGCAAACTTATCTTCTTTAACTCCAGGAATTTATTTCGTAAAAATTCAATTTGAAAATTCAATCGCAATCGAGCGAATGGTGATTAGATAATTAAATACCTTAATTCAAAAGCTGTTGGTTCAATCAGAATCAACAGCTTTTTTGTTTTCCATTTATCCTTTATTAGTGTCGTTAATGTTGATGAGATTTGTATCTATCACATAATTGTCAAACAGACACTTTTACAAATTACATTTGTTAAAATAGTTATTATGAAGAAAAATACAATCTATCTATTTTTTGCCTTGTTTTGTTCAACCCAATTGTTCGGACAAACCTATTGGCAACAAGAAGTGAATTACACGATTCAAGTAAAATTGAACGATAAAAACCATACTTTATCTGCATTTGAAGAATTTGAATATGTCAACAATTCTCCAAATACCCTAGATAAAATCTACGTTCACCTTTGGCCAAATGCTTATCGCAATGGAAATACTGCTCTTGCTAAACAGAAATACAAAGACGGAGAAAAACAACTACGCTTCGGAAAAGAAGAAGATAAAGGAGGAATTGATTCATTGGATTTTCAGGCAAATGGTCAAAAATTGAAATGGGAATATGATCCTGTACACATTGACATTTGTGTGATTACGTTGCCAACTCCCTTAAAAAGTGGTGAGCGCATCCGAATTTCAACACCGTTTAAAGTTAAAATTCCTTCAGGTGAAATTTCTCGACTAGGACATATTGACGAATCTTACCAAATTACGCAATGGTACCCAAAACCAGCAGTTTATGACAAAAATGGTTGGAATCCAATTCCATACTTGAATCAAGGTGAATTTTATTCAGAGTACGGTTCATTTGATGTTTCAATTACTTTGCCTAAAAATTATATAGTTGGTGCAACGGGAGACCTACAAACATCCTCTGAAGTGGAGTTTTTAAATGGAATTGCAAAATCTACCGAAGGAAAAATCGCTGATTACTTAATGACAAAACAAGGTCGAGGTGGAAAAACAGCATTCCCAGCTTCATCAGAAGAATGGAAAACAATTCGCTACACCCAATCGCAAGTGCACGATTTTGCTTGGTTTGCCGACAAACGTTTCGCAGTTTTGAAAGGTGAAGTTGAATTGCCTCATTCTAAAAGAAAAGTAACAACTTGGGCGATGTTTGTTCCTCATAACACCATCAATTGGCAACACGCTATCGAATATTTAAACGATGGAACTTACTATTACTCACTTTGGAACGGAGATTATCCATACAACCAAGTTACAGCGGTTGATGGAACAATTAGCGCTGGTGGTGGAATGGAATATCCAAACGTTACTGTGATTGGAAATTCAAGTTCAAAAGAAGAATTAGAAGTGGTAATCGTTCACGAAGTTGGGCACAATTGGTTTTATGGAATTTTAGGTTCAAACGAGCGTGTACACGGTTGGATGGACGAAGGAATGAATACCTTAAACGAAATGCGCTACATTCAAACAAAATATCCAAACAATACGCGTCTTTCTGATATGGTTGCGAATGGTAAATTCCATTTCAATGATTTGGATCACCACGATATGGGCGATGTTTCTTACCGTGCAATTGCGATGTTAGGAATAGATCAACCAATTGAAACACATTCAGCGGACTTCACGCCAATCAATTACGGAATGATTATGTATCAAAAAACAGGTTTAGTTTTCTTTTACTTAATGGATTACCTTGGCGAACAAAAATTCAATGAAATAATGAGCGCTTATTTTGAAGAATGGAAATTCAAACATCCACAACCAGAAGATATGCGCAATACATTAGAAAAAGCTTCAGGTAAAGATTTGTCTTGGTTGTTCGACGATTTGATTCAAACAACGAACCACATTGACTACAAGTTGAAAAGTGTAAAAACGAACAAATCAAACAATACGACAACGGTTAAAGTTAAAAACGTTGGGCAAGTAAATGGTCCGATTGAAGTAAATGCTTTTAAGGATACAACGCTTGTTGAAACGGTTTGGTTAGAGCCAACTAAAAAAGGCGAAGTAGTTTTAAAATCAACGGGGTACACGCGAATCACAATTGATGACTCCAGACACATTCCTGAAATTGTTCGAACAAACAACACGTGGACTAAAAAATCCCTAATCAACAGAATCGAACCACTAAAATTGGAGTTTTTAATGGGAGATAACGAAGCTTCAAAAACAAATTTATTCTGGACACCAACAATCGGTGGAAACAAATACGATGGTTTTATGTTGGGTGCTGCGGTTCACAATATGGGAATTCCGTTCAAACCTTTTCAGTTTTTGGTTGCACCACAATTTGCTTTTGGAAGAACGAAAGTTGCTGGAATTGCTGAATTAAGCTATACATTTCTTCCAAAGAAAGGTTTGAAAATCTCAAAATTTGGAGCATCGGCAAAAACATTTGGAATGCCAAACAATGGTAACTTCCAAGTAATTACTCCATATTGGTATGCTAAACTAGGCAATCGTGGAAAAGCTAAAGCAACATCGCACGATATTCTTATTCAAGGAATGTCAAAAAACTTTAAAAGTGGTGGAATGGGTGTTGATGTCGCTCAAGGTGGTGCTTTTGTTCGCTACAACTACAACGTTGATTTACCTGACCATAGATTTAATATGACTTTGAGAGGCGATTATATCCAAGGAAATCAAAAATTTGACCGACTTGGAAGAATTTCAGCAGCAGCAACTTACAAGTATAAATACCTTAAAAACAAAATGGAACGTTGGGTTGAATTGCGAGTTTTTGGAGCAGCAAATGTAGTCTATGAAACACAAAGCTTTATTGGCAATCCAAGCTTTGAACTTTCTATTTTTGGCGCAAGAGGCAATCAAGATTTGTTTATTGAAGAATACAATTTCGGTCGATTTGAAGCAACTGGACTTTGGAGTCAAAATCGGATGGATAATTTCGGAAACTTCCATTCAAACAATATCAATATGGCAATTGGTAGCTCTACAACTTGGATGTCAGCAGCAAATGTTTACATGCAATTACCACTTAAACCAGGAATCTTCGGTGCATTCGCAGACTTTGGCGCATTTGAAGACTTGTTTGGAACAACACAAACGGTTGTAAATCTTGGTCTTGGTGTGAAGCTTGGAAATACTTTAGGTGTATTCTTCCCGCTGTATCAATCGAGTTACTTCGGTGATTTATTCACTGACTATGGACAAAAAATTAGATTCACTTTAAAATTAAACCTTGTAAATAAAGGTCTAAACCTTAACAACTTATTAAATTAAAACCACGATTATGTCAGAAAACAAACCAACAGAACCTAAAATTACCTTCGGGAAAATATTTTGGCCAAGCTTTTTAGCTGTATTCATTGCAGGAATTGTAGGAATGATATTCTTCTTCTTAATTCTTGGAGGAGTTATTGGTTCATTCAGTGATTTTGGTCCAAAGCCATTATCCATTGAAGATAAAACAATTCTTCATATGCAATTAGACGGACAAATTTTAGATAAAGGTAAGTCGGAATTTGATCCTAGTTCCTTCAATGTAAACGTTTCAATGGGACTTCCAGATATTCTTTACGGTTTGAGTGAGGCAAAAAAAGACGATAAAATTAAAGGTGTTTTTATTGATATCGGCGATGTTTCGTGCGGAATGGCAACAGCTCGTGAAATCAGAAATGCAATCAATGACTTCGAGAAAAGCGGAAAATTTGTTGTAGCCTACAATTCTGGAGAATACATTTCTCAAAAAGAATATTACATCAGTTCTGCTGCGAAAGAATCGTATGCTTTTCCAACTTCAACTTTCCAAATGACAGGTTTAGGTGGCGAGTTAATGTTCTTCAAAGGTCTATTAGATAAATTGGATTTAGAAGTTGAGATTATTCGTGGTTCAAATAATGATTTCAAAAGTGCGGTAGAACCATTTTTCAGAACGAGTATTAGTGATTCAAGCCGTGTACAAATGGAACGCTATATCAACTCTATGTGGGAAGATATGCGTAACGATATTGCGGCAGACCGAAAAATCAATCCTGAATTATTGAACAACATTGCCGACTCATTGAAAATCAAACGTACTGATGACGCCGTGAAATACAAATTAATCGATGGTTTGAAATACCGTGACGAAATGATTACGTACTTGATGAAAAAAGTAGGTGTTGAAAATGAAGATGATTTAGAACTACAAAGCTTTGAGAAATATGCTAAGAAAATTTTCTACCAAGATCAAGTTTTATTGAAAGCAGAAAAACCTGCAATTGCTGTGATTTTGGCAGAAGGTGATGTTTCTACTTCAGGTGAAGGTTTGACTTCAGAAGGTATTTGTAAGTTATTCCAAAAAGTTAGAAATGAAAAATCAATCAAAACGGTTGTTTTTAGAATCAATAGTCCTGGAGGAAGTGCTTTGGCAAGTGAAGAAATTTGGAGAGAAGTTGAATTAACGAATAAAGTGAAAAAAGTAATCGTTTCTATGGGTGACGTTGCTGCTTCAGGTGGTTATTATATTGCTGCTCCAGCTCACAAAATCTTTGCAGAGCCAACAACTATAACTGGTTCAATCGGCGTTTTTGGAATGATTCCATATACAGGAAAAATGTTTGAGAACAAATTAGGAATTAACTTTGACAGAATCAGCACCAACAAACATTCGGTACTTTCTACCAACCGTAAATTGACTCCTGAAGAATTAGCAGCAACCCAAGCTGAAGTAGATCAGATTTATGATATGTTCTTATCGCGTGTTTCAAAAGGTAGAAAAATGACGAAAGAAGAAGTTAATTTCGTAGCTCGTGGTCGTGTTTGGACAGGTAGGGATGCACTTCGAATTGGTTTAGTGGATCAATTAGGTGGTTTGACAGATGCGATTTCTTACGCAGCGAATTTGGCAAAAATCAAAGATGCTAAAGTTTTATATTATCCGTTGAAGAAAGAAGATAAATTGTCTGAAATCTTTGAAATGATTGAAAGTGAAACAGGTGATGACGAAGAAGCTGACACAAAAATCAAAGCAAATTCAATGCCTTCAGAATTAGTAGAATACTATAATCAATTGAAAAAAATCGAAGCTATGAGCGGAATTCAGATGAGAATGCCGTTTGAGGTGAAGATTGATTAAGACTATTAAATTTATTCTTATTTTTAAGGCTCATGATTCTGATTATGAGCCTTTTTTAATTTGTTTTTTTATGCTAAGATTCATCATCTCCCTACTATTTATTGGATTATTTCAAAACTTGATAAGCCAAGATTTATACCCCATTACAGACAATGTGCGCAAGAAAATTGATAGTGTTTACAACGCCTTGATTAAAAAACACAAAGTCACAGGAGCAAGTATCGCAATCGTTGACAAAGGTGAAATTGTTTACGCAACTGGTTATGGGTATTCCGATGTATCCAATAAAATCAAAGCGGATGCGAATACCGTTTATCGAATTGGTTCGATTTCCAAATCGTTTACTGCACTCGGAATTTTACAACTTCAACAAGCTGGCAAACTCTCAATTTCAGAGTCCATTCAAAACCACCTGCCTGAGTTACAACTGAAAAGTCGCTACTTAGATTCAAATCAATTTTATATTTCCGACATGCTTTCACACACTTCTGGATTTCCAAGCGATTTTTGGAATGGTTTTTTTTGCGACACACCACCTAATCAACAATGGGTTATTGAACAGTTGAACAAAACAGAAACTGCACATCCGCGCCACTTAAATTTTGCTTATTCCAATGTTGCTTATGGAGTTTTAGGTGAATTAATTGCACGAAAAAGCAATCAGAAATACGAAGACTACTTAGTGAATTCTATTTTTAAACCATTGAAAATGAACGCGTCGTACGTTTATCCAATCAATGGCTCAACAACCATTTCAAAAGCTTACATCAATTCTAAAGAATTCAATGAACCAACAATTCGCGATGCAGCCGCAGGTCTGATTCATAGTTCGGTACTTGATATGTCTAATTACATCAAAATGTACCTCGATAATGGGAAATTTAATGGAAATCAACTTCTTGATTCCGCTTTACTAGGGGAATTATTCATAGACCGATTAGCGGAAACAACCCTCAATCAAAACATTAAATATGGCTTGGGATTTTTTCTTGAAAACTACTTTTTAAAAACCAAAAAAGACACTATTCCGGTGAGAATTATAAGCCACGGGGGCGACACTTATGCTTTTCATGCTGATTTTGGGTTTGTTCCAGAGTTAAATATTGGCGTTGTAGTACTAACCAATTCAAATACAGGAACTTCAATGAATGACGCAACTGATTTATTAAACCACTATTTGAAATTTGCTTATTCTCAAAAATTAATTGCTCCAGAAAAAATTGAAACCGAATTAAAAGAAGCCAAGATTACTAAAAACCTAGCATTAAAAACAGAAATCATTGGTACTTATAACCTAGGTCAAACCATTGTGAACGTTGAAAATTCAAAGAAAATTAAATTCAAACAAGGACCGATTACTTTACGTTTAAAATCGAAAGATGATAAATTCGCTCGATATTCATTGGCCGTGATAGCGCTTGGTATTCCGATTAAAATTCCGAATCAAGAATTTCAGTTTTCCACCATTAATGGAGAAGTTTATGTGCGAAGTGTTGACACAAAAAATGCCCGCATACAATTTATTGGTATGCGCAACAGTTCCCCAAAATCTAACGATTTATGGAAAGATAGATTAGGAGAATATGAAGCTGTTGGTCAACTATTTAAATGCGAGGGTTGTACCATAATGAACATGGAAAAAGCAATCTTGAATCTTAGCGAAAAAAACAATGTTATCTACGTCGAATTGGAAGGTAAATCTCCCGATTCGAAAATGAAACTTTACTTTGACGTACTAGACGGCACAACATTATCTTGCGGTGGGCTAGGCAGAAGTATGACCGAAAAAATCAAAGTGCTCGACAACGGCAACTTGTTTTATCAGGGCTTTGAATTTAAAAAGAAGTAGGAGGGGATGAGTTAAAAAAAAATGAAATGACTAGTATATGAATAGACAGAACTACGAAAATCAAATTCTGATTTTTACTTTGTTTTCAAATGATTGCTTACATTTACCTTTAAGTTAAATCCGTGTTAAATTTATACTGTTTACAACAATGTCTAATCTTGAAAAAGCACTTTATGATAGAATAGATAGTATCAGTTTTACATACAATGAATTTGGTGTTCTTGACAAAGCCGTTGTGGTTTCTAGGGATATTACAAGCACAAAAGACTTGGAAGAAAAACTCCACTATGTTTTTAAAAGAAAAAAAGAAATAGCACAGCAATTAATTGAAGAGAAAGAAAAGAACAAAGAAGAATTATGTAATGAATTGCATGATGGAATTAATAAGTTGCTCATTGCAACCAAATTGAGTATTCAAAATTCGGGATTAAAGAATAAATTACTCGACTACAACCATGACAAATTACAACTAGCAATTGAACATATCCGAAAAATGTCCTTGAAATCTACTACTCAATTTGTTTTAAATGAAAATTTAATCAGAACAATTACAGATTATGTTTTATGTTTTAACAGCGAGTTAACAACAAAAATTAGAATTGACAATGAACCCCAAGACACTCTAAAAGTAAACAGTAACAGTAAAAACCAAATTTTTAGAATTATACTGCAATTAGCTCATTTTAGAATAAACACATCGAAATCTATAAATTGTATCAACAATTTTAAACAAATTAAAAATGATTTTGTTGAAGTTGTCGTTGATAATGGTTTTTTTATTTTCGATTTCTCATCATGGAATTACGATTTAAAATCAATTCAAGATCAAATTTATCTTTTTAAGAGAAATTACGTTTTTTCAATTTTTCTAATAAGTGCCTTGCAGGTTCAAATTAAAATAAAATTAAATGAATACTAAAATCACTATTTTTCTTGCCGAAGATCACAAATTAGTGCGTGATGCATGGAAATTGACGATTGAGGATGATTCACTTTTTTCAATTATAGGAGAATCTGAAACAGGTAGTGAAGCACTTTCTTATTGCTCCTCAAACAAAGTAGATGTCATTATCATGGATCTTAACCTTAAAGACGGTAGCTCTATTGAGGTGATAAAAAAACTGATTGATACCATTCCAAATGTTAAAATAATTGTTGTGTCGATGTTAAATGTTTATTCCATCATTAAAGATTTATACAAGTCTGGAATTAAATCATTTTTAACAAAAAATTCCAGTAAGGAGGAATTAATTGAGGCTATAAAAAAAGCATTTAACAATGAAAAATACTTTAGTGCAGAGATTTCTCAATTGCTTCTCGAACGCGACAATGAAACAATTAATACACTGAACTCAAGAGAGTTAAGAGTTATTCAATTGATTTGTGAAGGACTTTCGAATAAAGAAATTGGAATGAATATGAAAATGTCTGAAAAAACCATAGAAGGCTACAAAACTAAAATATTTAAAAAACTGAAAGTTTTTAATAACCTAGGAATTTACAGTTTTGCACAAAAAAATGGATTAATTAATAGCTGAATTTTTTGAAAAATGGGTTAACCCTTATGATTAAACAAGTAAAACTTTGCGAATTTATTATCAAAAATAGAAATTTCTTTTTTTATTCGTTTGGTTAACTCTAACTGCTTGTTAATAGTGTGGTTAATTTTTTGTTTTTAAATAATTGAGTCATAGTTAAAGTAAATAAATAAAATTAAAAATTAACTTCTATGAATTATTTGGAAAGTGAATTATTCGAACAGGTAAAAAGCGATAATTTAATCTATAATTTCATTAATAACATAGTTCTTGATGGAACATGGTATTGGGATTTGGAAAATCCAGAAAATGAATGGATGTCTTCTAACTTCTGGTCCACGCTAGGCTATGATCCAGCTGAAATGCCACATAAATCAAACACTTGGCAAAACATCATACATCCAGATGATTTTATTACAGCTAAGGAAAACCTTATAAAACATTTTGAAAATACAGAATATCCTTACGATCAAGTAGTACGCTACACGCATAAAAATGGAAGCACAGTTTGGATTCGCTGCAAAGGAATTTGTATTCGCGATAAAAATGGAAAACCCATTCGAATGCTCGGTGTACATATCAAAGTATCTGCATTGATTTTAAACCAATTAGAGGGTGTTAAAGAACAAGGATTACAAGATAATGCCACAGTGTTATCCGATGTGTTAAATGGTAAATTGAATCAAAAAAATCAAATTCAGTCAACAAAAAATCTTCATCAAGCCAATTTAGATTCTAATAAAAAGGAAGAAAATGAAAACTTTTTAATATCTAAAGGTCACTCTTTCAAAGAATTATCAGAAGAAACCAAATCACTTGTTAAAAAAGAAGTTTACGGAAAAAATTATCAAAAATATCCTGCAGAATTGGTAGGTTTCCTGTTTTTAGATCGAGAAAATGAGCCAAGAATTGGATCCTTTATTTCAGATGTATCTGAACGAATAGATTTGAAAGAACTTCTGAAAAAGCGCGACGAGTTACTATCGTTGTTAGCAGACAATTCCTCTGATACCTTATTGATTTTTAACGATAAATTTGAATTAACCTACGCAAGTCCTTCATTTGAGAGAATTACAGGAAAGAAAATACTAAAATTTCCGATTCGTGAAACAGAAGCTTTGGATTACATACACCCAAATGATTTAACGTTTGTTTTTGAATCCTATTTAAATGCAATAAATAATAACAACAAAGATTTAAGTATTCAACACCGAGCAATTCATGCCATTGTAGGTGATATTTGGTTGGAAGACTATGCTAACTTTGAATACGATGAAAATGGAAAACATCAAAAAACATTTGTTATTTCGCGTGATATTACGAAGCGAAAATTATTAGAAATTAAACTTCAAGAAGAATCTGATAAACGTAGAAAAATTGCTGAACTTCTTATTGAATCTAAAGAAAAAGGAAAGGAAGAATTATACAAAGATTTACACGATGGGGTAAATCAATTACTTTTTGCATCAAAATTAAGTTTAGAAAATTCAGGTGTAAAAGACAACAAAAACATTTCCGTTGCACTTGATTACCTAACAACCGCTATTGAAGAAATTAGAAAAATTGCTTTGGAATCAACTTCTCAATTTATTTTTACAGATTGCTTTGTTTCTGCCCTGACGGATTATTTTATGAAAATAAATTTCACATCTGTATTGAAGTTCTCAGTGGATTCTAGTATCTATGAGTCGATTTTTATAAATGAAACGATACGAAAACATATTTTTAGAATTTGTCAAGAATTAGCGCAAAATGCCATCAAACATTCAAAGGGTACTAAAATGTCTTTTCGTTTTTGTCACAAAGATGGATATTTAACACTTATTGCAAAAGACAATGGAATAGGTCTCAAAAATGCAAAAGAAGATGGTATTGGCATAAAAAGCATAAAAGATCGCGTTTACTTGATGAATGGAAATGTTCGATTTTTTCATCATCCTTTTCAAGGTATGGCTGTTTACATAGAGGTTAAATTGGTATAAACACCTATTTAATTGTTAACTCTATTAGTTAACATAAATTTAATTAAGGGTAAACCCTTTTTATTGTTAACAAAAACCCTTTAATTTGTTATTTAAAATGGGTTTTATTGTTATTTCTTATTCAAAACTTTAAATTTAGATATTTAAATAGGTAAGGTGTTAAGCTAAAAATTAGCATTTTAATTACACTTTTATTAACATTTACCTAATTCTTGGAATCTAAATTAAGTATCAAATTATGCAGGATAAAACCGTTTTTATTGCAGAAGATCACCAACTAGTTCGAGAAGCCTGGAAGTTAACAATTGAGAGTGAAACCAATTTCCGAGTTATAGGAGAATCTGATACATGTGAAGAGGCATTAAATTATTGCACGACTAACAAAGTTGATATTATTATAATGGATATTAACTTGAAGGATGGCAATTCCATAAAAACGATTAAAGAAATGTTGGATCGTATTCCAAATGCTAACATTGTGGTTGTTTCTCTACTTAATATTCATTCAATTGTAAAAGAACTTTATAAAAGCGGAGTTCGTGCTTATTTAACCAAAAACTCATCTAAAGAGGAATTGTTAAACGCTCTGAATAAAGCGGCAAATCAAGAAAAATACTACAGCTCAGAAATAGCTCAATTAATGGTGGATTTTGAGAATGAACTTATACATTCATTAAATACCAAAGAAATTAAGGTGATTCAATTAATTAGCGCAGGCAAATCGAACAAAGAGTTAGCTATTGAAATGAAAATGTCTGAAAAAACAATTGAAGGGTATAAAACAAAAATTTACAGAAAAATTAATGCAACTAACACTATTGGAATCTTTGATTTTGCTCAAAAAAACGGATTGATATAGTTAATATAAGATATTCCCTTGTGCCGATTGAAATGCTAATTTAAACTAAACCCCTTAATAAAAAAGGGTTTTACCTTTGATAAATGACTCATTACCCTTTCTTTTA
>JBILHL010000081.1:0-3831 GCA_044350515.1 Crocinitomicaceae bacterium | reverse complement strand
ATAGAATAACACATATTTTTCCAAATTACACATTACATAATGTTGGGCATTCGTTTAGGATTATGGAATATATGGATAAAATCTTAGCAAGTAAAGATGAGTTAAACGAATTAGAAATAACACTTTTAATTTTAGCAGCACTGCTCCACGATATAGGAATGGCTGTTAGTAAGAAAGACATACAATTAATCAAAGTAAATGAATTTCCACATTGTGATATTAAGTTTACTACAATGGTTAAAATAATGAATGGAAATGAAGAAGAAGCGTTGCAAGAATATGTTAGGAGGATTCACTCACAATTATCAGCAAATTATATTCTAACTGAATTAAAAGATAAATTATCAATTCCTAATTATCCGACTTTAAGTTTTGCAGAAGACCTTGCGCTAATATGTCAAAGTCATACAGAAGATTTTGAATGGATAAAAAGAAACTTAAAGCATTATGAAGTAAAAGGAGATTATCATTATAATGCACAATACATAGCTTGCTTATTAAGATTGGGGGATATATTGGACATTGATAGTAATAGAACGCCTTATAATCTCTACAAACTAATTGAGCCAACTGGTATAAGTGATACTGAATGGAAACAACATTATGTAATATCTAATCATGACAAAATTGTATTTAACGAAAAAACCAAACAAAAGAAAATCGTTTTCTATGGCAAAGTATCAAATCCTTCTATTCACAGGAAAATTTTAAATTACATAAGTTGGGTTGAAGAAGAGTTAATAAATTCTACTGCAATAACTTCAAATTTTCAACCGCAATATCGTTTAGTATTTGAAAGCACTCCTGAACAAAATATACAAACAGAGGGATATACTTATTCAGGCTTTAAAATGACTTTAGAATTTAAAGCGATAAGCTCTTTATTGATGGGAGAAAAAATATATGGCAGTAAATCTCTTGGGTTAAGGGAGTTAATTCAAAACTCCATTGATGCTTGTAGGATAAGAGAGGAAATTGAAAGAAACAATCATGAATTTGGACAAGATGAATATACCCCTAAAATAAAGGTGCTTTTAAACTCTGAAAAAAATCAAGTAATTATCAGAGATAACGGTATAGGAATGACTAATGAAGTTCTTAAAAAACATTTTTTAAACATTGGAGTTTCCTATTATAATTCGACAGATTTTGTTCTTAAAGATTTTGAATACAAGCCAATTGGAAATTTTGGAATAGGATTTCTTTCTTGTTTTATGCTTTCCGAAAAAGTAACCGTTTCGTCAAGATATTACAAATCGAATTATAGATATACAGTAGATTTAGAGAAAGGTAATGAATACACTTCTTTTACCGAGAAAGAAGATGTTTCTTTTGAAGGAACTGAAGTGATTTTAGATTATTCTGATTTTATTAAAGTATTTGAAAATTACGATAAAGTTAAGGAATTTCTTAATACTTATTTTTTAACGGATGGTATTGAATTTAAGATAATTAATTCTGAAAAAAAAGAGAAGCACTCAATTATTAATAAAATGAATATTGGTGATTCCTATGAAAAAGGATTAATTAAAATATCACTTAATAATTATTTACAAGAAATTGAGGGTTATATCTTAATTAAACCCCGAAATAGCTTTATCAAAAAGTTTGAAGATTTAAGTTTTACAGGTGAATTATATAGATATGATTCTGAAAATGGCATTATTAAGGTTACGAATTTTGATGATTTAACACTTGATGAATACATAATAAACGAAGAAATAGAGTATTTGTCGATTCCATTGGTTGAGCAATCGTATGAAGATGATTTTCTTAATGGTTTGAAGTTTACTGGAGATAATTTAGATGAAGTTATTGAAAAAATGGATCGAGATTTAAAATGGATTTCAATAATTATTCCTAAATCATACGAACTTTCCTTATACGAAGAAGAAATTACTGACAAGTTCTCTATTCTAAATAATTTTTCTTTCCAGGATTTAGTTCATTTAGGTCATTCTAACAATTGTAAAACAAAGTCTATTATAGACAAAATAAAAATTTTCGAGGGTAGAAAAAATGAATTATATCTTCCTTTTGATATAGAAAAACCGTCATATTTTTACTTATTTGAAAAAAAGAAGGATAAGAAAGACCTTTACTTAAGAGATGTATTAATAAAGGATTTTAAATTTAACTTACCACTTTTAGCTTCAATTTTTGAAATAAACACAATTGTAGTTAACGTGAAATCAAGGAAGATTATTCCTGATATTTCACGAAATAATTTAGATGAAGAAGCAAAAAAAATGTTGAATTATGTAATCGGCAAGGCAATTCATACTGGAGCGCATGATTTACTTTCACTGAATCAAGATGAAAAAAATACTTTAAAATGTTTTATAGAAAAACATTATGAGCGTAAAACTGATTTTGAAATACAAAATGAAAACATAGTTTAATATAATGAGTTATTTACACGATGCAACGCCAACTTGGAATGGCTTTAATTATCAGGGAAAAATTGCATTATATGTAGTTTTAGATAAATTAATTGAACTTAACAATGTTGGGGTGGTCGATTATAGCTTGGAGTTAGAATGGTTTGAGGATTTTGCAATAAAAAAAAACAACGAGTACATTACAATTCATCAAGTTAAAAATTATGATAATGATAATCTTGGTGATTTTAAAAATGCGTTAGGTTCGTTATTGGTAAAGATTCTTCAATTAGTTACTATAGATGAGCTAAAATATGCAATAACAAAGCATAAAGTTGACAAGGATGCTTTAGCATCAGTTATTTTTACGGACTTAGTAAATTCAAGTATTATTACAAATGATAAAAAATTTGCTGCTAATCCTGATTTTAATAATTTAGGTTTATCAAATCAGGTTTCAGATTGCGAAGTACGATTAAAGAATAAATTAATTCAACTATTTCAAGTTGCAAATAATAGCCGATACCTGCAAAAATGTTATCTGCATATCGCAGAGCCTTTAAAAGGAACTTTCGATGCTGATTCAATAAAAATATTAGATACAATTTCTCCATATAACGCTTATGCTGGGTTTGACGAAGCACTTAATAAAATGGAACTCTATGATTATGGCGGAACAAAAAATTGTAATAATGCAGATATAATTACAAGGTTAGATGTTCAAATTAAAAAATATTTGTCTGATGTAAGAGGTTTGGGTGTTGTATCTCCACAATATCAAAATGATAATATTACTAAAATCCGTTATTATCTTTTAAATGTAATTGACAACAATATCTTAAAACGACATCAAGCCATTCGAGATGGAAACGCTAATGTAATTGAAAACATTTCTTTTAATGACTTTAAAAATATTCTTGATAGTGATGACCTTAATGTTGATGACTACTACCATTCTTTTCAGTTAAAAGAAGCATTCAGTTCTAACCTCGATTCAACATTAGAGTTACTCAAAGCTGAACCTAAAAAATGCCAATTGTTATTAAATTTAGCTGATAATATTTACACCACATATCCTGCTGAAAAATTTATTCATTTTTGTTTAAAAGTCAGACCGCATACAAATTCACCCAAAAACTATCATAGTTTAATTAGTGAGGATGGTTTGAGAGATGCTTTCTTTAAATTTTTTATCGAATACCTTAATTTTAATGATGGTGCTTTTATAAAAGATGATAATGGAAATTATAGATTAA
The DNA here is from genome assembly GCA_044350515.1 of Crocinitomicaceae bacterium. GTDB lineage: Bacteria > Bacteroidota > Bacteroidia > Flavobacteriales_D > Crocinitomicaceae > UBA952. The sequence continues at coordinate 194 of JBILHL010000081.1, read as the reverse complement.
TTACTGCTATTTCCGAAAATGCTTTTGTTAATGAAAGGGAAAGGCAAGTGTATTCCAAAATCAAAGAAAATGAAAAGGAACTACCACCATTAATGTTTAATGTTGATACTTTGGTTGGAAACATTGGTGTAGGAAATGGAGGGAGAAAATTTAGTGAACTTATTCCGAAAACAACAACGGCTGGAGATGGATTT
>JBILHL010000080.1:0-3968 GCA_044350515.1 Crocinitomicaceae bacterium | reverse complement strand
AGCAACTAAAAAATGGACAATGCCTATTCGTGATTGGGGAACAATACTTAACCAATTTATGATTATTTTTGAAGATAGACTGATTTTATGAAACTTTCAGTTTACACACTTAGTGGGATGGTGTCAAACTTAATGAATTCTTGCAGTTATCTACAACAAAGTAGTGAAATTACTGGCGGAAATAGGCAAGTTTTTTTAACTTTTTTTCATGTTATTTTTAACGTTTTTAAACGATTAAAAGGCAAAAGAAAGGGGTTAATATTCGTCTTCGTTGAAAAGGAAATCCTCTCGTGACGGGTAATCTGGCCAAATTTCTTCGATGCTTTCATACATGTCTCCTTCGTCTTCCAAATCTTGCAAGTTTTCAACAACTTCTAAAGGTGCACCAGTTCTGATTGCAAAGTCAATTAATTCCTCTTTCGTTGCTGGCCAGGGTGCGTCTTCTAAATACGATGCTAATTCTAAAGTCCAATACATATTTTATAATTTTAACTGTTCTATTTTTCGGCAAAAGTATTCTTTATTTGATATAAAGCAAATAAAAATCAATTCCTTAACAAAAGTTTTATCAACAGTTTAGATGAGAATTATTTGAAAAATGTTTTTTTTAAAACAAAGTCCATGTTTTTTAGGTTCTTTTACGTTTGAACCATTTCACAATCTCGAACCAAACAACACTTATAAAACCAATTCCAATGGAAAAGATAAGTTGACTAAACTTCAATAATTCAAATTCGAAAAACGCATTAATAGGTTTAACAAATAAAAGAAGGGAAACACTAATAATTGTAATCGTAATTATGTACAAAACAAGGTTGTTTTTATAACGAAGTGTTGTGAAAATTGATTCGTAAAATGAGCGATTTATCAAGGTTAAAAATAGATTAGATGCAATCAAAGTGGTGAAAACCATTGTTCGTGTAGTTGCTTCTGAGTGACTGTAATGAACAGCATATTGGTAAACAAATAAAGTTCCTATGGCAATGATTAAACCTTGTAAAATACTCAAAGACAATTCTTTCCAATTGAAAAAAGTGATCGTTAGGGCTTTTGGTGCTTGAGACATTGTATTTTTCTCCATTGGTTCATTTTCGTAGATGATAGAACACGTAGGTCCCATAATTATTTCTAGAAAAATGATGTGAATGGGTGAAAAAATTGTCGGATAAACCCAACCTAATGCCAATGGGATGAAAACGATTAACAAAATAGGAATATGTATTGAAATGATGTATTGTATAGCTTTTTTGAGATTGGCGTAAATCTTTCTTCCCATTGCAATTGCGATAACCATTTTCGATAAATCGTCATTAAGTAATATCAAGGATGCCGCTTGTTTTGCAATTTCGGAACCCTTTTTGCCCATTGCAATTCCGATATGCGCTGCTTTCAAGGCTGGTCCATCGTTCACTCCATCTCCAGCCATTGCAACTATTTCGTCGTTAGCTTTTAAGGCGTTTATGATCCTTAATTTAGCCTCTGGAAACATTCGGGTAAATAGGTGAGTGGTGTCCACAACTTCTCTCAACTCATCGTAGCTTAATTTCATTAACTCATCGCCTGAAATTTGGTGATCAGCATCTTTGAAACCGATTTGATTAGCAATGGCAATGGTAGTTGGAGCACTGTCTCCTGTGATAATTTTAACCTTTATTCCTGCTTTGTAAAATTCTTTGATTACTGCTGCAATATTATCTTTTGGTGGGTCGTAAAAAGCAATGATTCCTTTTAGTTCAAATTTCAAATCTTGCTGATTTTTAGGAAAATTATCGCCTTCAAACTTAGCTTTTCCAACTCCCAACAAACGGTATCCATCTTTTGCTAAATGTTGAATTGCTTCATTAATTTGTTTTAATTCAGCGCCAGAAACTTTCACGATTTCTAAAAAAGCTTCTGGAGCACCTTTTGCTGCAATGATTCTTTTTCCCGTTTTATCTTCAAAAATATGAGTCATCATTGACGGTTTTCCACTCAACGCATATTCGTGTATCATTTTGAAATTTGCACGTTCATCAACGTTAACTTTTTCTTGATAAAATTGATGAATTGCAAGTTCCATAGCATCAAAAGGAACAATTTCACTTGCCCACATTGCCAAAGAAATAACTTCTTTTTCAATTATATCTGCTTTGACTTTTGCTTCTATTATTTTATTGCTTTCTAGTACATAAAGCTTGGCAATACTCATTTTATTGGAGGTAATTGTCCCCGTTTTATCGATGCAAATAACTGTTGCACTTCCAAGAGTTTCAACCGTTTTCATTTGTTTTACAATAATCCCTTTTTTCATTAAACGCCAAGCTCCTAAAGCCATAAAAGTGGTAAAAGCAACAGGGACTTCTTCAGGTAAAATACTCATTGCCAAGGTTAACGATTGCAATAAGCTCGTTAGAATATCTTTGGATTGGAAATAATTAATGGCCCAAACAAGGATAAAAACGATAATTCCAGCAATTGCCATTTTCTTCACAAAGTTGGCAATCTGTAATTCGAGGGGTGTTTTTTCTTCTTTAATAGCTGCTAAACTTGAACCGATAGATCCGAGTTTAGAAATGTTGCCAATTGCAGTAACGATTGCAACCGCTGAGCCACTTGCTACAGTTGTTCCATTATAAACAAATTTGTCTGCTTTGTTTTCGTCTTTGAAAAATGCAAACGATTCACCTGTTAAAATGGATTCATTGACAGAAAAATCGTTGGATTGAATAATTTTCCCATCAGCAGGTATTGCAGCGCCTTCCTCAATAATTAGGTAATCTCCAACAACGATTTCTTCGCTTTTAATTGTTTCGATTTCATTATTTCGAATCACTTTGCAATTGGGATGTGATAATGCTTTCAGTTTTTCTAAAGCATTCTTACTTCGAGAATATTGATAAAAAGAAATCGAAGTTTGAAAAAGAATTGCGACAGAAAGAAAAATTCCGTCTCCAATTTTGCCACTTATAAAATAAATTCCTGCTGCAACCAATAATAAAAGAATCATTGGATCAGTTACAATCCGTTTGATGGCTTGAACAACAGCATTTTCCTTTTGATAATTGAGTTTATTAGAACCCGATTTTTTCCTCGAAGCTAAAACTTCCTCCGCTGTTAATCCTTCAAGATTGAATTGATTGCTTGGCATCTATTAATTCCTCTTGTTAAACTTGATTTTGAATTGAATAGGATTGAAAATCTAAGTTCGTTTCAAGTTGATTTGATTGAATTGAAAAGTCTGAAGCCATTTCTGTATGTCTGATTTCCCCACCTAAATATCCAGTAATTGCAACCAATCCAAAGCTTATTATCGCTGTTATTAAAACCACAATTGCAATTTTACGACCATAAGTTGATTTATTTACGATTGCAATTAGACCGATAACGGAAAGTAATCCTAAAATTAGTAAGCCTATTAATGCAATTAAAGCAAAATTTTCGTGTGTTTCAATGGTAGATTCCACCACACCAGGAATTTCTTCCACTACTTCTTCTGCACCTTCACCCGTTAGGTAAGCAATTCTAGCTCCGAAAGTTGAAAGAACTAAAACTCCATAAGCAGCAATTTTTGTGTCGTTGCTTTTGATAATTATGGCGTAAGCAAGTACCAAACTACCGATTAAAGCACCAAAAATAGGCAAGTGAGTGATGAGTAAGTGAATGTGTGCTGGAGACATGATTTTTAAGTTTAATTATTTGTTATTGAACTATTTGAGTTAAATTTAAAACAAGATAAAAATGATAATTTTAAGATGAACTTGTTTTATTTGCGTTACAAATCTAAGTGAAGGTGATTGTTAAAATCCAACATAATTAAACCTAGAACTTGCATATTTCACATGTTATGTTGAGTGAATTGTTAACTCTTCAATAAAAAAGGAAATCACATTTTTGTATGTCCCTGAAATAGGTTGACCGAAAAAGTCAATTTATTATGGATAAAAAAATTCGATTATTACGGAGTCCCAGAAAATTTACCGAGGACTTCA
>JBILHL010000007.1:0-94140 GCA_044350515.1 Crocinitomicaceae bacterium | reverse complement strand
ATTATGGTGGAAATCAAGCTATCACAGATTGGAATAGTTTAAAAACTTACATTGCAAATAACAACATGGGAAATCCAACCAATTTTGCATACGTAGATGGCGAATTGAATTGGGAATCGCTTTGTGATTATTTCATGTTTAATTCCTTTGTGGTTAATCAAGATTGGTTAAACTGGAATACCGCTTGGTGGAGAGGTCGAGATCTATTAGGGGATAAGAAAAAATGGCGTTATGTTTTATGGGACATGGATGCTACCTTTGGGCATTACATCAATTATACAGGGATTCCAAATACTGGACCAACAGCAGATCCATGTGATGCTGAAAATCTTCCTGATCCAGGTGGTCAAGGCCATACCGAAGTTATTTCTAAATTGATAAATGAAAATCCAACCGTAAAACAATACTATGTGGCGCGATACATAGATCTTGCAAACACCTATTTTTCATGCAACTATATGACAACACTTCTCGACAGTATGGTCAATGAAATTGCCCCTGAAATGACACGTCAATGCAATAGATGGGGAGGAACTTATGCGGGTTGGCAAAATAATGTTCAAACATTAAGGAACTTTATAAATGCAAGATGTGTTGCGCTTGAAAATGGTCTTGAGGACTGTTATCAAGTTGTTGGTCCCTACCCTACTTTCTTTGATGTTTCACCTGCATTATCAGGAAAAATAAAAGTTAATTCAATTTATCCTCCAACTTATCCTTGGTCAACAACCTATTATGGAGGAATTCAAACGAATATTGTAGCGCAAGCAAGCTCCGGTTTTATGTTCGACCATTGGGAATATACGACAGGACCGTTAACAGGCCCAATAACTCAAGCAAGTAATAGTTTAAATATTGCAGGAGCCGAAAACATCGTAGCTTTTTTTGTTCCTATTGATCCAAATGCAGATACTGATGGTGATTTTCTTACGGATGCAAGTGAAGTTGCAAATGGTTCAGACCCTTTAGATCCCTGCGACCCAAATCCTTCAACGCCAATTTGTGACCAAGATAACGACGGTTTAACAAATGAAGAGGAAACAGCAACTGGTACAAACCCAACGAATCCAGACTCAGACGGAGATGGAATCAATGATGGAACAGAAATAACCAATAATTCTGACCCATTAAATCCTTGTGATCCAGCAATCAATAATGTTGCATGTGACACCGACAGTGACGGATTAACGAATGAACAAGAGGTTACACTTGGAACCAACCCAACAAATCCTGACACCGACGGCGACGGAATTAATGATGGAATTGAAGACACTTCAGGTTCAGATCCATTAAACCCTTGCGACCCAAATCCCAATGCTGCAGCTTGTTCTTTAGACAGTGATAGCGATGGATTAACAAATAATGAAGAAAGTTCATTAGGTACCGACCCAAATAATCCAGACACAGATGGAGATGGTATCAACGATGGATTAGAAGTTGATAATGGAACAAATCCTTTAGATCCATGTGATCCAAATAGTGATTCACTCGATTGTCAGGAAGGAATTCATATTCCAAATGCATTCTCTCCGAATCAAACTGGTAGTGGTGACAATGAAGTATTCCAAATATATGTTGGGAAGGATATTCAAACAATTAATTTCAGAATTTTCGACCGTTGGGGAAATTTAATGTTTGAATCGAAAGACAAAAACTTTAAATGGGACGGAACCTTTAAAGGTAAAGTTTGTAATTCAGGGATTTACGCTTATGCTGTTGAAGTTATTTATTTGAACAACAAGCAAGAAACTATTAGTGGTAACATAACATTGATTCGCTAATGAAAAAGATTTTTGTCGCCCTCATACTAAGTCTTTGTGGAGTTAGTTACTCACAAGACCATCATTTTTCACAAATTGATAAAATGATGCCATTAATAAATCCAGCAACAACCTCTAATTTTGATGGATTTGAAAAATTTAGTGCCTTACACCGAAGTCAATGGCTAGGTTCAGGAACCAAATTCCATACAACAAGTGCTTTAGCTGAATTAACATTAGGCAAAAAAAGAGGGCGCGAAAAAGCTTATTTAGGAGTTGGGGTATTTTTTACAAATGATGTTGGTGGGGATTCAAAAATGACAAGTAATGGTGGCGGATTTTCTGCAAGCGGAAATGTTCCTTTAGCCGATGGACAATGGTTATCTGCAGGTTTTCAAACAGCATTCAATAGTCGAAATGCAGATTTTTCACGGTTGTATTATTATAACCAATTCAATGGCTCTAGTTTTGATAATACCTTACCCTCAGGAGAACTGAATGAATTTACTTCTTTTGGCTATGTTGATGCGTCGGCGGGAATAGCTTATCGTATTAATAAGAAACGAAACCGCAAATTCAAATCTAAGAACAATGGATTCCAACTTGGAGTTTCAATGAGTCACCTCAATCAACCCGATTTAAAGTATAATGTATTGATTGAAGATAAACTGTATAGAAAATTATGTATTCATACGAATTTTACGATTGGAATCAACTCAGTTTCAGGTTTACAATTTACTGCTGCACAGTTTTTCCAAGGTCCTCATACCGAAACGAACTTTGGGGTTTTTTATGAGCTTAGATTGAAAGATGTTTCTACTTTGATGAGTGTTTCACGCGAAAGAAATCTTTATATTGGTTCTTATTTTCGCATTCCAAATTCATTTGCACCCTATGTCGGAATTGACTTTGGAGACTTTTCTTTTGGTGTTTCTTACGAAAAAACAGCTGGTCTAGCGGGAACTGCATTTAAGCACTCTGTAGAAGTAAATTTAAGTTACCTGATTACCAATAAATCTCTTTTTAAAGGAAGGTAAAACGAGAAGTTTGACTTTTTAAATTTTCATTTCAATTGCTAATTATAACTAGATTGTTTGTGAAAATTAGGAACAATTTTATCTAAAAATACAAATATTCCAAAATTTACTTAAAAGAAAAAAGTGTGCTAAATTCACTGAAGTAATTTTACTTGGGAAAGCACAATTCAACCGAAAACTGAAAAATTAATGTCTAAAAGTGAAGAGTGAAAAACTAAAAGTTTAAAAATCTTTGGTAATTACTTTTTCTAAAACTTTCCGATACTTTTCAATCCCTCAATTACCTCATCAATTTGATTAAAAGAAATATCCAAGTGGGTAACAAAACGCAACATCCCTGGACCGAAAGCCATAATACGGATTCCTTTTTGAGCCAATAAATCAATGATTAAATCGCGCTTAGAATGGTCTTTCAAAATAGCAACCACAATATTAGTTTCCACGGGAATTACTGAATCAACCCACGGACATTCTAACAGAGCAATTTCAATTTGTAAAGCTTTGAGGTGATCTTCTTTCAGTTTCTGAACATTGTTTTTCAAGGCAAACAATCCACCAGCTGCAATAATTCCTGCTTGGCGCATTCCACCCCCAAAAACTTTTCGTACTCTTCGTGCTTTCTTAATGAAATCAGCATTTCCTAATAATATTGAACCTACTGGTGCACCTAAACCTTTTGATAAACAAATCGATATCGAATCAAACTGAGAAGCGTATATTTTGTAGTCGATTTCTGTTTCTACCAAGGCATTCATCAAGCGAGCACCGTCTAAATGCAAAGGCAAATTATGGCGATTACACATTTCACGAATTGCTTTGATGTCGATAAAATCATAAATCGCTCCTCCTCCCCTGTTGGAAGTGTCTTCAATGGAAACCAATTGCGTCAGAGGAAAATGAACATCATCTGGATTATTTATCCATTCTTCGATAGCTGCTGCCTTCAAACGTCCTCTATCTCCTTCCAAAGTACGAATCGAAGCACCGGAATTTCTTGCAATTCCACCGCCTTCGTATTTAAAGACATGGCTTTCTTTGTTGCAAATCACTTCTCCGCCTGGTTGAACGTGTACGTTTATAGCAATTTGATTCGTCTGTGTCCCCGAAGCACAAAACAACGCAGCTTCCATTCCGAAGAGTTGCGCCGAATATTCTTGTAGTTCGTTGATTGTCGGGTCTTCGCCAAATACATCATCACCAACTGGCGCTGAGAACATGGCTTCTAGCATTGCTGCTGAGGGTTTTGTTACGGTATCGCTTCTTAGGTCTAGCATTTTTTTAGGGACTTTAGGATGTTAGGAGAGAATGAGGGAATGATTTTATGAGGTAATGACTTTTCTTGAAGTAAGATTTGGTGCTTCCCCTTTGAAGTCTGACGACTCTAACGAGTATCAGACTACGTCTGAGGGGGATTGAGGGGGGATGATTAATTAACTAGTCACCTCCCTTTATCTCCGTCAGCTGACGGAAGGGAAATCAAAATCTCACTTCGAACTAAAAAATTTCAACTCTCAGAGCCACGGCGAATCAGTTCTCCACTTTCAATTTTACATTCTACATTTTACATTTTCAATTCTTTTTCTTCTTTTTCTTACTCGGTTTTGTTGGTTCACTTTTAATTAAATCAGGATCATCGTCAGTTGCAACGGTATTTTTTGCAGCTTTTTCGTTCTGCGATTTTTTGTCCACTCGTTCTTTGATAACATGCTTTGCTCCAGTTAGTTCTTCAAACTCAGTTTCCTCGACGATTTCTCCTTTTTCATAAACAGTAATGTGTTTTGGTTTACCATTTGGGAAATTAAACGTGTGCGTTCCTTCTGGAATTCCTTTTTTGAAAAACTCTTGCGAAACAATTTCTTGCTTTTCATTCAAGGTTTTAAATTCCCCATTTTTCACATTCATATTCCAATTTTCAATATGGGCTTCCATCCCATTTGGATAATAGAATTTCCAAGTTCCATGCTTTTTGCCTTCCGAATAATTCATATCAATTTCCAACTTCCCATCCGCATTGTATGTTTGGTGTTTTCCGTGCAAAATTCCGTTTTTATAATAAACAACTTTCGCCAAAACAGAATTATCAAAATACTCTTTTTGAGGGCCATCGTAGATATTATTTTTATAGGAAATCATCTTTAAAGTATCACTTTTTGCATTGTTCTCAAAAAGAATGTATTTTCCATCTAGCATGTCTAAACTGTGTGAAACTTCAATTTCTTTTCTACCTGTGCTGTCGTAATAAAATACACTTGTACCATTCAATTTACCTAGTACAAACGTTTGTCTTGATTGCAAACATCCTGATTCGTAATAGGCTGAATCACTTTCACTATCACGTTTTCCATTTACCACATTTATTTGCTCTTGTAGCACACCATTTCTGTAGCATGCTGAACATTTACCAGAGTATAAGGTGGTGTAGTCAGACTTTGATAAATATGTATTTGTGCGATCATCGTATGCTACTAAATCATTGCAATTGGCTACCAATTTATAGTTACAAATCTTTTTCTTTTTGTAACACGGAACGTTGGTTGGACTAACTGTTGGTGCTTGCGCAAAAAGTGTATTGCAGAAAATTCCCACAAAAAACACAAAAAATAACTTTCTCATTTTTTTGATTTATTCAGGTTTTCTTAATGTTTCAAGAGCTGCTTTCATCTCTTCAGGAATCACAGTAGTTTTTCCAACTCTCGAATCAAAACTCACCATTACAGAAACGCCTTTTGTGTAAATTTCACCGTTCACTTTCACTTCGTAACTCAAACGAATGCTTTTAGAACCAGCTTCTTCAAAAAACATGTGAATTTCAGGAACGTGCTGAATAAGAATTGGTTTGATGTAATCAATTTCATTACGAACTAGTAAAATTCCGTGAGATTTCCAGTCCCATTCAAGACCTAACAATTCTCTAAAATAATGCACGCGTGTCATTTCAAAGTAACTTAAATAAACTGCGTTGTTTACATGTCCCATAACGTCAATGTCTGAGAATCTTACTTGGATTTTTGCGGGTTTTATCATTTTATATTTATTTAATTATTTTGGACTCATAAAAAAAAGACTAAGTAAAAAAGCTATCGAGGGTGCACCAGTACCTACATCTAAAATATCATAACCTAAGGCTGCAATAATTAATATGAAAAGTATAGAAAACATACCTGGATTTTTTATTTCACGTGCCTGTTTTATTCCAAAGAAGATAAATATAACCATATAAAGCAAACCAACGATTCCATGTTTTAAAGTGATTCGTAAATATTGGTTATGAGGTGCAGTTTGATCTTTGTAACTATTTTGGTGATTATTTAATTTATACCATTCCGTTAATTCATCTCTCCAGTCACCAGTTCCAACTCCTATCAATACATTATTTTTAAATATTGAAATTGATCCTTCTATGGCTGTTTTTCTCATGTTTTCTGAAAAATCATAATCCTCAACTGATAAATCCTTAGGAACATCTTTTTGATTTTTGTTGAACTTAATAATTTGTGAATTATTTATTGCAGTTTGGAATCTTGAATTAAATCCTGGTATAAAAAATATGATAATCATTAATGAAACTGGGAATAAAACATATGCAATTCCTCTAGTTGAAAATTTGAAAATAATTAAAAAAAATAAGCCTAAAAAAAGAGATATTTGTGCTATTTTACTCTGTAGAAACATTAAAAAAACAATCAGTATCAACATTGAAATAAAGTAAAAGAGAAACATACGTCTGTTTTTTTCTACAATAATAAATTCGGCTAATATAAGACTTGAACACGCAACAATAACTGATAGAATATTTGTGTCTTTATCAAAATTTGTATAAAAAAAAGAATTTATATTTTTCGACACAAGAAACATACTATAACTTGAAAATATATCAATTACAAAATGAAGAATTAAACCAATTATAAAAAAAATAAACATAATTATTTTTTGCTCATTCCATTGATCCTTATTTTTTAGTAATAAGTAGGAAGGGAAAATAATGAAAGGTAACAATCGACCAATATCTTCTAATCCTTGATTAAAATTTGATGTATTTATTAATCCAAATAATGCTATGATGAACGGAAAGGAAATAACAAAAAAATGTAGTGAAATCTTAAAATAGTTTTTTTTTATCAAAAAGACAACTATCTGGATGATTAAAAAAAAATAAAAAAATGGAGCAAAATTTAGATATGAAATAAATAGAAGAGCAATCAAAGATAAATTTTCTAAACTATTTTTTTTAACATATAAAAATACATTCATCTTTTTAAGTTTAAATAATCTAAAAAACCAACAATTAACTGATTATTTCTTGTGTCGTTTTCTATTGTTATTTTGGTTACCATCCCTGAAACGCTAGCTCCAAAAATAAGTAAGCCTTCTTCTTCGTTTTTATTCTTGATGGTTTCGAGATAAAACAATTTCACAATAAATCGACTACCAATAGCGAAAGCAAAACACACTAAAAATTCCATAATCAAAATTGACATTGGAAAAAGAAAATAATGGTCTAGGTAATAAAAACGCACTAAACCATCAATAAGAAAAATAAGTGAACAGGTCAAGCTCGCTAGAAATAAACGTTTTAAATCTTCGGATGATGTGTAGCGAACTAAACCTTTATGAATTTTTAAAAAGTAATAAATAAGAAATTTTACCACAAAATAAAATAGAATTGATTTTGACAAAATGAGCCATTCTTTTTGAATCAACGAGTTGTCTGCTTTAAAATCAAACCGAATTAAATAAGCGAAAGCCAAAGAAGCAGCCGCTAAAAGCAAGTCAAAAACAATGATAACCCAACGAGGAGTGCGCGATCTAAAATGTAAAAAGCTCAATTTTGTATTTTTTTAAGTCCTGAAAATAGTGACTCTTTACAAAAATAGGAAAAAGAAAAATAGTAGAAACTTAGTAAGGAATTCGTTTAGCTTAATGTTTCTTAATATTCAATAGAAATTATTTTCTTAACTTTAAATTAATATTGCAACAAGTAAAAGCAAAATTTGTCGACTAACAAAAAACAATTAACCGAAATTTGAACAACAAAATAAAGTTTCCAAATAAATTCAAAATCTTAAACGCATGAAAATCAAACTATTATTTTTATTTAATTTTCTAATCGGTAGTTTATATGCCCAAGATTTTTACGATAGATCAACAGTTCAAAAAATTGAAATTTTCTTTGCTTTCACCAATTGGGACGCACAATTAGATGCTGCAACAGCAACCGAAGCTTATATCATTGCTGATTCTGTGAGAATTAATGGAATATCCTTCGATTCAGTTGGAGTGAAATACAAAGGAAATAGTTCTTACAATTCAAATTTTAATAAAAATCCATTGCATATTAATTTGGATTATATCAAAGGTAAACAGGATTATCAGGGCTATACCAATATCAAATTACAAAATGGTTACCAAGATCCATCTATTATTAGAGAGGTACTTTCTTATGCGATTTTAGAACAATACATGGATTGTCCAAAAGCAAATTTTGCAAATGTTTATATAAATGGAACGTTTAGAGGTGTTTATTCAAATGCTGAAAGTATCAATAGTAAGTTTAACGGTGAGCATTATTACAACAGTAAAGAAGCTTATTTTAAATGTAATCCTATCGGTGGCGCTGGTCCAGGTTCAACTGTAAACCCCGATTTAAAATACATAAGCATGGACAGTAGCGCTTATTTCGATGGTTATGAATTACAAACAGATTATGGTTGGAATAAATTGGTTGACTTAATTAATGTTCTTAACAATGATGCAACAAACATTGAATCGAAATTAGATGTTGATAGAGCACTTTGGATGTTAGCATTTAACAATGTATTGGTTAACCTCGATTCGTACAGTGGTGCTTTTCGTCAAAATTATTATTTAACTTGGGATCTAAACGACCGTTTTGTACCAACTGTTTGGGATTTAAACATGAGTTTTGCAGGTTTCCCTGGTGGAACAGGTACTGGAAGTTATACAGCAACAACGCTTGACCCACTTTCTAATAGTACTTCTACCAACCATCCTTTAATTGTTAAAATGATGGCAAATCCAATGTACAAAAGAATGTATTTGGCACATTTACGCACCATTGTGCAAGAAGTTTTTGAATCTCAAGATTTTGTAACAAAAGCAAATTCTCTTCGCTCTACTATTGATTCTTACGTTCAAGCAGATCCATTTAAATTTTATACCTACACGCAATATCAAAACAGTTTAACAACTGCGGTTACAAGTGGCGGAGGTCCAGGTGGTGGTCAATCGATTCCTGGAATTAAGACCTTAATGGATGCACGCGTTACCTTTTTTAATTCCAATGCAAATTACATTTTAGTAGGTCCAACAATTGCTTCTCAAGCTGCAAGTAATACTGCACCTGCTTATGGTTCATCCGTTTTCATAACTGCAACTTGCTCCAACGAAACTACTGTTTATTTAGGTTACCGATTCAGCAAAGAACTTAAATTTAATCGCGTTCCAATGTATGATGATGGTGCTCATGGTGATGGTACTGCTGGAGACCATGTTTTTGGTGCGGAAGTGATTATGAATGGAATTAGCTTTGATTACTACATTTACGCAGAAAATACCAATGCTGGAAAATTCAGTCCACAACGTGCAGAACATGAGTACTACAATTTGACCATTTCTATGCCTTTCGCAGTGAATGGTGATGTTCTTATCAATGAAGTTTTAGCTTCGAATAGTCAGTATGGTTATGATGCGAATGGTCAAAGTGACGACTGGATAGAATTGTATAACACCAATTCAACTGGTGTAGATTTATCAGGTTTGTATTTATCCGATCTTTCAACAGACTTAGGTAAATGGCCATTTCCTCTTGGAACAAAGATTCCAGCTAATGGGCGCCTCATTATTTGGTGCGATAATGACACAGAACAAACAGGTTTACATACAAATTTCAAATTAAGTGCATTGGGTGACAATGTTATTTTTAGTGATGGATTAAACATTTTTGACCAGCAGAATTTTGGTGTTCAAACACAAAATATTTCTTACGCAAGATGTCCAGATGGCAGTGCAAATTTTGATTACGCTTTACCAACTTTCAATGCTGTTAATACATGTTTAGCTAGTATTAATGAATTGTCAGAAGCAACATTTTCTATTTTTCCAAATCCGACAAGCAATTCTTTTACGCTTCAATTGAACGAAAACAAAGCTGTGAATTTAAAAATCTATGATATCCAAGGTCGAATTGTTTTCCAAACTGAAGAAGTAGAAATGGAACAAACAATCGATGCGTCAAATTGGCATTCAGGATATTACATTGTGAGTTTACAAACTGAAAAAGGACAAATTCAAACTAAGAAATTGGTAAAGAATTAAAATCTATTTTTTTAAATTGAAAATTAAGTAGTTCGTGAGAACTCCTTTTTTTAAGTCAAATTCCCAAATGCAGCCTTGAAAGTATTAGCATGTGCATTCACAATATCCTTAATTTGCGGACTATAGCCTCCTCCCATTGTAGTAACAACAGGGACTTTTAATTGTCTAACTGAATTATAAACTATAGAATCACGCTGAAAACTGCCTTTTTGAGAAAGGGAGAGTCGTCCTAATTTGTCACTATCAAGGATATCTACTCCCGATTGGTAAAAGATAAACTCAGGTTGAAAGGTTAAAATGATTTTGTCAAGGTTTGATTCAAGTAAAAACAAGTATTCTTTATCACTAATTCCATCTTTCAAGTCAATGTCTAAATCGGACTTTTCTTTTTTCAGGGGATAATTGCCCGAACCGTGCATACTAAAAGTGAAAATTCGTTCTTCGTTGGCACATAAAGCAGCTGTTCCATTTCCTTGGTGAACATCTAAATCGAGTATTAAAATACGTTTAATTTGTGTGTTTTGTAACAACCAATTTGCCGCAATCACTTGATCGTTCAATAAACAAAAACCTTCGCTACGGTCGTAAAAAGCATGATGCGTTCCACCAGCAATATTGAATCCTAAACCTTTAGAAAGTGCTAATTCAGCTGCTTTTCGGGTTCCCTCCATAATGGTAATTTCTCGCTCAATTAATTGCTTTGAATGCACAAAACCAGAAACTCGTTGCTCGCGTTCTGTCAATTTTAAACATTTCAACTTTTCCCAGTACTCTATTGAGTGAACACTCAATAATTGTTCCTCTGTAAGTTGACTTGGCTCAAAAAAATAACTTTCCTCTACAATTCCTTCGTACAACAATTGACGTTGCAAAAGGTCATATTTCTCCATCGGAAAACGGTGATTTTCAGGCAAAGAATGAACGTAAATAGGGTGAAAAGCAATCATTTTTTCAAAACAAGCAATATACAATTAAGTTTTCTCGGTAATTGTTTTGACGATTCTTGCAACAGCGGGACAAATCAATGTGTTTTCCGCTGTTAATTCCAAAATTTGAAACATGTTTTTGCGATCCGTGTGTGGATATTCGCGACAAGCCAAAGGCCGTACTTCGTAAATATCACATTTGTTGTCAGGACCTAAAAAAGTACATGGAGATTTTTGAAGGACATAATCGCTTTCTTCATCCATCTTTAAATAATTCTGAATCAATTGCGATTCTTTAATTCTTAAATGTTTAGCAATTCTTCTAATGTCGGCATCACGAAAAATAGGACTAGTCGTTTTACAACAATTAGCGCATGTCAAGCAATCCATTTTTTTGAATTCAGCTGTGTGTTCTTTGTGAATTTTTTGATCTAAATCTTTCGGTTTGGCTTGTTTCCATTTCCGAAAAACCTTCTTTATTTGTTCCAACTGAACCTTTGATTCACTTAATGCTTCACTGTCTTTTGGATTCAAACTATTGAGTTTATTGAATTAAAATCGAAAATTAATGGAGTTAGGACAGAACAGCTTGTTGGATTTTTATGAACGAGAACGGAACTTTAACCATGTGTTCATAATCTCTTCCAACCTCTTGCATATCATAATCATTTGCATTAAACGACCAAATAACTTCCGCCTCTAAATCCCTGTCTTTCAATTCATTTAATCGATACAATAAGTGTAAAACTTCTTTTGAAGAAGATGTATTTAAATAGTCTATATGCAGTTTAAATGTTGTTTTAGATGCAGGAGTAAACATATACAAATGAAACCAAGCTCTGACAGTATTCCAAAAATTTGATTCAGCGTCAGGAATCGATTTCCCTTGAATTTCCATAGTTCCATTTGTTGAAAATGAAATTAAAGGAGTTGTTGAAGTGGCATTAATGCGTAAATCTTCCATTTATTTTTGATAAGAGTGGTGAAAGTTACAAATTTTAAAAGCTAAGATGAAAACTTTAACAGATTTAGTAGAAAAAATTAATGTTAAAATATATCAGTCAAAAATGCGTTTTGAAAAAAATCAAAATAACAATGAGGTTTGTTTTTGTTTGCTGCTTGCTTTTTGTTTTCAATGGAAATAGTCAAACAACAAATTACAACGACGTTGCGGTAATCATCAATCTCAACAGCGAAATTTCACAAACAATTGGCAATCATTTTAAAACAGAACGAAATATTCCATCGCAAAATTTAATTTTTGTGGATGCTCCCACGAGTGAAGTAATTGATAGTACTCAATTTGTTTTGATTAAAACTCAAATTGAAAACTACTTAATTAACAACAACTTAAAAGATTCAATTAACTATTTTGTAACTACTAAAGGAGTTCCTCTTAAAGTTGGAACTAATTGTGTTTTTGACTCGCTTCCAGGAATGAGTTGTTCTTCCTTTGATTCTGAAATTGGCTTAATTTTAGGTAATTACACAAGTTTTATAGGCAAATCAGGACACTTGACGAATCCATACTACGGATAAACGCTCATTTCTCAAAAGCGACTTTTGGCTTTTACCTCGTAACTAGACTAGATGGTTACTCCCTTTCAGATGTCATAAATCTTATTGACAGAGGTGGTTCAGGAATTGGAATCAATAAAAATTCAGCAAAAACTGTGGTTGATGTTAGTAATGGTTATGATCAAGATTCAATTTATTTCTCAGATGTTTTCACTCCTGCTCATGATTTTTTATCCGAAAATTCATGGAATTCGATTTTAGATTTAAACTTCCCTGCACTCAAGGAACAGACTAATGTTTTTCTTTACTTAGGAGTTGGTCACGGTCCTTTACCCTTTCAACGATTAGACTATGAATTTGTAAAGGGTTCGGTAAGTATCATGGAAATGTGTAGCTCTTCTTTTACATTCGATTTCGACTCTAAAGGATCAAACGACTTATTGCTTGGTGATTTAATCGCGGAAGGTTGCACAGCTGGTTACGGTAATGTAGATTACATTTTTTTTGGAAACATAATGAGCCCTGAATTATTTGTTGACCGCTATTTGAACCCAATCGAAAACTACAACATGGCAGAATCCTTTTATATGGCAGGAAGAACACTTTCTTGGCAAACAGTTGTGATTGGCGACCCAAAATCAAATATTACCATTGATAATATAGCTGGTTTGATAACTCAAAATTTAAATGAACCAACTATTTACCCTAATCCTTCGTCGGGAAACGTAACTATTGAAACAACTGAAAAATTAATTTCTGTTAGCATTTTAGATTTGAAAGGTGCTTTGCTAAACGATTTTTCAAACTTGGATAACTCCAAAGTAACTTTTGACTTAAGCGATTTAATAGCTGGTAATTATTTTATTCAAATTGTTACTGATAAAGGAGTTTATCAAAAACGGATTCAAAAAATGAATCATTAATTGGTAAATAAATTGAAACTAATAACCTAAGTACGATTATAAAATTGGAACTCAGGTTAACAATTTAATGATATAAAGAAAAAGTTATAACAAATATTTAAGGTTCAATTTAGAGTTAAAAGACTAATAATTTACTTTCCCAATATTTTGAGTTGGTATCTAAATATATTGTTTAATTATAATGAAAAACACTCTTTTTTAAAAGATTTTGAGTAACTATAATGCTATCAACGAGAAAACCATTTTGAGAATTTAATAATAGGAAAAATCCTGATAATCCTAAAATCTTCTCAAAAAAAAAGTCGACCGAGGCCGACTTTTTAAAAAATTAAGAAAGAATCTTATTTTTCTTTCATCATTTTTTCCATTTCTTTGTAAGAATCACAAGCTTTAAGCTCTTCTTCCATTTTCTTTTTCTCATCCTCAGACTTACCTTCACCTAATTTTTCACATTTTTTGAAGTCAGCTTCATATTTCTTTTGAATAGCTTCAATTTTTGTAAAATCTCCTTTTACTTCTTTCATTTCTTTAGACATGTCTAACATTGTGTCAGCACAGTTACATACGTCAGATCCTCCACAAGAAGCAAGTACCATTGATAAAGCTGCGAAGCTTAAAATAATTTTTTTCATAAATAAGTTTTTTCAAATTGTTGGCTAAGTTAATATTATTTTTTTTACTTCCAACTAAAAATTAAACGAAATCCCCAATTGTAAACCAATTGACTTGTAACGGTTTCTTATTGATTCAGAATATACCACTTCTTTAAAAGACGCTCGATAAATAGGAATTAAGGAAAATTTAAATTGGCTTTCTGACAAGAAATAAAACTCGCAACCTAATTGATAATTAGCAAGATACCTTTTTGATTCTGTTTCTTCCACCGTAATCAAATCAGGCTGTAAATAACTTCCTGTTCGGTTAAATCCATATCCAATCATAACTCCTACAAAAGGATTCAATCCAAATTTATTAAATGTTTTTGCATAGCCTAAATTAATTGGAACATTCAAATATCCGTAGCGATTGATTCCTGAAATCGAATTGTAATCGTAACGAATTTGTTCTCCCCACTGGAAATAATCTAAGCCAGTTTGCACACTAAATCCATTGATTACCCATTTCATTCTAAATGCAAAATCCCAACTCGAAGTGGCAATTTCTTCACGCTCACGTCTTTCTCTATATTCATTTATTGCAACAGTGGTAATACTATTTTCAAATTCTTTTGGAATTTCAAATGATGAAATAATACCACTTACACCTGTGAAAAAACCAACTTCTTTTTGAATTGACAATTTCTTTTTCGCTTTGACTACTTTCGTATTTTCAGGTTTCAATTCATTTTTAATAGAATCTTTCACAGTTGTAGTATCAGAAGTTATAGGTGCTTTTTCACTTTCATTTAAACTTGTCTCAGTCTCTATTGCAATTTTAAGCGGAGAGGTAATCTCTGTTTGGAGTTCATTTTTTGCCAATAAATTCAAATCCACCTTAGTTTCTTCTTTATTAATAAAGTTCCTATTTGAATTTGTAGTATTCTTTACGTTCGTTTTAATCCTATCTATTTTCGCATTTAATTTAGACGAATTTGAATTGCCAATTTTAGAAGATTCTCCAATTGAATTTGATTTAGATTGTGTTTGAATATACGCTTCGTTTTCAGTTTTTTCTTGTTTATTGTCAGTCACTTTCACTGTTTTCGCTGAACTTTCAGTTAAACGTTCCTTAGCTGCCAAAACTTGTTTTTTTGTCGAAGAATAATAAATTTGGGTTCCTCCCCATGCAAAAATAGCAAGTGCGAAAACGCCAAAAAACCACCAAAAAACCAAAGGTTTTTTGCGTTTTTGTTCCAAAGCATTCAAACGTATATTTAAATCTGAAAGAAAAACACTTGGAATTTCTTCGTTTAATTTTGGCATAGAAGCTGCTCGAAATAATTCGTCTAATTCATTATCTTGTTTCATATTCCATTTCTAATTTTAATAATTCTTTTAGTTTTTTTCTTGCCATTTTAGTATGCCATTTAGAAGTTTGCTCTGAAATACCAAGTTGCTCCCCAATTTCTTTGTGCGAATAACCATCAATCGCAAAAAGATTAAATACAACTCGCGTCGATTCAGGTAGATCCAACATGATTTTTTGCAAAAAAGCATCATTGATTTCATATTCAGTAGCTGAAACAACTGCATCATTTGATTCTATTAAAGCATCGTGCTGAAATAAATTATTGTATTTTTTATTTCTTCGATAATCATCAATTACTTCATTGGTCATAATTCGTTTGATCCAACTAAAAAAATAAGCATCCTTATACTTGTCTAAATTTTGAATGATTTTTATGAAAGCATTATTAACCAATGTTACATGGTCTTCGTCGTTCGTGCGGTAACGTCTAGCTATTGCAACTAAATGAGGGAAACAAAGTTTATACAATTCCAGTTGCGACTTACGGTCGTATTTAAAAGCTTTATTTAATAAGTCTGCACTTGGTTCATTCATCTTCGGTAAGTCACTATAAAATTAACGCATAAAATCTAAACTAGGTGGTGGAGGAGTTGAAAATAAAAACAACTGACTTACATCATTTTTGAATTGTAACTTTTGTTACAACTTTACAACTTAATTGAATGTAAGTTTGCAAAAATTATTAGGTATGAAATAAGCCATAACGAGATTCGTAACAATCAAGGATGAATTTAATTGGCGATTCCATATGACAATTAAAAAAAAAATTATATACATATGAAAAAAGGTTCTAAATTATATAGCATTTCACACATGACTTGTCCGCAGTGCAATGAAGGGAAATTTTTGGTTTCACATCCTTATGATTTAAGACATGCAGGTGATGTTCGAGAATATTGTGATGTTTGTGGACTTAAGTACTCAAAAGAACCTGGTTTTTACTACGGTGCAATGTATGTTTCTTATGCACTTGGTGTCGCATTATTCGTAACTATTTGGACTTCCTGTAATTTATTTTTTGACAATGTTGGCGTATGGACTCAAATAGGATTGGTTGTATTTTTTAGTATTCTTTTAAGTCCTTATTTGTTTGCCTTATCAAAAATCATTTGGGCTAATTTCTTCATTCATTATAAAGCAGATGCAAAACTTAGTAAATAAAAAAACACTTCTTACCGATTCGTTAGGTTATCTTCTCGAAGAAGAATTGATACAGGAAATGAGCGAAATTGCTCGGGTTCGAGAAACGGTAACAGACGAAATTATCATTCATGTAGGTGATGAATTATTAATGATTCCGATTGTCATTAGCGGCTCTATTAAAGTTTCAAGAGAAAATGAATCTGGTAATGAACTACTTTTATACTACATCGAAGGTGGGGATACTTGTGCAATGACCTTACAATGTTGTGTTCGAAAAGTCGATAGTCAAATCAAAGCGACTGCAATGGAACCTTCCTTATTATTGATGTTTCCCGTAGAGAACATGGATAAATGGATGGATAAATACAAATCTTGGAGAAGTTTCATTCTTTCAAGTTACCATTCGCGTATGATGGAATTAATGGAAACGATTGACGCTATGGCATTTATGCGCTTAGATGAACGTTTGTTAAGATATTTAACTGACCAAGTGAAATTAATGGGAAGCATGGAATTAAATCATACACACCAACAAATCGCTGACGATTTACATTCATCAAGAGTAGTGATTTCTAGGTTATTAAAACAACTTGAAACAAAAGGAATTATCGCAATTCATCGCAATAAAATTGTAATGAAGCAATTTTAATCTTTATTAGCTTCATCGAATCCTAAACCATCATTTTTAGTAGCTTTGTTTCCCTTTAAATACTAGAAAAAAAATGGAAACTGTAACAATCGTAACTGGATTACCGCGATCAGGAACTTCTTTGATGATGCAAATAATGGAACGAACATCTTTCCCTATTTTATCCGATGGTTTGCGTGAAAAAGACATCAACAATCCTGAAGGATACTACGAATTAGAAGCTGTTAAAGGAATCGTAAAAGATAATTCATTTTTAAAAGAAGCTGAAGGTAAAGTCGTAAAAATTGTAACCCCACTCCCTCTCTTTTTAGATAAAACATTAAACTATCGTGTGCTTTTTATGCGTAGAGATTTAGAAGAAATTCTGCGTTCTCAGGAAAAAATGTTAGGCAAAGACCAATCCTCCGAAAGAGAAAAATTCAAAACTATTTATGAATTACATTTAAAGAAAACCTATACTTTTTTTGAAGCAAATACGATTCAATACGTCGATGTTTGGTATAAAGAACTCATTTCCAATACAGAAGTGGAACTAAAAAGAATTATTGAATTTTTACAACTTTCTACAAATTGGGAAGACTTAGCTGTGGCTGTGCATCCTGAATTATATCGCAATAAATTTTAAGTGTAAGGTTCTTTTTAGTTTTACCAAACTCAATTTGTTTTTTAATTAATTTAATTTAAATAATAATTCTATATTTGCGTCAAATTCTAAAATCAAAATAATGAAAAAACTTTTACTTTCGGTTGCTGTTGTTGCAGCATCTTTTGCATCAAATGCTCAAATTATCGTTAACGGTGATTTTGAAGCAGCTTTTTCTTCTCCAATTCCAGGTGTTACTCAAACTACAGGTTGGGGAGTTGGATTGTTTACAGCAGAGACTACGGCTCCATTTGCTGGTACTAAATCAGCTAAATTAGAAACTGTAAACAACCCATCGTTAAATGCAGCACTTCAATGGGGTTCTGATACAATTATAGGATTAGCACAACAAACTATTAATGGACCTATTAATAATCCTGCTAATTTGTCTATTTCTTTTGCTTACAAATACACAAGAGTTGCTTCAGATACTGGAATTGTAATTGTTAATCTTTATGATACTTTAGCTGCTGGTGATGCTGACGATGTAATATTATACCAAGCTTTTGCTGAATTTACAGCTACAACAAATGCATGGGGTACAATGTCACTTCCTGTTGCTGCTAATCCTCAAGCTACAGGTACAGTTAATCAATTGTATATTGTAGCAGTTTCTTCTAACAATGCTGTTGCTTCTCCTGGAACAACTTTATGGTTAGATAATATTACAACAGGTTATGTTGGTGTTGAAGAAAACGAAGTGATTTCTGCTTCTGTTTACCCTAACCCTGCTACAGATGTTTTAAACATCAAAATGAATGAGGAAGTTGCTTCAGTTGTTATCACTGCTTTAGATGGTAAAGTTGTTGCTACTGAAAATTCTACTTCAATTAATATTTCAGGATTAAACACAGGAATGTATTTATATACTATCACTGGTGTTTCTGGAAACATTGCAACAGGAAACTTCGTGAAAAACTAATTTTCACTCCGCCTCGGCGGATAACTTTTTTAAAAGCTGCTCTCGGGCAGCTTTTTTTTATACTTTTATTTTTTTATGAAAAAAGAAGAATACATCATTACTACCCAAGGTTCCCTAGGAATTTTAGCACTTGGTCATATTGGTCTTAGAAAATGGAGAGAAGTAGTGAAAATAGAAAAAGCTAAAAAAGAATCAAGCAAAAACGTTAATTCAAATGTCAAAAAAAAGTAAGTTTCTTTTAATTGGTTGGGACGCAGCAGACTGGAAGGTAATTGAACCTTTAATCAAACAGGGGAAAATGCCTGCACTTGAAAGTTTGATGAAAGAAGGAGTGTACGGAAAACTAAAAACATTAGACCCTCCCCTATCACCCATGTTGTGGACAAGTATAGCAACGGGCTTTCGATCGGATAAACATGGTATTGGAGGTTTTGTTGAGCCTACACCAAACGGCAATTCATTGCGTCCTGTTTCTTCTACTTCTAGAAAAGTCAAAGCAATTTGGAACATCTTCAATCAAGAAGGACTTAAGAGTAATGTAGTTGCTTGGTGGCCGAGTAATCCTGCTGAACCAATTAATGGTGTGATGGTTTCTAATCTTTATCAGCTTGCTAACAAACCAATTGAAGAACCTTGGGAAATGCCCAACGGCACTGTTCATCCTGCTGAATTAGCTGAAACGATGAAAGAATTCAGAGTTCATCCGTATGAAATAACCTTGTCTATGGCGATTCCTTTTATTCCAAATATTGCCCACGATAAAGAATTAAGACAGCACCCAAGAACAGCATCTGTTTTGAAAATTCTAGCAAATGCCGCGAGTGTTCATGCCGCTTCAACTTACCTTTTAGCTGAGACCGAATGGGATTTTATGGCTATTTATCACGATGCTATCGACCATTTTAGTCATACTGCAATGAAATATTACC
This sequence comes from Crocinitomicaceae bacterium, assembly GCA_044350515.1. Lineage (GTDB taxonomy): Bacteria > Bacteroidota > Bacteroidia > Flavobacteriales_D > Crocinitomicaceae > UBA952. The sequence goes on along the minus strand of JBILHL010000007.1, from coordinate 74,387 downwards.
CTCCCAGAAGACCTGAGATACCAAAGGAAGATTATGAAAATTTTAATGAAATAGTAGAATCGGCTTATCGTTTCCATGACATGATGCTGTTCAGAAAACTTGAACTCATTGATGAGGATACAACCGTGATGATTATTTCAGACCATGGATTTTATTCCGATCATCAACGACCGCTTTACATTCCACAAGAACCATCTGGTCCTGCGGTTGAACATAGTCCTTATGGTATTTTTGTTTTAAAAGGTCCTGGAATTCGTAAAAATGCCACAATTTCGGGTGCAAGCGTGATTGATATAACTCCAACCATTTTACACTATTTTGGATTGGCAGTTGGAAAAGATATGGAAGGAAAAGTCTTGCATCAATGTTTTGAAAAACCTACTTCTCCAACCTTTATTGATTCGTGGGAAAATATTGCAGGAAACGATGGAATGCATAATGAAATTTTACGTGAAGACCCTTGGGCAGCACAAGAAGCCTTACAACAGTTAGTTGAATTAGGATATATTGAAGCAATTGAAGACGACAAACTCAATCAAGTAGAGGATGCAAAGCGGGAGAATCGGTATTATGTTGCACGAAATATGCTTAATGGTGGAAGAACTGAAGGTGCCATTGCTATCCTTGAAGAAATCTTTATGGAATCTAAAAAATTAAGATATGGTCAACGCCTAGCTTTTGCTTATTTAGCTAAAAAACAGTATAATAAATGTGCTACTATTATTGAAGAATTAAAAGAGCTCAATAAAGAAAGTATTGAAAATACGAATGAAAGTTCTGATGATTTCAATAATCATGAAATGGAAGAACCCATGTATTTAGATTATATGGAAGGACTTTATCTACTAGCAATCAATCGTCCTCGGAAAGCACTTCCTTTGTTGCAAAAAGTTCAAAAAAAGAACCCAAACAATCTTCAAATTGCTTCTAACATTGCAAAGATTCTTTTGGAAAGAAAACAGTACGATGCGGCAGAAAAACAATTTATCACAGCATTGGCAATTGACGATACGAATGCTCCTGCTCATTACGGTTTAGGAATAACTTTCTTAAGAAGAAATTTACTAAACGAGGCTGTAGAAGAATTTTTGTTATCCTTAGAATCCGATTTTTACTTTCCGAATGCCCATTATCATTTAGGTGAAGCACTATATAAACTTGGAAATTTTGAGGATGCAGCTAAAGCCTTTGAAATAGCTATTAGACTAACTCCTGGAATGACCAAAGCTCATAAATGGTTGGTAGAAATTTACACAAATGAATTAAAATCACCTGAGAAGGCATCGTTAAGTAGTAATTATCTAGCAAACAATATTGCGGGAGAAATTACAATTTGTACTGGAATTGAACACTGTGATTACGCATCCTTTTTCAAACTCTTCAACGAACTCAAAGTACCTTTTATATCACCAGAAATTTTAAAAAATGAACTAGCAAACCTACATCAATCAAGTGAATTCTTAAAAAATTATATTGGCAAAATTATTTTTATTCCGAGCCATCGACTTTCATTTTTACCACCCGGATTGAACTATAAACTTTTACAACTCCATCTCCCTGAAAACGAGTTAATCAACTCAATTGTAGAGAATAAAATTCAAAAATCGGAAATTGACCTTGTACCAGCTCCTTTAATTGAGTTGATTAAAAAAGAAGCGGACAAAATAGAAACTTGGATTTCTTCTGTTCCTGGATTAAAAGTCATGCAATTAAGTTCTGAGGAATTAAATGAAGGCATAGAAGAACAAATCGAAAACTTACTCGAATTTTTAAACATAACAACGTAAAGTCTAAAAAAATCATTTTGAGTTGCTAACGAAAATTCATCCATTAAAATCAGTTTAAAGTTGAACCTTTCAAACCATCAAATGTTCTTAGCTTTGCAGAAGATGTTAGCAACAGATAAACAAACTTTACAGGATTTAGAATTCAATGTCATTACTGATTGGCTGGAACAATTTTGTATTGGAATGACGGCGCAGGAAAAAATCAGAAAACTTGCCCCAACTAGTAATTTTACCAAGCTAGAATTTGAACTCAAACAGTTGGATGAATTACGTCAAATTAGAGTAGTAAACGATACACTTCCAGCAATTGATTTTGAGGAACTAGAAAGTGAAATCAAGTTGTTGACAATCGAAGACGCTGTAATTTCAATTGAAGGTTTCCGTCGGATTTACCAAGCTTCAGATCTTATTAATCGCTTATTAAAATTTTTTGAGACACGATCTAATCGTTATCCTTTACTATCCAAAATCCTTAAAGATTGTGAGTTTAATGAGGAGATAAACAAACGAATAGATGAGATTTTTGATCGCGCAGGAAATGTAAAGGATGATGCATCACCTCAATTGGCTGAAATTCGACAACGCATTAAAACCCTACGCAATCAAATTAATCGAAATTTCGAACGCGAAATGCGTAAGCTCATAAAAGACAAGTTATTGGGTGATGTAACAGAAGGTTTTATTAGTGAAAGACGTGTTTTAACAGTTGTTTCTTCTTTCAAACGAAAAGTTCCAGGTAATGTACATGGATCCAGTAAAACGGGTAGTTTGACCTATGTTGAACCCCTTGTAAATGTTCCCTTGAATAACGAGATGGAATTTTTATTGGACGATGAGCGAAAAGAAATCCACCGCATTCTAAAGCAATTAACACGTTTAATTTCTGTTTATGCACCCTTGATATCTGCTTACCAAAAGGCCTTAGTACTGTTTGATTTTGTGAATGCAAAGTGCAAGTTGGCACTAGAAATGAAAGCTGTTTTGCCAGGTATAAATCGCAAAGTTGATTTTGAGTTAGTGGAAGCTTTTCATCCAATATTGCGCAGAAATAATAGCTTAAATGGAAAGGAAACAAAGCCTCAACGCATTGTCATGAATGGAAAAAACCGCTTGTTGGTGATTTCAGGCCCCAATGCTGGCGGAAAAAGTATTACCTTGAAAACGATTGGTTTACTGCAATTAATGCTTCAGTCAGGTTTATTGATTCCCGTAAATGAAAACAGTAAAGTTTGTTTTTTTCAACAGATAATCTCCGATATTGGCGACAATCAATCTATTGAAAATGAACTTAGCACCTATTCTTATCGTTTGCAACGGATGCATCATTTTTTGCAAGTTGCTAATTCAAGAACGCTTTTGTTATTAGATGAATTTGGAACTGGTTCAGATCCTGAATTAGGTGGTGCGCTTGCTGAAGTTTTCTTTGAAGAAATTTACAATAAATCTGCTTTTGGAGTCATAACAACTCATTACGGAAACATAAAATTGAAAGCAAATATGCTACAAAATGCAGTGAACGGTTGTATGTTATTTGATTCTGAAACGTTGAAACCCAAGTATGAATTTGCTATTGGTCAGCCTGGAAGTTCATTTACTTTTGAAGTGGCTAAAATGAATGGAATTCCAGATGCATTGATAGAAACTGCAAAAGGATTACTCGACGAGAAAAAAGTGAAACTCGATCGTTTACTTAACGATTTACAGAAAGAGAAAAACTATTTAGAAAGACTTACGAAAGAACATCAAGAAGCACAACAGAATGCAGAAGAAGCAAGGTTGTTTTTTACAGAACGAAAAGAAAAACTTGACGAACGTTTAAAATCACAACAACTTCTTTCTGAAAACAACAACAAACAGTTAATTGCAGGAAAAAAAATGCTTTCCTTCATTGAAAAGTTCAATGTGAAGTCGCGTAAAAAGGACGCAAACAACGCATTAATTGAAGAAATGCGCCAGTTTTTACGTTTAGAAAAATCCAAAACAGAACTTAAAGTTCAACAAGAAAAACAAAAGGAATTAACACTAAAGCAATCTAAATCACCTAAGAAGTCAAAGAAAATCGTAGTTGAAGAGAATTTGAATCAGCAAGCTAAAATTAAAGTAGGATCGACAGTTCAGCTTATTGCTAATAAACAAAAAGGAACCGTAGAGTCTTTTTCAGGAAAAACAATTTCTGTAATTTTTGGTAATGCAAGACTAAAAGTAGAGTTAGAAAAGCTTCAATGGATAAAGGATTGACAAATATCAATTAGCTCAATTTCTTCAAAATAAAAGTTAGGTTAATGTAAATCCATAAACAAAAATTAATTTATCTATAAATTAATTTTGTATCTTCATTCTCTAAAACTATAAATCAAACAAGAAATGAGAAAATTTACTTTGCTCGCGTCAGTTTTATTTGCTTCTAATTTTTCCTTTGGACAATTATTTTCAGATGACTTTGAAAGCTATGCACTTGGTTCCTACATCGGGCCACAATCAACCAATTGGTCAACTTGGTCAGGAACTGAAGGAAACACAGAAGACGTCAAAACAACTAATAATCAAGCATTAAGTGGTTTACAATCCATTTATTTCGCATCAACAGCTGCAAATGGTGGACCCCAAGATGTATTATTAAAATTTGGTCCAGTTTACAACAGTGGTATTTTTACATTAGAAAACAACTTTTACATAAATTCTGGTAAAAATGGATATTTTAATATTCAAGGTGCATTAACAGCTGGTACTACCTACACATTAAACGTTAATATGGATGGTGGTGTAATTCGAATTGATGACGGTACAACAGCTGATTTAGCCGTTGGTGCATATACCCCAGCAACTTGGTTCAACTTAAAAATTGTTGCGAATCTAACTTTAAAAGTATGGAAAGCTTATGTAAATGATCAATTATTTGCAACGTGGACAAATGGTATAAATACTGTGGCTTCTGTAGATTATTTCCCGATTCAAAATAGTCAGTTCTTTGTAGATGATGTAAGTTTTGACCATGAAACCTATACATTACCAACTTTAAATGCACTTACAACACAAATTATTACTACTGGAGAAATTGCGGGTCAAACTTTTACGCCTCAAGTTCGTGTATTAAATGGTGGAACTTCTGTTGTCAACTCTTTTGATGTTGATTTTGAATACAATGGAATGAACTATTCAGCTGCTGTTACTGGTCAAAACATTGCAAGTCTTGCTAGTTATTTGGTAACGATGCCAGCAATTACGTTAGTTGCAGGAAACTCAAACTACACTGCAATTATTTCAAATGTAAATGGAGGAAATGATGATATTCAATCAGATGACACCTTAATTACGAGTATTAATCCAATTGTTCCAGCTGCAGGAAAATTAGTGGTAAGCGAAGAAGGAACAGGAACTTGGTGCCAATGGTGTCCAAGAGGAGCTGTTTTCATGGAACAATTTACACAAAAATATGATGGTTATTGGGTTGGAATTGCTGTTCACAACGGTGACCCAATGACAATTACGGAATACGATACTGCATTTGGAAATTTAATTTCTGGTTACCCAAGCGCAACAGTAGATAGAGGAGTTGATGTAGATCCGTCTGCAATGTCCTCACAATTTTTCCAACGTCTTCAAGTCGCTCCAAAAGCAACATTAGTAAATGGTGCACTTTGGGACGAAACAACTAGAACATTGAATGTATCAGTAACTGCAAACTTTACAGCAAGCGCTAATAGCAATTACAAATTAGCTTGTGTTCTAACAGAGGACGGAGTTACAGGAACAGGTTCAGGTTACAACCAATCTAATTCATACGCTGGTGGTGGAAATGGGGTTATGGGTGGATTTGAAACTAAACCAAATCCTGTACCAGCAGCTCAAATGGTTTATGACCATGTTGCTAGAGCAATTGCACCAAGTTTTGCTGGATACACTAATAGTTTCCCTGCAAGCGTTAATGCTGGAGAAAGTCATACTTTAAATTTTACGTTTGAATTACCCGCAACTTGGGAAGAAAATGAAATGCATGTTATTGGTTTATTAATTGATCCTACTGGAAAAATAGATAACGCCGGTACCGCATCAATTGCAACTGCAGTAACCAATGGTTTTGTAAACGGAAGCAATGCTGGTTTATTTGACGCTTTAGAAAACCAATTGGATGAAACAGTTAAACTTTACCCAAATCCTGCAACGTCAAATACAACTATCAGCGTTAACCTTTCAAATGTAGCAGTTGTTGAAATGAAATTAATTGATTTATCAGGTAAAGTTATGGCAGCAAAAAATTATGGTTCATTAAATGGAGTTTGGTCTGTTAATTTAAACACTTCTAATTTCAACGCAGGAATCTATTTAGTAGAATTGACAATTGATGGTAAAAAAGTAACAAAAAGATTGGTTGTTGAATAATCGAATCTATAGCATTAAATAAGCTTAAAAAAAAGAAAACTCCTGTTCAGTAATTAGTTGGACAGGAGTTTTTTTTATTAATCAAAAAGTTTTAGTTCTTTTACCATTTCTCTAATTTCGTTTCAAATTTATAGGTTGGAAAACTTCGGCTAAGTTCTTCAACCAATAATTCCGCATAATCAGCTTCATTATCAAGTACAAAATCATATTGGTCTTCCCAATCATCGTCATTAAAATAATGTTCGCTAAGTGGTGCGATTGCAACATACTTTTCTGTGATTTCAAATTGAGCATTCATTAAGTCACCTTCAGCTGTTAAAGCTTGATGTTTAACAATCAAAAAAGTTAAGGCATCCGTGAGTTTTTCTTCCTCCAATTCCGTGAAAGTAGCTATTGATCCATGCGTTTGATTGTGTTTAGTTGCGGTGATGATGGTTCCGAAGTCGCTCATACTTTTTAATTTAAAATGTAGAATGTAAAATGTAAAATGTAAAGTTTTCAATTCTACATTTTCAATTCTACATTTTCCATTTAATAGATTTCTTTATTTCCAACTCAATAAATTATAATGTTCCAATTTACGATTTGTACTGTATTTGAATTGAATTTCTCTCAGAATTCGCTCCACGCTTTCTTTTTTGATAGAGCGCTCTGGATACAAACCTATGATTTCTCGTGCTGGCACACCTAACGAACTCGTTAAATGTTTCAAGTTTTCGGTTTTCCCTTCTAGATCAATGTTTTCAGGAACCAAGGTATAACCGCCATTTTGATCCACCATCTTAGTCAACAAGTCAATATTTCCTCCTTGATAATTCCAAGCATCAGAAACGCCATCGTTGAGTTTACAAAAATGAATCATTTGAGTACGCAAACAATTTCCTTTACTTAATAACCATGGGTGTAAATTCTGTAATTCCTCTAAAGAAATTTCTGAACCTTCAATACTTGGACAATAAATTAGGATTTCTTCATTGAATAAAGGAATGGTTCGCAACCTAGGGTCGTAATGTGGTCCTGCTAGTATTGCCAAATCAATTTCTTTGCGCTCAAGGGCTTCAATCAATTCGGTTGTTTTTAATTCTTCAATAGAAAGTTTTACATTTTCTAATTCATTTTGCCAAATTCCAAACATAGATGGAACAAGAAAATGAGCAATTGTTGGAATGACACCAAGTCGAATTTCTTCAACAAATTGATTATTTTGCTTATCTTTTAACAACTTAATTTTTTCATTTTCGCTTAATATTTCCCTAAGAATTGGCAGCAAATTTATCCCGAAATTTGTTAACTTTAAAGGTGAAGAACTTCTGTCAAAAATTAAATGACCCAATTCTTCCTCTGCTTTTTTGATTTGCATAGAAAGAGTAGGCTGAGTCACAAAACAACGTTCACTTGCTTTTTGAAATTGTTGTTCTTCGCTCAAAGCAACGATGTATTGCATTTGTTGAATTGAAAGCATTATTTATAAGTTAATTTGATAAAAATATAAATAATATTGATAACAATTATAATTATTCACCCCTAACTTTGTTCCATAATTAAAAACTAAACAATGAATATCTCAGAAAATTACATCGGAAATTTAAATCAATTACTTTCATCTTATCAGTTACATTATCAAAATTTGAGAGCACTTCATTGGAACATTCAAGGCGAAAAATTCTTTGAATTGCACCTGAAGTATGAAGAATTATACAACTCAACATTGCTCACAATTGATGCGTTAGCTGAACGAATTTTAACCCTAGGAGGAAGACCGCTATCTACTTTTTCAGATTACATTTCTAAAAGTGTTATTAAGGAAAATGAATTAATCATTGACGGTAACAAAGGAATGCAATACATTTTAGATGCACAAAAACAGTTGTTAATTGTTGAAAGAGCGTTATTGAAAGAATCGAACGAAATTGAAGATGAAGGAACGAATGCTTTCATCAGTGATTTAATTCGCGAAAAAGAAAAAACAAATTGGATGTTTAATGCTTGGTTAGGCAATTCAATTAAGTAAAATCAAGCACAAATAATTAAATTTGCAACCAAATTAGTAATCATCAAATAAAAAATAAAAACTATGGCAACATTAGTAGGAAAACAATTTCCAGACATCTCAGTGAAAGCAATCGACGAAATGGGCGATGCTTACCAACTAAACGTGCTTAAACAAGCAGTTGAAAACAAGAAAAAAGTAGTTTTATTCTGGTATCCAAAGGATTTTACATTCGTTTGTCCAACAGAAATTCACGCTTTCCAAGAAGCTGCTGCTGAATTTGCAAAAAGAAATACAATCGTTATCGGTGCGTCTTGTGACACAGCTGAAGTTCACTTTGCTTGGTTAAATACAGCAAAAGACAACGGTGGAATTGAAGGCGTTAAGTTTCCAATCTTAGCTGATTCAACACGCGTTTTAGCTTACGAATTAGGGATTTTAGATTACGACATGTACGACGAAGATGGTCCTGCAGGTGATAATGTTCCTTACAGAGCAACTTACTTATTAGACGAAAACGGAATGGTTTTCCACGAATCAGTAAATCATTTCCCTGTTGGAAGAAACGTTCATGAGTACATTCGTTTAATCGATGCATTCACACACGTTCAAACACACGGAGAAGTTTGTCCAGCGAACTGGGAAGAAGGAAAAGACGCAATGAAAGCTACAAGAACTGGAACTGCTGAATATTTAAGCAAACACTAAAAATTAAAATCATGTTTTCAGAAATCACAGAAGATAACCTCGATCAATTGTTAGCTTCCAATCCAAAAGTAATGGTGCAATATGGCGCTGGATGGTGTGGAAACTGTAAGATTACAAAACCGAAATTCAAAAGAATGGCGGAAGAAAATGCAGACATAGAGTTTTATTATGTCGACGCAGAGAAATTCCCTAATTCGCGTAAATTCGCAAACGTTAGTAACTTACCAACATTTGCTGGTTTTGTAAACGGTGCTTTAGTGAAGGAAACTCAAGGGAATAAAATAGAAACCATTCAAGAAGTACTCCATGAGGTTACCGCTAATTAAACACATTGTAGAGTTCATCGAAGCGAATGATGAAGACTATGTAATCGAAACAATGGAAACGTTGGAAAATCTTATCGAAGCACCTGGAATTAAAGACGAGGAGTTAGATGTGATTGGCGAATTGCTTTCCAACTATTCAGGAGCCTTAGAAGTGCACAAAGAAATTCAAGCAGGAACTCCCAAAAGAGATGCTTTGAACGGATTTATGAAACGAGTAACTGGATCTATAAATTAAAAAATTTAAAAATAAGTTTTTGAAAGTCGGCTGAAAAGTCGACTTTTTTTATGCTATTTCGATTTGTAGAAGTTGAATTCAGTTAAATTTACATCTCTTTTAAAATCCCAAATCAACTATGCGCTTTTATGTGAATCTTTTCGGTGAAAGTTTGCGCTATTGGATTTGTGACATTCCAAAAGAAACCTACGATTTCATGAAACAAATCAAAGATGAAAAACAATGTGAATGGGAAAATTTATTCTATGATTTTGATTTTTTAAATTCCTTCGGTTTTAATCATTGGTCTGAATTGTCAGAATTACCCGAATATCGCGGTTTTTTAATTGAAGAAAATAATCGAATTGAAGTTAAAACCACAAAAAAAGTGCTCAAAATAACATCAAACGAATTGATTCAAGACACCTTGTTCCCGTTATATCAAGTTTCTAGAATAAATCAAATTCAGTCAAATTTAGCTTACAAAAGATTTATATTGATTCAATTTGAAACTGGTCAGTTCGCTAAATATTCGTTTCACAGCGAAAAATTTGATGTCAATAATTTAGAATTTTTACTACAAGAATTAGATTTTGGATTTATAAATCATTTATTGGTGACACTGAAATACAATGGCAAAACTCTGGATTTATTGCAAGAAGATACATTGATCAAAAAAATGATGGTAATTGAAATTTAGTTTCATAAGCTTGTTAACTTTGCGCTCAAAAAATAACGTGACCGAAATCAATGACTTTGTTTTAGAGGAATTCTATAAAATTATTACTCAGAATAAAGTTAAAATGTTCGACCGAATTGCGGCAAATCGAACAAAACATTTAACTGTAGCTTTAGAAAATATTTATCAAGAACACAATGCATCAGCTGTTTTACGTTCTTGCGATTGTTTTGGATTACAAGATTTACATGTCATAGAACAAAGTAATTCCTTCGCTGTTCAACGTGATATTGCTCTAGGCGCAGGTCGTTGGGTGGATATTTACAATTATGCTATAAGTGATAACCCGACGGATGATTGTATTTTAAATCTTCAAAATCAAGGCTATAAAATTGTTGCTACAACGCCACATACTGATGCTTTCACGATTCATAATTTACCATTAAATGAACCTATTGCTTTTTTCTTTGGAACAGAACGTCAAGGTTTATCACAAGAAATGATAGATCGTGCAGATTATTGTGTAAAAATTCCAATGTATGGATTCACTGAAAGTTTCAATATTTCTGTATCCGTAGCTATTCTTCTTCAAACAATTCGGCAACGTTTGGAAATGAGTTCTATAGAATGGAAGTTATCAAAAAACGAACAAAGAGATCTAAAAATCGAGTGGTGTAAGAAAATTTTAAATGGTGGAGCTGCTTTAGAGCAGGAATTTCGAAAGAAATTTGATTTGCTGCATTAAATGATTTATTTCAACTAGAAATTAGCTATTTTTCCTCCAAAAAACGAATCAATTCATCTTTCGTTTGACAGCTAATTTTGTTTAAAGTTTTATTTTTCAGTGCTAAAAATTCAATTTTATTCTCAATGCATAAATCCAAATCGTGAGTGGAGAAAATGATGCATTTCTGTTTTTCTTTGGCGATATGCAGTAACTTGTCGATTAATAATTGCTTGTTAGCAAAATCTAAAAATGCAGTCGGTTCATCGAGTAATAAAATGGGAGTTTGTTGAACCAAAGCACGAGCAATCGCACATAATTGACGTTCGCCATCACTTAAATTTATGGTGTCTTTTTCTAAAAATTCAGTTAAGCCCATTTCTTCAGCGACTTCGTGAACGATTCCCCAATCATCTGAACTCAAACGTCCTAATGCATTTGTGTAAGGAGCTCGTCCCAAGGCTAAATAATTTTCTACAGTAAGAAAAGAAACACCGTCAAACTTACTTTCAACAAATGAAATAATCCGGGATAATTCAGCCGTATTAACATCTTTGGATGAGCGACCATTAATTTCTAAATTCCCTCCAAGTAAACTAATTTGTCCTGTTATCGTTTTCAAAAATGTCGATTTTCCACTTCCATTTCTTCCAACTAAAGCATAAATCGCACTCGATTCTAACTCCAAATTTTCAATTGAAATGAGTGCTTTTTTGTATCCTATTTGAGTTTGTTGGAATCGTATCATTTTGTTCGACGAATTAATACAATTATCACGAAAGGGGCACCAATTAAAGAAGTTAGAACATTTATTGGCAGCTGTACAGAACTTTCTAAATATTGAATGAATGTATCACAAACGACTAAAAAAGTGCTACCAATAATCAAATTCCCAAGAATTAAATGCGAATGATTTTGTGTTTTAAGTAAAATGCGTGTGATGTTTGGAACAGCTAATCCAACAAAAGCAATCGGACCACAAAAAGCAGTAATTAAACCTGTCAGCAATGCGGTTATGACCATAATTACTATACGTGTTTGTTGAATTTTAATTCCCAATAATGAAGCTGCATTTTCGCCAATTACTAATAAATTTAAAGGTTTTACGATTAAGGCACTTAATACTATTCCGATTGCAAAAAAGAAAAGAATCAAAGGAATTTGTTCCAATAAAACATTTTGCAACGAACCCATCGACCACAGCGTGAAGCTTTTGAGTTGTTCTGCCTTTGAACTCACTTCTAAAAAAGAAACAATCGCTGAGGTGAAACTTCCAAACATCAAACCGACCAAAAGTAAGGAAACTTGTGATTTCAAAAAACCTGTTACACTCATCATCAACATTCCTGCGGCAAAAGCACCAATTAATGCAGCGCTAATCAATCCTAAATTTGTTCCAAAAAATTGAATTCCAGTTAATAAACTTATCGCAACCATTAAACTTGCACCAGAATTGATTCCCAATACATAAGGTCCAGCAAGTGGATTGTTGAATAATGTTTGCATCAACATTCCCGCAAGCGAAAGTCCTGCACCAGCAATACAAGCCATGATTAAGCGAGGAAATCGAAATTCGCGAGCTAACAATTGAGCTGTATTTTCCGCATCATAATTAAAAATGACATTTATCAAATCATCCAAATCAATTGGAATTTCACCAATACTTAAATGCAATAAAGCCATGAATGGAAAAATAACCACTGAACCAATTAAAAACCAATTGAGTCGTTGCGCGTTTTTCATTCCACTGACTTATAAAAATACAAGTTTTCGTTCGTTGCCGTATTGGCTTTGATTTCTTGTAAATCGTGTAAAAACCAATGCGGTTGAATGGAACTATTTTCCCAGAAATTATTCATGCTTGCAGAGTAGCAATAAATTTTACCTTTTTGAAAAACAGATAAAAATGCTGCTTTTGGATTGCTTAACAAAATTTCTTTTTTGGTTTCAAAACCTGGATTTAACCAAATTGTAGCTTTTTTGGAGTCTTGAATCACTTGTTCCATGGGCAAAGCTAAGCTCCCTGTTCCTTTAGTGTTGGCATACAGATAGTTAATTCCTGCATTTTTCAATAAAATTGCTTGGTAGCTTTCACCAGCTGGCGTATACCAGTAATCACCCATTTGATTTCCAAGTAGAAAAACTTCTTTGTTTTTGATTTTTTTTCCTGCGATAATTCCTTGAGAATATAGAGTATTTAATCGTTCAATTCTTTCTTTTGCTTGCTCTTGTTTTCCTGTTAAATAACCAAAAAGTAAAAGCCAATCAGCTTTACCAAGAGGTGTTGTTTCGCGCCAGTCGTAATCAGGAATGCTAATAATACCTAGTTTGTCAAACTTTTTTTGTTGCGAGAATTCACCACTAAAAGCACTGTAAATCATTATTTTAGATTTAGACTGAAGCAATTTATCAATGGAAATTTGTCCTTCGTCACCAAGTGATATAATTTGCCCTGATTTAACACCACGTTTTACTTCACTTTGGTAAACATACTTTACATTTGAGATGGCAGCAATCGTTTTTATTGCATTGAGTTCATTCAACATACCTATATGCGTCGATGACAAAACAGCCATTTTTGCAACGGGTAAATTAATTTTCTTGCTTGAGTTTACTACTTTTTGGTTGGAATTCAACTTCCCTTCAAAAACAAAAACTTGCTTAGGATTATCAGGATTGGTAATCTTTACGGTAACAATTTCCCCGTTGTCATAAATCTTCAACCAACTACTGTGTTTGCATAAGTTTTGTGAAGCGTTCTTAGACTCAATTTCTTTGTTGTCACTTGTTGTACAAGAAAATAAGACCAACAAAAAGAGACTAATTAAAACTGAAAATCGCTTGAAATTCATAAACAACTCTTAGTATTGCTCAGATTCGTTAGGGAAATCTCCAGATTGTACATCGCGAATATATTCTTGAAACGAACGCATCATTTGTTCGTGTAGGTTATTGTATTTACGTAAAAATCGTGGACTGAATTCGTTATTGATGCCCAACATATCGTGCACTACTAAAACTTGCCCATCAACACCGTTTCCAGCTCCAATTCCGATAATCGGTATAGTTACCATTTGTGCTACTTTTGCTGCTAATTTAGCTGGAATTTTCTCTAAAACGATAGCAAAACATCCCGCTTCTTCCAATGCTTTTGCATCTTCAATCAAGCGATTTGCTTCTTCTTCTTCTTTCGCTCGAACGACGTAAGTTCCAAATTTATAAATCGACTGTGGTGTCAAACCTAAATGTCCCATTACCGGAATTCCAGCAGTTAAAATACGTTTGATCGATTCCAAAATTTCTTGTCCACCTTCCATTTTCACAGCATGACCACCAGATTCTTTCATGATTCGAATGGCACTAGAAAGCGCTTCTTTCGAATTTCCTTGATAAGATCCAAAAGGTAAATCAACTACAACCAATGCTCTATCAACAGCTCTTACAACCGAAGAAGCGTGATAAATCATTTGATCTAAAGTAATTGGTAAGGTTGTTTCGTGCCCAGCCATAACGTTGGAAGCAGAATCCCCAACAAGAATAATATCCATTCCTGCTTCGTCGATTATTCGAGCGATTGAAAAATCATAACCTGTTAACATTGAGATTTTTACACCTGCATTTTTCATTTCTTGCAAAGTGTGTGTGGTAACTCGTTTTACGTTTTTATGGACAGACATTTGAACTGAAAGTTGAGAACTAAAAGTGAAGAGTTAAGAGTTAAGAGTTAAGAGAGATTCGCAGTGATGAATCAGATCGCAAAACAATTTCAATTAACTTTTTACTAACTACTTTTAGTTGTGTTAAAATGTAAAAATAGAAAATTAAAGAGTTGAATAGAGAATTAACCTTTAATTTTTGTCGGTTAGACGTGATGAAATCTATAGAAATCAAATCTAAACTGAATAAAAAGATTAATATTTGCACTTTAAAAAATTGTAATAATGAGAGCCAAAACCACTATTTTAAAGACTATTTTGGCTTTGATTAATACAATTTATAAAGCTATTCAATTTTCTATTTAGTAGTTTTATCAAGGTATGCATCTACATTTATTTGAATGCGCGCTTGAATATCTGAAGTGTCTGATTTCACAAACTCTTTTCCTGTAATGCGTTCATACAATTCGATGTAGCGATCGGTGATAGTTTGCACAAATTCGTCAGGCATAAAAGGCATGGTTTGACCTTCCAAACCTTGGAAACCATTTTCAATCAACCATTGGCGAACGAATTCTTTCGACAATTGCTTTTGAGGTTCGTTGTTTGCTTGACGTTCTTCGTAACCTTCAGCGTAGAAATAACGCGAAGAATCAGGTGTGTGAATTTCATCAATCAAAATCACTTCACCATTACGCAAACCAAATTCATATTTCGTATCCACTAAAATCAAACCTCGCTCTGCTGCCATTTCTGTTCCACGTTGAAACAATGCGCGTGTGTATTTTTCCATTTGAACATAAATTGCTTCAGGAACAACTCCATTTGCAATAATATCTTCACGCGAAATATCCTCGTCGTGTCCTTCTTCTGCTTTGCTTGCTGGTGTTATAATCGGTTCAGGAAAACGACCATTTTCTTTCATACCTTCAGGAAGATTCACACCACAAAGCTTACGTTTTCCAAGTTTGTATTCACGTGCGGAATGTCCAGCTAAATAACCACGAATCACCATTTCTACACGGATAGGCTCACATGCAAGACCAACAGCCACACTTGGATCTGGAGTTGCAATCAACCAATTTGGAACGATGTCTTTTGTCGCTTCAAGGAACATAGTTGCCACTTGATTCAGCACTTGTCCTTTGTAGGGAATTCCTTTTGGTAGTATGTGGTCGAAAGCTGAAATTCTATCGGAAGCCACCATCACCAATACATCATTTTCAAGCGTGTAAACATCACGGACTTTCCCGTGATATACTGCTTTTTGTCCTTTAAAATCAAATTCCGAAGAAGTTATTGCATTCATTTTTAGTCGCGTTTATCTTTATAAAATTTCCTTTTTTCTTCAGCTATTGCTGCTTCTTTTTTCTTCTCTTCTGCCTCTACTTCGTCAAAAGCTTGTACGATTTTCTTTACCAAACTATGGCGAATCACATCACTTTGTCCGAGGCGAACGATACCAATTTCGTCAACGTCTTTCAGTACGTCCAATACGTAAGCCAAACCTGATTTTTGTTTGTGAGGCAAATCAACTTGCGACATATCTCCTGTAATCACAAATTTTGCAGTCATTCCCATACGTGTCAGGAACATTTTCATTTGCATTGGAGTGGTGTTTTGCGCCTCGTCCAAAATAACAAAAGCTTTATCCAAGGTTCGTCCACGCATAAAGGCAAGTGGAGCAATTTCAATCACGCCAAATTCCAACATATCCGCCAATTTCTCAGCAGGAATCATATCGCGCAAAGCATCGTACAAAGGCATTAAATACGGATCTAATTTTTCTTTCAAATCTCCTGGAAGGAAACCTAAATTTTCTCCTGCTTCAACTGCTGGACGGGTCAACACAATGCGTTTTACTTCTTTTGCTTTTAATGCACGAACGGCAAGAGCAACTGCGGTGTAAGTCTTACCTGTTCCTGCAGGGCCAACTGCAAAAACCATATCGTGATTATCGACAGCTTGCACCAATTTCTTCTGGTTGACTGTACGCGCTTTGATTTTAGCACCACCATTTCCGTGCACCAATGTTTCTGATCCGTCGTCGTTTGAAAGCATTTTGGAACCATCAACTAACATCAAATTATCGATATTGTTTTCCGTTAAGTGATTGAATTTGTGGTAATGTTGCACCATTAAATTGAACTTTCTTTCAAATTCATCCATTACTTCATCATCACCAATAAGCGTAATCACATTACCTCGCGCAGTGATTTTTAGCTTAGGAAAAAACGTTTTTATGTGTCTGAAATTGGCATCGTTGATTCCAAATAATTCAGCAGGATTTACGCCTGTAATTTCTAAATTTCTTGTTCCAGTATTCAACTATTTTCTAGGTATTTGGTTTAGGGTTTCTCGAATTACATTACTTTTGGTAAAATTATAAATTATTAGAATACTGAATTCTGATTTTTCATGCAAATAGTAACTTTAACAACAGATTCTGGCTTACAAGATTTTTACGTCGCGGCGATGAAAGGTGCTGTCCTTAAGAAATTGCCTAGCGCTAACATCATCGACATCTCACATTCTATTAAACCGTTTGACGTTGCAGAGGCTGCTTTTCAGTTGCATTGTTGCTTTGAAGAATTTCC
Source organism: Crocinitomicaceae bacterium (assembly GCA_044350515.1). GTDB lineage: Bacteria > Bacteroidota > Bacteroidia > Flavobacteriales_D > Crocinitomicaceae > UBA952. Next base: position 57,326 of record JBILHL010000007.1, on the reverse strand, counting down.
CACAGGAAGTATTCACATCATCGGAGTTGATAGCGAGCCAAACTTAAAAGGAAATTCAATGAGTTTTCCAACGATAATGAAGTATCGCGGCCAATATTTTATTTCGAATGATAACGGTTTCTTTGGTTCATTTTTAGATGAAAACGTTCCAGATGAATTATATCGCTTTTCTTCAATAAGTTCTTATCCTGAAATGTTGAAGTTTACTGCAAAAACTTGTTTTGTTGAGTTGGCGGCTAAAATTGCCCAAAACGTTCCAATTTCGAGTTTTACAGAACCTGTTTATACATATAGAAAAGCATTTTTACAAAAGCCTATAATTGAAGAGTTTTTAATTCAAGGAACAGTAATTCATACGGATACATTCGGGAACATTATTACCAATGTTAAAAAATCGGACTTTGAACGCTTTGGAAACCACACACCTTTCATCATATATTACGTAGACAAAAGCTATCACATCGATGTTATTTCGGAGCATTATAATGATGTAGCAATGGGAGAACGTGTTGCGATTTTTAACAGTAATGATTTACTAGAAATTGCAATTAATCGCGGTGCAAATGGAAGCACTGGCGGAGCAACAAAATTATTTGGCGTAAGGGTTGGAGAAATCATTCGCATTGAGTTTATTCCTGCAGGTTCACGTACCGATATTCATTCTTTTTTTTAACTTTATGTTAACTCGTATTGTAAAAATTACTTTTCAAGAGGAAAAACTAATTGATTTTTTTACGCATTTTGATACCGTTAAATGGAAAGTGGCAACATTTCCTGGTTGTCATGGTATGAAACTATTAAAAGACGTCTCAAATCCTAATGTCGTAATGACCTATAGTATTTGGGATTCAGAAGAAGCATTGAATAACTACCGCGATTCTGAATTATTTGGAAAATTATGGCCAAAAATAAAACCTTGGTTCGCTGCCAAAGCTGAGGCTTGGAGTGTTGAAGAATATTTTGATGGCTTTAAAAAGGACTAAAAGTTTACTCAATACACCTATTTCAACTTATTTTCAAAAAAAAAGTAAAAGATTTTTCAAAAGCCTTGCTTTTCAATTAAATAGGCATACCTTTACCGAAATTAATTATATTACAATGAATAAAGGAACAGTAAAGTTCTTCAATGAGACCAAAGGTTTTGGTTTTGTTGTTGATGAAGACACGAACAAAGAGTATTTTGTACACGTGACAGGATTAATCGACAAAGTTAAAGAGAACGACGCTGTCGAATTCGATCTACAAGAAGGTCGTAGAGGTTTGAATGCAGTTAATGTCAAAAAAGCATAATTAGTATCAATTCCGTACTAAAAGTCTCGTTGTGAAACGAGGCTTTTTTTTGCTCCAAAATTTGTAAAATTTACTTTTCAAACTTTTTAGTTGCACGATTCAATCTATCATTAAGCGAAAGACCTAACCCTACATTTTCAAATTTTTCTATATACAATTTTGAAAAACCCTTTTGATCCATTTGATGCATTGCATCATACATTTTTTTTGCAGCCTCATTAATGTCTCCAGATTCACTTAAAATAAACTTCTGTTCTGAAGGAATCTCAGGAAAAGAATCCTTTAACAAAATAAAACCGTCATTTAAATGAGGTGAAAAAACAAAATCTGAATTCAAATAAGCAAATTCAGTTATTGGTGCATAGTGATATTTAACCATTCCACTTGTTACAGGTTGATTTTCTTCCTGATTTTTAATAATTGGCTTATATCCAAGATTTGTGGCAATACTTTCAACTGAAATACCTCCTAAACGATAAACAACTACTTTCTCTTCTTCAATTCCCACAATAGTAGATTCAATACCATTTTGACAGTCTCCCCCTTCTAAAATATAAGGAATTTTGCCGTTCAACTGCTTATGAACATGTGTTGACTTTGTCGGACTAATCAATCCATAAAGATTGGCACTTGGTGCAGCTAGCGGGAAAGGTAAATTCTCTAATAATTCTTTCAATTTAAGGTGAGCAGAAACCCTTACTCCTACCCTATTCAATCCTGCAGTAATTAACTCTGGAACTAACTTTGATTTTGGCAACAAAATTGTCAAAGGACCTGGCCAAAATACAGCAGCAAGCATTTCTAGTTCTTTAGGGAAATCTGTTATATAAGGTCTTATTGAATCATGGGATTCGAAATGAAGAATTAAAGGATTACTTAAAGGCCTTCCTTTTGCTTCAAATATCTTCAAAATGGCAGACTCGTCCAATCCATTTGCAGCTAAACCATAAACTGTTTCTGTTGGAATTGCAACTACTTGACCGGCTTTTAACAAAGCTACAGCATGACTTAAATCAGTTCCAATGATGGTCTCCATTTTATAAAATTTGACTTTTTTACATGAAAAAAAAAGGGTTACATTTCTGCAACCCTTTTCTCAGCTCCCCCTTCAGGACTTGAACCTGAGACCCTCTGATTAACAGTCAGATGCTCTAACCAACTGAGCTAAGGAGGAATTTGTTTTTGTAAATTCGAGTGCAAATATAATTGAAATAATTATTAATCTGCAAGAAAATTTAGAAAAATTTTAAAGTTTCTTATAACTATTTGTTTTTCAACTAAAATCATTTTCCTCCAAAGAAAAATCATCTAAGGAAACTTCAAAATTTGATTCGTCAATCATCATTTCTGTTGGAAGCGTATCGTCTTTCATTACTGGTCTTAGAATATTTGTTCTTGCTACATTCATTCTTATTTCTGTACGAATAAAACCATCTTCTTGTTGAAAAGCCTTTGCAAATGGGGTTCCTATTACTTCAACTAAAGTTCCTCTATTTAAAAAATCAACAATGCGCATATTTGCACCCTCTTTCTTCCAAATAGTACAACTCACCCAAGTTGTTTTAGTTTTTAGTTCACCTGTTCGTTTGTCTTTCCAATTTTTATTGTGCGCAACAGGAAAATTAATAGCAAGAATACCTCTGTCCATTAACTTAACGACAGCATCTTTGCCAATATTTCCTATTAGGCGTGTTTCAAAAATCGTTGCCATTATTGGTGTGAATTAAACAATATTAAATAAAAAACTAATAGTAGTAGTTCAGTTTATTTAATGTTGGTGTCCGTGTTCACCGTGTACATGACCATGAGCTAACTCGTCTTCAGTAGCCTCTCTTATGTCTAAAATTTCACCTTGAAAATGTAAATCTGTTCCTGCTAAAGGATGATTAAAATCCATTTTTACGTTTTCTGAATCCACTTCCACAATTTTACCATGCATGTGATTTCCTTCACTGTCACTCATTGGAATCATTGCACCAACTTGAAACATGTCGTTGTCAAAGTTACCGTTGTCATCATGAAAAACGTTACTAGGAATCATTGCTATGTGTTCTGGATCGTGATCTCCATATGCATTTGATGCAATTATGTGAAAATCAAAAGAATCTCCAACTATTTTACCAGCCAAATTTTCTTCAAATTCTGGAATCAACCCTCCTACTCCGTATAAAAATACTAATGGATTTTGTTCGTTCGTTTCTTCGATTTTCTCACCTGATTGGTGATTTGATAGTTTGTACTTTAAGGAAACAACCTTGTTTGATGTGATTTGCATAAAAATGTATAAATAATTATTGAATCAAAAGTAGGGATTAACTATTTTGACTTCTATTAATAATATGAGGGAAAACCCTATTTGATTAAACTTTTAACGAAATTAGGTGTGGCAAAACTTCCAACATGAACTTCATCATTATAATAACGTAAACCTTTTGCTTCAACGAATTCCTGAATTAGATCTGTATTAGAAATCTTCTTTGGATTCAAATTACCTTTAATTCCATATTGGAAACTCCACATTCCTGTTGGATAAGTAGGAACAAAAAACAAAGAAACGGGTGCTTTCTCTTTTCCGAAAATCCCTTGTAAGGTATAGTTCAATTCAGTAAATGCTTTTTCATTGAATTTAGGCGATTCACCTTGTGCCACAAGAATTCCTGTTTCTTTAAGTGCATTGTAACAGTTTGTGTAAAATTCAACTGAAAACAATCCTTCTGCAGGACCAACAGGGTCTGAACCATCGACAATGATTAAATCGTATGAATTTGCTTTTGCTTTTTTCAAAAAGGCTATACCATCGTCAACAATCAATTCTAACTTAGGATTATCAAAAGCTGCCGCTATGTTTGGTAAAAACTCTTTGCATGAATCAATTACGGCACCATCAATTTCAACCATTGTTACTTTTTCAACACCTTCGTGACGAAGAATTTCGCGAACTGTTCCACCGTCACCACCACCAATGACAAGTATGTTTTTAGCATCTCCAAGTGTGAACATTGCAGGATGAGCAATCATTTCGTGATAATGAAATTCATCTTTTTCAGTTGTCATGACCATATCGTCTAGTGCCAACATTTTACCATATTTGTAGGATTCCAAGATTCGTACTCTTTGGAAAGGAGATTGAACATCAAAAAACACTTCACCAGTGAAACGAAGAGATAATGCTTGATCATCATCTTTATCTGTGAACCACACATTTCTTGTATAAAACTCTGGATTTCTCCATTCTGCAGCTTTTTGTCGCATGGTAGAAATATCAAAGTTATTTCTAGTCAACAGATTAACAGAACCTCTTTTCATTTCTAACGCTGAATAGGATTTAGCACCGAAACATTCTTTTAAAAAATCAAATGAAATCCATGCATCCATTTCACCGCAAGTGAATAAATCTACAGCAGCATAACCATATTCTGGCCAAGTATGAATTGCTAAATGACTTTCTTGAATAACTACAACCCCAGAAACTCCATAAGGCGAAAAATGGTGAAACGTTGAATTAATAACGGTAGCACCTGCTTTTTGTGCAGCGCCAACCATATCACGTTCGATTGCAGCAACATCATTCATAATGTGTGGGTCGCAATTCATAAATTCAACCAAAATGTGGTTTCCTAAAGCTATACTCATTCTAATTCTATTTTAAAGTGGCGCAAAAGTACGATTTTAGATTCAAGTTATTCGATATTTAACCAAAATTAATTAAGTGTTAACATCATTCCTAAACTATAAACAAGCTTAAACTATTTAACTTAATGACGGTTTATTCTTTACTTTTGCCTAACTCAATTAATTTATGAATAATATCCTTTCAACTAATCCAGGGCTTTTAATCGTTTTTACGGTTTTGATAACTTTCATGTTAATTCTTGATTTAGGAGTTTTAAATAAAAAAAGTCATGTTGTCTCCAATAAGGAGGCTACAATTTGGACAATCGTTTGGATTTCATTATCAATGTTGTTTAGTGGATTAGTTTATTGGCAGGCAGGTTTTGAAAAATTTGCTCAATTTCAATCAGCATACTGGATAGAAAAGGCTTTGTCTGTTGACAATCTATTCGTGTTTATTCTTGTTTTTGGGTTCTTTAAACTAGAAGGAAAACTCCAACATAAAGTACTAATTTGGGGAATAATAGGAGCCTTAATTTTTAGAGCCATCTTTATATTCTCAGGAGTTGAATTGATTAACCTAACCTATTTGCCAGCTTTTGAGTTCATGGGATTTCATTTCAATTTAAGTAATTCAGGAGGTGCTCATGCAGATTTCGCTACTAAAACCTTTTTTAAACCTAATATGGTTTTAACGATTTTCGGTTTCTTCCTTATCTATGCTGGTATTAAATCTGCTTTTGCTGGTGAAGACGATGAAGAAAAAGACTTTAATAAAGGTTTAGGGGCTCGCATAATTCGTAAAATAATTCCAGTATCTAGAAATTATCATGGTGATAAGTTTTTCATTAGACGAGGCGCAAAGCGCTTTGCAACACGATTGCTTTTGGTTATGGTTGTAATTGAATCAACTGACTTAATTTTTGCAGTCGATTCTATACCCGCAATTTTTGCGATTGCTCCTGATGATCCTTTTATATTATATACTTCAAACATATTTGCTATTTTAGGATTACGATCAATGTATTTCTTACTAGCAAACTCAATTGATTTATTTTCCAAGTTGAAATATGGTTTAGCTTTTATTTTAACCTTCATCGGTGTTAAAATGTTAATAGCACCATTTTATCATTTCTCCTCATCAATTTCACTTTTGATTGTTCTTGGAGTACTCGTTTTATCAATAATTTGGTCGATTTTAGCGAATGAAAAAAAATAATTTGATTTATTTTAATAATTTCTTCACATCTATTATTCTAAGAAACTTCTCATTTTCAAAGAGTCAGAATTAATTTTCTAGTTTTTTGAATTCCAATCTTAAAAAATAATTCCTTTTTTTTCTACAGAAGACTTGCCAGTATTCAAAGTATTACTACTTTTGTCTCGGAGAGTTGGCAGAGTGGTCGATTGCGGCAGTCTTGAAAACTGTTGAACTGCGAGGTTCCGGGGGTTCGAATCCCTCACTCTCCGCACTAAAGATTATAAAAGAAACCAAAACCCCGTAAAACACTTGTTTTTACGGGGTTTTTTGTTTTTCTGCATTCATAAAGAATCAAATTACATTAAACATCAAATGCGTCATTCGGTGCGTCGCACCTTCTCAATTTTGCGACGCACCCGAATTCGATGTAACGCCCGTATATCAAGCCGTTCAGAGAATGAACATCTTGTTTAACACTTTAGGTTAATCTAATTTTACAAACTTAAAATTGCTTGAAATGCAAAAGAATTTTAACCTACTTTTCTTTGGGAAAAGAAAAGGATCAAATCCGAATGAAATTTTCATCTTCGTTCGAATCACAGTAGATGGAGTTAGAACAGAATGCATATCTAAAAAAAGTCGCTGTAAGTATAAAAAACAAAGATGAACCAAATGCTACTATTTTTCCGAGTTTTTCAGCAAACAAAGCAAGAAGAATAAAACAAGCTAAGTTATCCATACATCAAAGATAATTCATCAAAAATATAGATTATCAATCTTCTAAAATTGATTTTAATTTGAATTACAAATTCAAAATTCAATTGGTCTAGCTTGAAACAAAGTGAATAAAAACAAAATTTGAATGGTCTCATATTTACCAGTTTTTGATTTTATTCGCAGAAATAGAGGCTATTATGAGTCTATTGAATAAGTTCTCACCGAAGTACCTTCTATTCAATCGATAACAAAATTCATTAAGTTACGCTTGTAGATATTCACTTTTCATCATATGATATATTCCTAAAAGTGTTCTTTTAGCGTTTGAAATAGTAATGTGAACCCATTTTAATGTAGATTTAGTAGTTTGTTTATCAGACTTATAGCTAATGTGGCAGTCAAATAATTTTTTAAAGTCTTCATAGCTTGTACTTTTATCTGTAATTAAAATACTTTCTTTTTCTATACCTTCCCTAACAACTTCATTCAAACTTTTTGAAGTATGATTATCAAGTGCTTTCATCTTTGCGTAACGGAAATGTGAGCTTTTCTCTCCTGTTTCTATAATTTCTAAAGGGGTTGATTCTGCCATAACTGCTACGTTCTTTTTACGTTGACTTCCTCTTCCTCGTTTAAGTTTTTGATTTTCAGCATTTGTATGAGTAAAATATCCTTCATCCATTTCAATAGCTCCAGATAGTTTGTATAAATCTTCACGTTGCCCCATTACGTCTCTTAACCGATGCATTAAAACCCAAATAGTTCGGTATCTTTTATGTGATAATTGTCTTTGCATTTCTTTAGCGGAAAATCCCTTTTTAGTCATAGTCATCAGTGACATACACAGATAAAATTTATGAAAACTTATCTTCGTTTTATGCATAATGGTTCCTGAGCGAAGACCTGTCCTAAAATTACATTTTGAACATTGCCATTGCCATTTTGCTTGTAACCAATATTGTTTAGAACAACCACATTTAACACAAAACACACCAGATTGCTCTCTAAATCCTTTAAAATGCAGCTTACATTTTACCTCATTTGGGAAATCTTGCATAAACTCAAATACTTTCATAATCGATTTTTCTGCAAAGTTCTATGCTTTGAACATAATCTATTTACGTTTTACTGGTATAAGTGAGACTATTCAAAAAACAAAATTCGAAATAGGTTAGTGAAGATTAATCTATACATAAATTGTCAGCGATATTACTGAAAATTAGATTGAGTAAATTAGAATCAATCATTTGAATGAAATTTCGCTTGTTAGAATTTTTAGCTTAAAACACAAAGGCTTAATTTATTGATACTAAACTGCGTCTAAATAAAATAGATTTAACAAAAAAGGCGACCTAAGCCGCCTTTTATTTAATCTGTTTTTAATTTATTACATTTTAATAAATTTCACAGACTCGTTTTGTTTACCTGAAACAAACTTGATGATATAAGTACCATTCGGTAAATTTTCACAGTCAATTGGTAATGTATTAGCACCAGAACTCATGTTTCTAGTTACTGATTTAACCAAACGACCAGTAATTGAATACACATTTACATTAACCTCTCCTGAACTAGCTAAATTGAAACTTAGGTTAGTGTTATCATTTGTAGGGTTTGGATATGTTTTTAATTTAGTTTTGATTGTATTTATCACATCTCCAGTTTGTTCATCAACACCCAAATATGCTGTTGACTTCCATAATCCTCTACCGAATGTTCCAACATAAATCTCTCCTGGTCTTCCGTTTCCTTCTTCCCATGTTCTCCAAGATTGGCGTACCTCATAAACTGGTACTCCTTCAAATCCAGTTGAAGCATTTTCCCAAGATGCACCACCATTTTCAGTTACAAAAACACCACTAGAAGTTCCAACAACAATAATATCTGGATCATTTCTATCTATGATACCATCGTAACAAGCCAATCCTGGTGTTGTAATAGCTCCAAGAGTTGTAAAATTAGGTACTGGAGCAGTTGCATTTAATGAACGACGATTCGTTCCACCAAAACCAGCAAATAGAATAACATCATCTTCGTTGTTTGGATTTACAGCTAAACCTTGGAAGTTAAGAGTCGAAATTTTAGTCGCTGTTGTTGCAGAAGGAAGTGTTCCATTAACACCTGTACCAACATAGGCTACTTTTGTAACAAAGTTAGGGTCAGATGTATAAACAGAACCCAATCCATCAACTCTCCAAACACCTGAACCTGAGCTTATGTATAGATGATCTAAGTCTTTTGAAAATTCCAAATCAACATTATTAAATGTTCCACCACCGAAACCACGAGCAACACATACCCATAAAGGATTTGTTACAGCAAATCTAGTTGCATTTCTTGTTCCCCAAAGCTCACCTCCATTTGCATTTACATACACTAAGAACCAAGATTGGTATGGATCTTGAACTTTAACAGTATCCCAAGCAACGTTATAAACTACTGTTTCACTTCCCATTGAAACAGTTTCACCCGTTGCAGGATTTAATCCAAAGTTCTCACCGTTTACTGTCAATGATGGTGTATAAAATAATGTGTCATCAAAGTAGAAATCGTCCGTTGCAACATAAGAAATAGTATCTCCAGAAGCCATTGATGGCACACGAATAACATCTCCATCGTTGTAATTTCTAGTTGGAATAAAAGTTACTGAATCTTTAGAATTCAAGTCATAATATTCAGCTAAAATAAATTCAGTATGGAATGGGTGAAATGAGCCTTCAGTTCCTGGAGCATCGTATGTACCTGGAAGCGCTGGAGTGAAAGAAGAAAAAGTTTGCCCTCTATCACCAGAACGACTAATACCATTATAGTATATAGAAGAAAACATTACTTTAGGGTTAAAGAATGATATTTCACATTCAAAACCATCACCACCAGTTACTTGGTTAAATGATTGGTAAGTAGAATTTGTAAAGTCGTTATATAAAGTTCCGTTATCTTGAGTACCACCAATAACTGCTCCAGCTCTATCGAACGCTATCCCGTAGAATTGAGTTACATTGTAACCTCTATTCGCTGGAAACCATGTTTCACCTAAATCATTTGAAATACCAATACCTCCATCATTACCTACATATAACCTATTGTTTGAATCCCATTTCATTTCATGATTGTCAGCATGAACATAGATAGGAGAGTTTTGATTAACAAACCATTGACTAACTTTATTAAAACCACCAGAAGGAGGATTATTTACTTGTTGTTTCCAACTCCAAACATCAATACCACCAATCAATAAATTTTCTGGATCTGTTGGATTAACTGAAGCAATTGAGTTATAAGTTCCTTGATCTCTATAGATATCAAACTCATTTGGAGGACCTGATGCTCCTACGAATTGTGACCAAGTCATTCCATTATCGTGGGAAACATGCATACTTAACAAGTTACTATTTGTTCTTATAGCATAAACAGAATAGTTGTTTGATGAATTTTTAGTTGGAGAAATTGCATACTCAATTCTAGCAGCACCGTTAGGAACTAAACCATTTCCTGCTGTTCCAGATTTATCTGAAAAAGAAGCTCCACCGTCTGTTGAAACATACGTTTTATTTGAAGCAAATGAAGTCACAACAACTTGACCGTCCTTAGATAATTGCAAAGCAGCACAAGCTCCACTGGTAACTGTAACAGACGACACACTTGCATCACCTAATTTCCATTTTTTCAAACCTTGAGAAGTTGCTAACCAAACGAAATTATCGTTATTTGAACTTGCTATTTCTGTACTTTCTGCAATTCCAGGAATTTTATTCCATGTTGCTCCATCATCTGTTGTATACCAAACACCATTTCCAGCCCAGCTTTCTTGATTAGAACCTGTTGCTACATATAATGTACCATCTGGAGTTTGGGTCATACTTGAAATAAATGGATTGGCTCCTGCTTCGACAAAAGAAGTGACTCTTCCCCATGTGTTACCTTTATTGTAGGAAACATACAAACTACCAGAAACTCCACCAGCCCAAATTCTATCTTCCCATTTTCTATCTACTTGAATTGCTCTTGTACGTCCACCAACGTTATCAGGACCACAATCAACGAAAGAAATAGATTTGGTTTTTTTCATTTTACTGATCTGTTTCTGAATTTCTTGTAGTTTTTCTACAGAAACAGGTTGACCAGTAGTTTCATCAATGTAGCGTGCTTTCATCCACTCCATTGCTTCATCCGCTTTTTGTTCTTGAATGGCAGACAATCCTTTTTTAGAATAGCTTCCACTAATTTTACTGATGTCTAAATTACTAAGTGCAAACAATGCGCATGCCCCAGCAACAACAACAGAACCAATAAGATACTTTTTCTTGTTCATATTTTTGTTATGATTTTACAATATTAACGACTGCCAAATTAAATATAAATTTTTAAAATTTAACTTAATTTTTAAGTTTTAGTTATTTAAGTTATAGGATTTAATTTTATAAAATTTATAATTGTATTTAATTTTTGTTTAAAAAGTTCGAAATAATTTCATTTTAATAGAAACAAATTAAACTACTAAAAGTTTTAATTCTCTAAACATTGAACTAATTATGATTAATCTTTATCATAATTTTTTTGAAATTGGACTGTTTTGAAAGTTTATATACTCAAACAAATCCAAGTGTAAATATTTCAATCTAGCTCTTATCTCGGCTTTTTTATCGTTTTTAACTGTCTTTTCTTTAAGTAATAACTCGTAGTAGTATCTTACCTTAGATGTATCTCTTGGTTCTATATAAATATCATAAGAGCTTCCCAGGCTTTCTAAAACGAAGTCTCTATTCTTATAATTTGGGAAAAATTTCAACAATGTGTCTCCATAAGCAACTGCATTTTGATGTGCTTGTAGCTCTCCATATTTCATGTGAACTTTAAACAAACAATCAGCAGCATATTCGTCTTTTGGAAAAGCATGATAATATGCAATCAAACGATTAATTAATTCAATGTTTGTTAAACTTGGCATTTTAGCTGCCGCTTCTGGATCTTTCTGAATTGTCGAAATAGAATCTTCCATTTGTTTAATGCTAGCCTTATAATCTTCTCGCGTTAACTCTTTTTTAGATGAATCTTCTCCACAAGAAAAAATAAACAAAGCAACATTCAATAGTCCAAATAAATAAATTGATTTTCTCATATTAATTTCGATTTTTTTGTTTCTGGAAACCTCATTTTGTATTCAACAGAAATATTCCCAGTTGAAATATTGTTTAAACGTTTAGTCAAAAGTTTTCTTTTCAAAGAAGATAAATGATCGGTAAATAAAATTCCTTCAATATGATCGTATTCATGTTGAATAATTCTTGCAGCATAACCATCATGCGACTCTTCGTGAAAATTCCAATTCTCATCAAAATAAGTAATTATCAATTTTTCTTTTCGGATAACATTTTCCCGAATCTTTGGTATTGATAGACATCCCTCTTGAAAAGCCCAATTTTTCCCATCCTCTTCTTCAATTATCGGATTTATAAAAACCTTTTTAAAGTTTTCTATTCCTGCTGCTTTTGGATCTGGTTCATCTCCTTCCTCATCTGCGAATGGGGCTCCATCAACAATAAACAAACGAATACTTTTTCCAATTTGAGGTGCTGCAAGACCCACACCTTTCGCATGATACATTGTTTCAAACATATCCGCTATTAGCTTTTTTAAGTCTGGATAATCTTTTTCTATTTCTTCTGCTTCCTTTTTTAATATTGGGTCGCCATACGCAACGATAGGTAAAATCATTTCTGAATTGGTTTTTTGTGCAAAAATATGGTTTTGAAGTTTATTTCTGAGTGCTTTGTAAATATTCAGATAAAATTATTGTTGCAGCCACTCGGTCAACAAGTTTTTTATCCTTTTTATGTTTTGACTTTCCCATGAGGTGAATGGTTTCCATTGCGCTTGCAGAACTATACCTTTCATCTTGAAAAACAATAGATTTAGATGGGAATTCTTTTTCAAGTGCTTCTTTTAAAAGTCGAACGTTTTCAGTAATATGTGAATCACTTCCATCTAATCGAGTTGGATATCCAAGCACAATCATTTCAATATTTTCTTTTTGAAATAATTGATTCAAATAAGTCATCAACTGAACGGAATCAACGGTTATAAGTGGACTGGCTATGATTTGTTTATCATCAGTAATCGCGATACCTGTGCGTTTTAATCCGAAATCTAGCGAAATAATTTTTGACATGTACAAATGTAATAATTCAAGTATTGCTTTTCGATTTAAAAAGTAATAAACCAATTGATTGAAAAACCAACGATATGCCAAACAAAGCCAAACTATGAAATACAACAACATCTGGTTTTTTGGTGAAAACAAAAGCTGTTACAATCGCCAAAAAGGAGAGCATTTGAACCGTAGTCATTGTCAAATAGCGAAAAACGAATTCTTCAGGTTTATTTGTTCTACCAACATGCATAATTAAAACGCTAATTGTGAAAATAAATAAATTGGCTCCAGCCGCAAAATTTGAGAGAAACAATTCTATTGAAAACAATTGCATTCTGTTTAATATAACATAAATTACAATTGGAATAAAGACAAGCAACCAATGTTTAATTACTAATTTACTATTCATTGTCTTTATTTAGATTAATTACTTCTTTGATTACCAAAATCAACGATGAGATTACCCCAAAAAGTGATAAACCTATTGTCCACCAAGGGGTTTCAGCTGGATATTTAGAATCTAAAAAAGTGCCAAGCCATGTAAAAAAAGCAATAGTCCCAGCCATTTGAATACCAACTGTAGAAAACTTAAGAAATAAATTAGGACGTTTATCCTTGTTATTCAAACGATACAGATTGAGCGAAATTTGTAGCGGAAACAGGTGATTTCATAACACAAGCTCCTTCGAAAAAAGCACCTTCTTCAATGTTCAATTTCAAGGTTGCAATGTTACCTTTTATTCGGGCAGTACTTCTTAAAATCAACAAGTTGTCAATTGTTAATTCACCCTCTTGATTTCCTTCAAACTCAGCATTGGTAGCCGTTAAATTTCCAGAAATTTTTCCAGTTGTTCCAATATGAACTTTTCCAGAACAATTTACATTTCCAATGATATGTCCTTCTATAATTAAATTTGAGTCTGAAACAATGTTTCCTGTAATTTCAGTTCCAGACAAAATTCTGTTCCATTTATCGCTGTTTGATTCACTCATTGAAGGTGTATTTGAGTTTGATCCAAAAAATCCTTTACGTTCTAGCATAACATCTTAGTAATTATCATCGTAAAATAACTTGTATTCGTCAAATTTCGAAGTTTCTATCAATTTCTTTAAATTTTCACTCGAAATTATATAAATTTTATTGTCCTGCAAATCATCTAAAATTTCAAATCCTGCTTTATAAGCATCAATATATTCTTGCGCTACTTTAATCGAAGGAAAATCTTGTACTAGCATAAAGTTAGTTTCTGAAACCGTTGTCTTCATAGTAACTTTAACGCGGTTGGTCTTGAACTTTTTATTTGAAAAATCAGAAATCAATTTTTTAGCATCATCTGAATCGTCTTCTGCATCTAACAAAACAATTACACTCTGATTTCCTTCAGTTGAATAAGTAAAAGCATACGTTTTGTTGAAATTAACAGCTTCGTTTTTTGAATAACCTTTGTCGATAATGACTAGCATCTCTTGTGCTCTTACAGCTTGTGGAGTTCCGGGTTTTTCTGCTATAATTGCTTTCAATTTTGGAATTAAATCTTTTTTATTTTCGGTAGTTTGACCAACTGCCAAAACATTCAATAACATGTATTCTGCGCGATAAGCATTCGTTTTATCGTTATCAATTACTTTTTGAGATTCTGTTGCTACATATCGGTAATCTTGACCTTTGTATCTATCTACAAGCGCTACATATTGTTTTTCAGCTTGCTTTGCGTTTTCTTTTTGCTTCAAGTAAAAATCAGGATCTTTAAAATATTTTGCAGCATCAGAATTTGGATAATAATCAATGATATGGTCTTTGTAGCGTTCTTTTTCGCCTGTTGCTTCATTTATTTTGTATAGTTGGAATGCGGAGGATAAATCAGTTGCTCCTAAATTTTTTAGAGCTAATACTTTTTTAAATTGTTCAGCAGCTAATTCCTCTTCATTGAGGATTTCTTTATACAACATACCAGAGGTAAATAAAGCATCCATCAAACGTTCCTTTGACACTTTCATTGCTTCCTCTGTTAATGGAATGTTTTTCAACAGCGAGGCAACTGTCAATGTATCGTCTTTGGATTTATTGGCAGCAGCAGTTAACGAATCTTTGTCTGCTCCTTCTTTTGAATTAGTAGAAGCAACTACTTTATCGCTACGTCTCCAATCATCCTCATTTTCGCGAACGCCCCATGTTTTTTTAAACTCGTTAAAACCAGCCTCACGTAACTTAGGGTTATTGAAAACAAACTTGTTTGCATTTGAACCACTATTATTAGCATTTGCTTGATTTTGTAGCGCTAACATTTTTGCTGCTTCTTGTTCTTTGCGTTTTTGTTCTTCTTCTTTTATCTGTTTGAGCGCATCTTTTAAGAATTCATTGCGGTCTTTTTCAGATAACTTTGCGATACGTTGCACACTGTCTTCAAATTCAGCCGTTTCAATCGCTTTCACTAAATCAGCAAGTTTGATAGCTCTACTTTTCACAACTTCTCCGTTGGGATAGGTGTCATCGACAAAACGCGAGCAAGAATCGTAATATTTTTGAGCTGAAACATAGTTTTTATCTGCGAAAGAAAGGTCTCCTAATTTCTCATAGGACATAGCTTTTTGGCGTTTGTTTGAAGTTGAAAAGAAAGCCGATTTTGTCAAATAAACTATTGCTTTTGGTTTGTCACTTCGGTTTAATTCATAGTTCGCCATCGCATAATAAATCTGATCTTTAAATGGAGCATTTTTAGCATCTCGCAACATTTTCTTTAAATCGCGACCTAAACTTGCACTACTTCCAACCATTGCTCTATTCAAACGCGCATTAAAAGCAATCTCAAAAGAGGCCGAAGATTTATTAGCCAGATTGAAATGAATACTTGCCGAATCGATATTTCTATTTAGATTATAAACTTGACCTAAAATAAAATGTAATCTTGCTTTTTCTTTTGCTGATTTGCACTTAGAAATGGCAAGATTCAAACCTTCCGCTGCTTCATCGTACTCTTTTCTTCGGACCGCTAAATCAGCAAAAGCTTTGTAAATTTCAAACTGTAAACTTTTCTTCATGCGAGGCAATTCCGGCTCAGCATTTGGATCTGGTTTTGGTTTGTAAAATGGAATAAAATCAGTGAGTTTTCTTTTTTTCTGAGCTTGTGAAATTTCATTTAAGTCATCTAAAGCCAATTTCGCATCCGCATATTTATTTAGTTCGATATTGATTTTTGCTATCCATAATTCAGCTTCAAACATCGAAGGATCTTTTGTAAAAAATCTTTTTACGAACAAGAAATTGCTCATTGCCTTTTCGTAATCTCTTCTTAAATAAAAGGCTTTTCCAACAGTCAACCAATTTTCATCAATCCACGTATTGTATTCCGCCGATTTCATAGCCATGTTTTCAGCACTTGGCATACTATGATTCAATATAACTTTAGAACATTTTACAACTGCAGTATCAATTGCAGGATACATACCTTTAACTTCCGTTTCATTTGGTAGCGGATTAACAGGTAGAATGTTATAAAAGTCTTCTTTTCTGGAATCAGAATAAGTTTTCATTGCAACGCGCAACAATTCTGTCGCATTAAAATGACCATTGTATCGAGCTGTTGTAGAGTGATAAGTACGATTCAATAAGGAATTGTTCTCGGTAGAACAAGCAAAAAGAATTGCTATTCCAACTATTGAAAGTAAAACAGATAATCTATTTTTCATACTTATATATAACTGACAATTGCGTGTTTTAGTATAAAATTAAGCGATGTTTGTAAATACTTGTTGAATGTCGTCGTCGTCTTCAATTTTATCCAACATCTTTTCAATGTCCACCAATTGCTCTTCTGAAAATTCTACTGGTGTAGTTGGAATGCGTTTTAAACTTGATTTTTGAACATCAATTTGTAAATCTTCTAAAGCTTTCGCTAAAGTTCCAAAAGCAGTATAATCTCCATAAACAGTGATATTTTCACCCTCAACTTCAATCTCTTCGCAACCTGCATCGATTAATTCAAGTTCAAGACTTTCAGTATCAATTGCGTCCGTTTTCACAAATTCAAAAACACTTTTGCGAGCAAACATAAATTCCATTGAACCATTTGGTACAACTCCACCTCCAGCTTTGTTAAAATAGGATTTAACATTAGCAACTGTACGCGTTGGATTATCGGTGGCACATTCAACATAGACTAATACACCATGAGGTCCTTTGCCTTCGTAATTAACTTCCGTAAATGATGCTACGTCTTTTTGTGCTGCACGTTTTATTGCCGACTCAATATTATCTTTCGGCATGTTTTCTGACTTCGCATTTTGGATAGCTGTTCGCAATTTCGCATTTGTCGAAGGATCCATTCCCCCTTCTTTTGCTGCCATTGTGATAGCTTTTCCAAGTTTTGGAAACATTTTAGACATCTTGTCCCAACGTTTTTCTTTTGCTGCTCTTCGGTATTCAAATGCTCTTCCCATGTGTCAAAATTTGGGCAAAAGTAAGGATTTCAAGTAGAAAATTCAATAGAAAAAACATTTAAGATGTTAAGCCTTAGAAAGCGTTTAAATCAATTGTAGTAATTTGTACTACCTCAATAGATTTATGTGACCATTTAGAATTGTACTTTTTGCATTTCCCAAGGCACGATAGACTATTTGATATGTAAAAGTTCCATCTTGCACTTGATTACCGTTATAGCTTCCATCCCATCCTTCATGATAATCCTTCGTGTAAAAAATACGTTCACCAAAACTATTATAAACAGAACACTCATATTTACCTTCATCAACAAAAGTTGAGAAAATAGGTTTCCAAATGTCATTCATCGCACTTCCGTCAGGTGTAAATGTATTGGGAACATACGCATAGAGTTCCTCGCGGAAACTTACATTTTGAATAATTGAATCCTTACATCCATATTCACTTTCAACAATCAATTGAACTGAAAAGGATGCGTCATTTTGAAAAGTATATGTATGAACGGGATTGTTTTGGTTTGAAGTTGAATTTCCATCACCAAAATTCCACCAGTTTTGAAAACCATCTACGCTTGAATTTGTAAAACCAATGCTCGCAGAAGTTTGATAATTCGCAAGCTCATTAAAATAAAAGTTTGCTATTGGATTTGGATAAACGCATACTAAATCAATATAATTTACGGTATTTAAACATCCATTTGTCCCCAAAATTGTAAGCGATATATCATAACAATCTGGATTATTAAAAGAATAATTTAAATCACCACATGTTGTACTTACCTCTTGCCCATTAATTTTCCACGAACAACTACTTGATTCCAAAAACGGAGTATTAAATGCAATATTCAAAGGAGCACATCCTTCAGTTTGTGAAGCAGAAAATGACAAATCAGGTAACTCTAGAACAGTAATAGTTGCAAAACCAGTATTCGTGCAACCATTTAAGGAATATGAAAAATTTACAGTGGTATCAGAAAATGGAGAAAAGCTTGCTGTTGGTCCAAATGTCCCATCAGACCATGTAAAAATCCCACCAGGCAATGAACTCACTGCTGTAATAATAGCGCTATTACCAGCACAAACAACAGGATTATTGGCACTTAAAACAAAAGGTGGAGCAATTGTAACATTGATTAAAGCTATTGAAGATTGACAAGCATTCAAGGTGTATTGAACTGAATAAGTGGTGTTTTGAGTTGGAGATACAACTATTGAACTTCCTGTTTCTCCGTTGTTCCAAAGAAATGTTCCACCTGCTGTTATTGGTAATACAGAAATAGTTGCCGATTGTCCCAAACAAATACTTGTATCTTGATAGATCAACTGTGGACTTGGCGTTACGTTTACTATTCCAATCCCATTACTTGTACATCCCCATTCATTAGCTCCAATAACACTGTAAGAAGTTGTTACGCTTGGAGCCACAAGTATAGAACTTGTAGTTTGCCCATCACTCCAAAGAAAAGTGGTTCCGGGTTGATTCCCAACAACCGTTAAAGTTGCTGATTGTCCTTGACAAACTGTTGGATTATTGAAATTTAGAATTGGACTAGTTTGTATCGATAAATCTAAAACCTCTGTTTGACACCCTACCAAATGCGAATAAATTCCAGAAGTGGTATATGTTTGACCGTTTACAGCCCAAGTGTATGAACTACAAACACTTACTACTGTTGTATTTATTGTACTTGAAGTTATAGTTAAGTTTAGAATTTCTGTTTGGCAACCAACAACGGAGGTGTAAATTCCTGAAGTGAAATAAGTCATACCATTTTGTGCCCAAACAAATGAATCACAAGCTGCAATTGTTGTCGAATTTTGTGAACTTGGGTTTATTGTTAATGCTAAGTTTTCTGTAAAACAGCCATTTACAACTGTATAATTCCCACTTGCTGTGTAGGTTTGATTATTAACAGGCCAAGTGTATGAATCACAATTTGAAATTGTTGTATTATTAGTTACAGTAGTGATTTCATCAACAGTAATTGTTTCTTGACTAGTACATTGACCACTTCCAATTTCAGTTACAGTGTAGGAACCAGCTGTTGAAATTAAAACTGTTGGATTGGTGCCCAAACCATTTGACCATTGATAAGTTATACCTCCACTTACTGTTAATGTCGTTGATGAACCAGCACAAAAAACAGGAGTACCCGAAATAGTAAGATTTGGGGCTGGGTTAACTGTTACTTGCTGGCTTAAAGTCAATACAGGACAATTTCCAAACGTAATTACATTCGAATAGGTTCCCGACATTGTTGAAGTTGCTGATAATGTAACCTGTGGACTTTGAAATGCAGAAGAAAAGTTATTAGGACCTGACCAACTAAAAGTCATTCCAGTATTCGTATTATTTACTCCTATAGAAAAAGCTTCATTTTCGCAAATCGTTACTGGCGCTTGAACGGTTGGACCATCAGCCCAAATCTCAACATCGTCAACATAAATCCCTTCATCAGCTCGATCGAAATTTGAAGGGGTAGGCGAAGCAGTTGACATCATGTTCACAAAATTTGTGCATTTTACCGCAGCATTAGAACCATTCTGAACATTCACTGAAATTATCTTAAGTGAAATTGTCGAAGTTCCTGCTGGTATTGTATAAAAAAAAGTATTTGGAGTTTGATAAGTTACATCATTTGGAGCAGCACATGCAATCATTCCTACCCCACCTGTCTGAGTCCAAGAATAATTATGGTCATTACTTCCGCCAATTCTTGAAATGCGATTGTAAGCACCTCCGTTTAAAGAAACAAAAAATATTACTCCTTCACGAACATCAATACCTGGGCCGCTTCCTGCTAAAACAGAGTGGTTTAAGCGAAGAACTGCATTCGATAATTGAGAAACATCAACCGAATTCATGATTAACTCGTTGCTTTCACCTAATCGTCCTACTCGAGCTGAAAAAGATCCAGTTCGACTTGTTTGATTATTTCGATTTCCTCCAGAATAAGACCAATTTTCGGGACAAGTCGTAGTAGAATTTTCGAAACCCTGTGCGTAATAGCGTATTTGTGATAAATAGACATTGGAAACAGAAATAAAGACAAATAAAATTAGAAATTTCATGTTCCCTTTTAGGATTTTTTCAATTTGAGTACAAAAGTACACTATTGCTGAGGATTTTACTGTAACTGATGTTTTAAATTATTGTTAACGAGGTCAAAAAGGATTATAACAACTTTCGATGAGGGTTAGTTAGCAAAATACTTTTCATGGAAGCGATTTTTATTCAGAACTAACAGTTAATGCAAATAATTTGACTTAAAACAACCAAAAAAAATCAATTCCAAAAAGAATCTATTAATTACTAGTTACGGAACTATCCCAAACCAATATTACATAGGGCTAATTCAACAAGCGATTACATTGGAAGACCTAGCTAAACATTAGTTTAATAGTTGCGGAATCTACTTAAAAACAAGAGATTCCGCAACTAATAAATTTCATAAAAATCATTTAAAATATTAAATTACAAGCATTTAAACGATAAATAAACTAATCTAAACTTACACAATTTTTCTGTATCGAATGCGTTTTGGAGCGTTGTCACCCATGCGTTTTTTACGGTTTTCTTCGTATTCGGAATAAGAACCTTCAAACCAATACACTTCTGAGTCTCCTTCGAATGCTAAGATATGCGTACAAATTCTATCTAAGAACCAACGGTCGTGGGAAATAACCACAGCACAACCTGCAAAATTTTCGATTCCTTCTTCCAAAGCTCTCAATGTATTCACGTCGATATCATTCGTTGGCTCATCCAATAACAACACGTTTGCTTCCGTTTTTAAAGTCATTGCCAAATGCAAACGATTGCGCTCACCACCAGATAAAATGCCTACTTTTTTGTTTTGGTCCGAACCGTTGAAATTAAACTTCGATAAATAAGCACGAGAATTGATTTTTTGATTTCCAACTTCAACAAATTCTAAACCGTTTGAAACAACATCAAATACCGTTTTATCTGGATGAATGTCTTTGTGTGATTGATCGACGTAACCAATTTTCACCGTATCTCCTACTTGGAATTCACCTTTATCAGCTTGTAATTCATCCATAATCATTTTGAAAATGGTTGTTTTACCAGCTCCATTTGGTCCGATGATTCCAACAATTCCAGCTGGTGGCAATTTGAAATTCAAATCATCGTACAACAATTTATCACCAAATCCTTTCGCAACATGCACCGCTTCGATTACATTCATACCTAAACGCGGTCCGTTCGGAATTGGAATTTCCAATCTTGCTTCTTTATCTTTCGTGTCTTCGGACAACATTTTATCGTAGTTCTGTAAACGTGCCTTGCTTTTCGCTTGACGTGCTTTTGGATTCATACGTACCCATTCCAACTCGCGCGCTAACATTTTCTGACGTTTCGATTCCGATTTCTCTTCCTCCTTCAAACGGTTTCCTTTTTGCTCCAACCAAGATGAATAATTCCCTTTCCACGGAATGCCCTCTCCCCTATCCAATTCTAAAATCCAACCCGCGACATTATCCAAGAAATAACGGTCGTGGGTTACGGCAATCACAGTTCCTTGATATTGTTGTAAATGTTGCTCCAACCAGTCAATCGACTCCGCATCCAAGTGGTTGGTAGGCTCATCGAGTAATAAAATATCAGGGTTTTGCAACAGCAACCTACACAATGCAACTCGGCGTTTTTCACCACCTGAAAGTGTTTCGATTTTTTGATCGTCTGGCGGACAACGTAATGCATCCATTGCACGCTCTAATTTTGTATCCAATTCCCAAGCATCCAACGCATCAATTCGGTCTTGAACTTCGCCTTGACGTGCAATCAATTTATCCATTTTGTCTGGGTCGTTCAAAATTTCTTCGTCCATAAAAGACGCATTGATTTCTTCGTATTCACGCAAAACATCCACTGTTTCTTGTGCGCCTTCCATCACGACTTCTTTCACTGTTTTGTTCGGATCTAATTCTGGTTCCTGAGGTAAATATCCAACAGAATAACCTTGAGAAAACACCACATCACCTTGATACGCTTGGTCTAAACCTGCAATGATTTTCATTACGGTTGACTTTCCAGAACCGTTCAAACCGATGATTCCAATTTTTGCTCCGTAAAAGAAAGAAAGGTAAATGTTCTTAATGATTTGTTTTCCTTGTGGCGTTGTTTTGGAAACCCCAACCATTGAGAATATTATTTTTTTATCGTCTGCCATTTGTTAAATTTTAGTGGTCACAAATTTACCAAGAAGTTAATCATTATCAACAAAAATTAAAAGTCGATAATTTAGTTTTTCAACAAATTAAAACTTCCATTCTTCAAAGTTCTTTCCTTTTTAAAGAAGAAAAAAGATAGGAATCTATTTTTGATTTTTATCTTTGCCTCTATGCTAACAGTAAGAGAATTGGTTGATAAAGAGGAAATGTTAAAATACATTCACGTCCTCAATGATTTGTATCCATCGTTGACGTCGGAACAATATTCGAATGAATTAGACATCATGTTACCTCATAATTATGGTCAAGTTGGTGTATTCGAAGGTGATGATTGCCTCGGAATTAGTGGTTTTTGGATTGGAAACAAATTATGGTGTGGTAAATACTTAGAGTTAGACAACATCGTTGTTTCAGAAGTGCACCGCAGCAAAGGCGTGGGTAAATTGATTTTTGATTTTCTTGCAAAAAAAGCTCAAGAAAACAATTGCACAATGATGGCTTTAGATTCTTACACTTCTAATTTTAAAGCACATAAATTTTTCTACAACGAAGGATTTGCACCCAAAGGTTTTCATTTTATCAATATTCTTAAACCAGAAGGTGTTCGTTAACTAGGATTCCATTCCTTTTTAAATTGCGCTAAAAAATCAAGCATGACTTGATGACGTTCTACTGCAAGCGCTTTGCCTGAATTAGTTGCCATTCGCTCTTTCAGGAGCAGTAATTTCTCGTAGAAATGATTAATTGAATGACTTTTAGAATTGTAGTAATCTTCTTTCGAATCGTGCATGAGAGGTTCGATTTCTGGATTGAACAACGGACGGTTTCTACTTCCTCCATAGGCAAAAGCTCGTGCAATTCCTATCGCACCAATTGCATCTAATCGATCTGCATCGCGTACTATTTTACCTTCCAAACTTGCTTCTTCATCGTCGACATTTGCACCTTTGAATGAAACTACAGCAATAACAGCAGCAACTTCTTTTGCGACTTGTTCACTTGCGCCTTTAGCTATCAATAAATCATATGCAACCGTTGCTCCTTTAGAAAAATCTCCATCGTTGTATTTATGATCTGCTATATCGTGAAGGAAGGCCGCTAATTCAATAACTTCTAAATTTCCTCCTTCAATTTTCTGCAAGTGTTTTGCTGTTTTCCATACTCGCTCTATATGAAACCAGTCGTGACTTCCTTCAAAAGAAGCAAAGCGTTCCTTTACGAAAGCATGAATAGTAGCTACAAGTTCAGTCATTCTTATAGTTTAACTACTTTTCTTGTAACGAATTTTGAACCGCTTGAAATTTGCACAAAATAATTTCCTTTATCCAAATGCGCTAAATCGAGGGTTGTCGATTTTGATTCTAAAAGCAATGAACCTTTTGTGTCAAAAACACGAATAAAATCGATTACCTCATCCGTTTGGATAATTAATTCTGTTTGAAAAGGATTGGGAAAAAGATTAACACTAAATAACTCATTTTCAATAACATTAACTGGATCTTCTTTTCTTACTTTTAGATCGTCTAAGTACAATTTAAAACCATCAAAAGTTCGAATTACGAAAGCGATGTAAACTTGTTGATTGTTGTAACCTTGAGTTGACAAATTCACTTCTCGGCTTGTCCATTCAAAATTTTCTTGTTCAATTGCTCCAAGCGTATCTATAAAATCAGAAAGATTCGTTCCTGTCGTTGAAAGCAATACAAAATAATCATCAGGAAAAGAAGGGTCGTGGGATTTTGCTTTCCAATTTAAAAAATTCCCAAAAACACCAAGTTGAATCGGCGGTGTGATTAGCCAACGATCTGCGGAATCTTCCACCGTAAAAAATGAGGTTGATGCTGCTACTTTATTATTCAAAGAGTCCGGATCATCATAAGCTATCCAAGGATTTATGAATTCTGAAAGTGCTGAATTTGGAGTATTGCCATCGTTATCGACGAGTGTAAAATTAGATGGGATTCCACTTTGAAAATCGACACTTAGTAAATCAGTTTGTGCAAAGATTTGATTCGAAAAAGGAATCAAAAGTAAAGCTAGAATTATTTTTTTCATTGGAACAAATTTAAGCTTAATCTCTGAAAAGGGTTCATTTTACTCGAAATCTTTTAGATTCAAGACAAGAGTACTTTTTAACCCATTCTCTTGTGCAATGTCGCAAAAATAAATTTTAACCAATCGACCAACTTGCCAAGAAGGTTGTACACTTCTATTAGAAGAGATTCGTTTTCAGAAAAAGATATTTTGGACAAATAGTAATTTAAAACGGAAGATTTACCAAACCCTGTCGTGGAATATCAATATTAACAAGGAATCTAAGGTTTTCAGACTGTTACTCTTGTTCAAGAATTAAGCCTAAATCTTTAGCTATGAAGTAGGTACTAAAGAAATCTTTATCGAGGGTGTACATCGTTTTTTCACCTCCTTGATTTAACAAAGTGCCTGGATCTATCGGGATTGAATGCCCCATTCGGTTAATTTCGTAATAATAGATTTTAGGCTCCTCTTCACTGTTTTTATAAGTGTATTTTACAACATCACGACTTTGGTTAAATTCGGTAATTGTATCCGTCAAAGAAGCATCAATAGAATGTAAGCAGGACCATTGCTTAACCAGTAAATCTGCATTTTTTGGATTAACAACTAAATCATTTTTCCCTTGAATTATAACCAATTTAGGATAATTACCAACGAAACCATGATTTAGTTTTTTAATTGGATTGGCTAGATTTTCTGGACTATTATCTTTTGGCGAAAACATCAAATCTATACGTTGTAAATCATTTAATTCAGCCATATATGGACCTCCAGCTAAAGCAGCTGCACCATTGATTATTTCTGGATAATTAGCCATTAAGACTACACTCATTGCCGCACCCGCAGAAACACCATAAACAAAAACACGATCTTCCTCTATTGGAAAATTACTACTCATATAACTAATCATCTCTTTAATAGATAATGATTCTCCTTGGTTTTTATTTATGTCATCTGATGCATACCAATTGAAACATAAACTTGGACTATTAAATAGGTTCTGTTGAGGATAAATTACATAAAAACCGTATTTATCTGCCAATAAATTCCATTGTGTGTGTTTAGCTATACTTTCGGCACTTTGGCTACATCCGTGTAAAACAACTACAAGAGGCTTTCGAATGGAACTCAATTTTGCATTTTTTGGTTCGTGCAAAAACATTTTTATCTTTCCTGGATTTGTTCCAAAGTTTTTAACCTCAACCAAATCCTTTTGAGCCAAAATATGGTAGTACGAAAAAACAAAAACAAATAAGACAATACGGATCAAAATAGTCAAAATAGATTTTCAAAATTAATTCTTTTCAACCTTTAAATGATAAGAAGTTTTTGTTAGTTATTCACTATTACTTCAAACCAAATTGCTTTTCTGCCTCTAACGCAATATAATTTCCTATCGCTAAAGATGCTGTTGCAGCAGGAGAAGGAGCATTTAATACATGGATTGATTTTCCATGATATTCTATTCTAAAATCATCACGTGTGTCACCATCTTGCGAAAGAAGCAAAGCTCTTACACCTGCCCTACCAGGTTTTATATCATCCATAGTTAAAGATGGAATCATTCGCTGCAAGGTTTTCAAGAATAGCTTTTTAGAAAATGCTCTTCGGTATTCGTTGATTCCAAATGACATATTGTTGAAGAACAATTTCCAAGTTCCACCATAAGTCAAAGCATCAAACGTATCTCTGAACGAAAAATCTGTTTTGCCGTAGCCTTCGCGTTTGAATGTAAAAACAGCGTTTGGACCACATTCCGTTTCACCATTCGTCATACGTGTGAAATGCACACCAAGAAATGGAAAATCAGGATTTGGAACAGGATAGATTAAATGTTTTACCTTATGTCTAGCTTGCTCTGTCAATTCATAATAATCTCCTCTGAAGCCAACTACTTTTTCTTTTAAATTGACACCATCTTTTTTAGCCAATCTATCTGCTTGTAAGCCTGCACAGAATACCAAATATTCCGCTTCAAACTTCCCTTTACTTGTAATTATTTGTGAAGTAACATATCCTTTTTCAATATCTTGAACCTCTGTTTGAAGGTATAATTTACTTTCAGGTTGGATGGCTAGTGCTAATTCTACCATTTTTGCAGTCGCAGCTCTAAAATCAATAATTCCAGTAACAGGAACGTGAATTCCTCCAATTGATTCTACGAAAGGTTCAATTTCTTTTACTTCTGCAGCTGTAATTCTTCGTATTCCTTCAATTTTATTTTCTAAGCCAATCTTAAAAACTTTTTCCAAATTAGCTAATTCACTTTCATCTGTTGCAACTACTACTTTCCCACAAATGTCATGAGGAATACCATATTCTTTCGCAAAAGCAACCAATTCATGGCGACCTTCTATACAGTTTTTAGCTTTTAAAGATCCTGGTTTATAATATAATCCAGAGTGAATTACACCTGAATTATGCCCTGTTTGGTGGTCTGCTAGAATATCTTCTTTCTCAAAAAGAGCTATTTTTAAGTTTGGATTTTTCTTTTGAAGCTTGTAGAACGTTGCTGCTCCAACAATTCCACCACCAATTACAGCTATATCGAATTTCATTGTTTATTTTTTTTTGCAAAATTAAGTATAAAATCTTGTGTTAATACTTGATTACTAACGTGACTTATAACCAAAATCACTGAGCTTTGGTTCGTCTTTAAAATGAATTTTTATCAAATGTGTTCCTGGAAGTAAGTTCAAGAAATTGCGATCAAAGCGTACACCAACACTATTTGAATAAATCCAAAAATCGGCGAGAAATGATTTAATGGTTACTTTTAAAATTGCCGTTTTATTCACTAAATCAACGTTTTCTAATGTTATAGAAATTGGTTGAATTGGAAACGATTTCTTTTTTGAAATTAAAAAATCACGCGAGTAAATACCATTTAAAGTAATTCGAACCACTGCATCATTCGTTTTAGCTTGAACTTGATTGTAAACTTCTTGGTTGGCTTGATACGCTAATTTTACTGAAGTCGTTTTCGCATTTACCAATTTCCCATCTAAAGAAAACGTTTCAATTTTCACATTCGTGCTCGTTGTATCTCGTAAATCTGATTTTACACAAATACTAATTTGCCCTTTTTCATTTACCTTTCTCAAAATAGCAACTTGGCGATAATCGTCTTTTATTGCGTAATGTAGAGCTTTCCAATTTCCATAATAATCAATACTCGACCATGTTGGAGCTGGCCAACAATCATTTAATTGCCAAAAAAGTGTTCCCATACAACGCGGCGCATTTAAGCGATGACCAGCAACTGCAGTTGAAACAGCATAAGCTTGTGTTAATTGTGAAAAATAGACAAATTGCTCAAAATCAGTTGTTTTACCGTACAATAAATCAGATTGCTTTTCAATCATACCGTTACCAACATAACTTTTTTGATGGTGCTTCATGACTTCAGAATACAAATTCCAATCTTTTTTATCCGCAAAAGTTGCTAAGGTTACATATTCTGGAAAACTCTGAAACCCATATTCAGCATTGAATCTACCAATCTTAGTTGCAAAATTAGACATTGGGTCTTTTCCATGCCAAACTCCCCAGTAATGCTGAGAACCATGGTTGTAAAAATCATCATTACCCCAATTACTCAAAGGCGAAGTGTGGATGTAAGAAGTATTGGTCCAATTCGCAATCGATACATCAGCCAAACGTTTGAATAAATCATAATAAGCTTGTTCGATTATCTTCTCATCTTTTTCAGTCAAGTCATATTGTTTCTGAAATCCCCAATTTTTCCAAGCAACATCAACCTCATTATTTCCATTGAACAATACTACACTCGGATGGGCAGAAATGCGTGGGATTTGGTAATTTAACTCAGTTTCTACAGATTTTAAAAACGCGTCATCACCTGGATACATCGCACAGGCAAACATCAAATCTTGCCAAACCATAATTCCTTTTTCATCGCAGGTTTTGAAAAAGATATCATCTGGATAATAGCCTCCGCCCCAAACGCGAACCATGTTGAAATTTGCTGCAAGCATTTGGTCAATCATCTCAACAATGGATTCATCAGTTACCTTGGAAGGAAACACTTCTTGCGGAATGTAGTTGGCGCCTTTGCAGAAAATTGGAACTCCATTCACATGAATTTCATAGGATGTTCCCCATTTATCGGCACTTTGAACCAATTTTGAAGTACGCACGCCAAATCGAATCGTTTTAGTATCAACCAATTCATTTTTTGTGTTGAATAATCTTAATGTATCTGTATAAAGAAATTGTTCTCCAAAACCGATTGGCCACCACAATTTGACATTTGGGAAAATGAAAGGCAATTGTATAATATTATTGGTGCCTTCAACCAAGGTTTCATTTAATTTTTGTGTGCCAAAAAGCGTTGATTTCAATACATAATCACGTGAAGAATCTTTTAGTTGAAAACTATACAAAAGTGAGGCTGTTGTTCCTTTAACTTTCAAGGTATTGACTACTAAATTCTGAATCTCTGCCTTTTTTCCAATGCGAATTTGAGCAGGTTTTGAGAATCCTATTGTATTCATTCTCAAAGCCCAATCCCAACCAAATTGATATTGCGGTTTACGTGTTAAAGGTGAAATCTTTGTTGGGTTCACATCATTTGGAGCTGGATAATGAAACGCTTCTTTGCTGTAACGCTCTTTATGATAAAGCACAGGTGGCGTAAAAACAACTTTTACTTCATTGGGTCCAACTTTCACTTTGTACTTTAGTTTTATCGTATGTGGATGAAAGAAATTCCCAGCTTCGTACAATAAATTATCGTTCACGTAAACTTTTGCATAGACATCAATATTTGGAAAATACAATTCTAAAAAATCGCTTGCAACTTCTTCCGCACTTAATTCTATCGTGGATTTTAATTCCCAATTTTGTTGTTCAACCCATGCAAATTCCGACTCGTTTTGACCGTAAAACGGATCAGGCAATTCTTTTGATTCAATTAACTTTTCTTGAATACTTCCTGCTTTACCGAAATCTTGCCAGCTGTTTTTTTTCTGATTATAGAATTCCCAAGTAAGTTCGCGCTGTGCAAATAACGAATGAAACATAAGACAGAAAATTAGAATCGTTTTATACATTTTAAATGCTTTTTAAAGTATGATATTTGAAAAAGGAAACCGCTACTAATTTCATTCCATTTTATTAGCGAAAACTTTTCTGAATTTTTCCACTTTTGGCCGCACCACCGATTGGCAATACATGTTTTGTGGATTCAATTCGAAGTAATTGTGGTGGTAATTTTCGGCACGATAAAAATTATTGATCGGTAAAATTTCAGTTACGATTGGATTATCCCAGACTTTTTCATTTGTCAATCGCTCTTTGAAATCTGTTGCAATCGATTTTTGTGCTTCGTTGTGATAAAAAATCACAGAACGATACTGCGTTCCAATATCATTTCCTTGACGATTAAGTTGGGTTGGATTGTGAACAAACCAATACATTTCTAATAAACTTTCAACTGAAACTTGAGTTGGGTCAAAAACTATTCTAGCCACCTCAGCATGTCCTGTTGTCCCGTTACAAACCTCTTCATAAGTTGGATTTTCTTTGTGTCCACCTGCATACGCTGGATAAACCTCACTGACACCCTTTATATCTTTAAAACAAGCTTCAATGCACCAAAAGCAGCCAGCACCTAATGTTATTTCTTCTGTCATTTTATTTAATTAAGTTTAACAAAATTAAAAGCAATTAATTTCTTAGTCTCAAAGATATACAAAACTAAACATTGAAAAATTTGGCAGGTAAAGGAAAAGCGATTTTAGTTAGTGTTCAATATCATTCTCATTTTCAATAAACTTTTGAATTAAATTATTTTCATTCGATTCAAATTTAAGTTCCTACTTTTGTGAGCGCTCTATGAAATACGACAAAAACTTCTGGTTACTTTCCTTTTCTATGTTTTTTTTCATGGCAAGTTTCAACCTCATTCTTCCTGAGTTGAATGGTTTTTTAACCAACCTTGGCGGTGCAGATAAAAAAGGATTAATCATTTTACTATTTTCAATAAGCGCTGGAATTTCACGTCCTTTCTCAGGTAAATTATCCGATACAATTGGTCGAAAAAAAGTAGTTTACTTTGGAATTCTCATTTCGTTTATCGTTGCTTTACTATACCCTCTCTCCTACTCGATTGGTTTCTTTTTGTTGTTGCGACTGCTACATGGATTTAGCGCTGGATTTTCTCCAACTGGCTCAACAGCTCTGTTGACGGATATAATTCCACCTGAATCAAGAGGGAAAGCAATGGGAATATGGGGTACGTTTATTTCATTGGGAATTGGAGTTGGGCAAGCACTTGGATCATGGATTTTTGAATGGAAAGGCTACAATGTGCTATTTATGACTTCCTCCTTTTTCACTATTATTTCCTTAATTTTAGTTGTGAAAGTTAAAGAAACTTTAGTAGTTTGTCAACGGTTTAATGGCTCACAACTATTAATTAAATTTCAAGACGTTTTTGAACCAAGCGTTCGACCTGCTGCAATGGTAATGCTTTTAACAGCCTTTTCCTCTGGAATTATCTTCGTAGTAACTCCTGATATTTCAGCTTTTCTTGGAATTACCAACAAAGGTTTCTTCTTTGGAATTTATGTGATTTCAACCATAATTATTCGGCTTTTCACAAGTTCGCTTTCCGATAAAATTGGAAGAAGACAAACACTTTTAATAGGTTGTCTTATTTTGATGATAAGTATGATCTTAATTGCTACTTCAAATTCTGTTAATACCTATATTTTATCGGCTGTTGTTTTCGGTTTGGCAACAGGTGTTTCAAGTCCCACACTTTTCGCTTGGACAGCTGATTTATCGCACGAATCGAGACGTGGTGTTGGAGCTGGCACAATGTTTATTGCTTTAGAAATTGGGATCATTCTTGGTTCTGCTTCAACTTTAGTTTTTTATGATAATACTAAAAATACAATTCTACTTTCGTTTCTAATTGGTGCGTTCCTAGCTTTTTGTGCCGCACTGTATCTTATTTGGCACTTACGAACACAAAAATCAGCCTATTAATCTTATTCCATTCAAACTAATTGTGGTTATATTAACAATTCAAAAAACAGAGTTGGTTGAAAGTGTCTAGCTAAAATTATTTTATTTTCTTAATTTTCAACACTTTACCTTGTGTGCTTGTTGCATAAATAAATTTTTCATCGAAAGCCATTGAAAATGTATTTAATTCGTTGAGCTTTTGCCAATTCAAACCGTTATCCGTTGAATAATCCATACCGTTTGTTCCACACGCATAGTAAACTCCATCTGTAAAAATAACACATGAGCGATACCCGTTTGGTGGATTGACACTTTTTTTCCATGTTTTCCCTCCATCATTGGTAATGAAACAATTGTTTTCCGTGGAATTTGCTTTTTCGAAGTCTCCACCAACCACACACATGTTTAATTTGTCTCTAACGGCTAATGAAAAAGGTCCAGCAGATTCTTTTGATTCAAAAGGGATTTCGTAGCTTTTCCAGGTTTTTCCTTTGTTACTACTTGTATGAAAGCGCGATTTTAGACCTCCAGAAACAAAGTAAAAAACACTTTCTTTAATTTGTACCGTACTTCCACTTGCGGCAAATCCAGCCTCACCTTCAAAGGCTTTTAATTTTCCAGAACAAGGTTTCCAATCTTCACCAGCATTGGTTGAAAAATACAAAGTGAAAAATCCTTCAATTGGGTCACCCATCAAAAAACCAAGCTTATTTTCTATTGCTATTCCATCCCAAAAAACTTCTTTTAAGGCTTGACCTTTTTCATCCTTCAAGTAACAAGATGTTGTTCGATTTCCAAACTGATCTGTCCAAATAACCAATCCTTCCTTTCCACTTTGCATGGTCAGAACGTGACTTTTATTGTGTGCAACATCTCTTAATTCTGGCGCTTCCTCTACAGAGTTTAGAATATGGCTTTTCTTATTGTCTAAATCGTAACGGTACAACATGCCATTATTACAAGCAAGGTAAAGGCTATTATTAGCATACTCAATACCTCTCGCGTGAATTTTGCCTTCTTGGTAGGTAATAATTTCTACTATCTGCGAAAAAGAAATTACTGAGTCTAGAACGAAAAATAGAAGCAGCGCAAAACGCATTATTTATTGTTTTCAATTACGTAATTTAAAACTTTCTCAATTAAATGGACACGGTCTTTTCCAGTCACATTGTGTTTATGCATCGGGTAAGGAAAGAAATCCATTTGAATACCTAAATCCACGAATTTCTTCACTAAGGCGTAGTTGTGTTGCATTACAACTACATCATCAATAGTTCCATGAATCAACAATAAATCACCTTTTAGATTTCCTGCGTGGCTTAAAAGAGAAGCTTGTTCGTAGCCTGTTGGATTTTCTTCTGGTTGATCCATGTAGCGTTCACCATACATGATTTCATAATATTTCCAGTCAGTTACGGGTCCACCTGCAACACCAACTTTAAACACATCCGGTTGGCGCAACATCAATGAGGTAGTCATAAATCCACCGAATGACCAACCATGAACAGCCAAACGGTTTGCATCAACGTAAGCTAGGGACTTTAGAAATTCAACACCTGAAAGTTGGTCTTCCATTTCTACATTTCCAAGTTGGCGGTGAATTTGTGATTCAAAAGCAAAACCACGTTCCGCTGAGCCACGATTATCTAGAGTAAATACCAAATAACCTTGTTCAGCCATCCAATGCATCCAAAGATTTGCACCATTCAACCAAGAATTTGTAACCATTTGAGCATGAGGCCCACCGTAAACATATACGAACACAGGATATTTTTTAGAGGCATCGAAATTGCTCGGTTTGATTAAACGATAATACAAATCTGAACCATCTTTTCCTTTGATTTTACCAATTTCCGAAGTCCCAAGTTTATATTCAGCCAATTTATCTTTGGATTCAATTAGCAACTTTTGTTGTTTACCAGCTAGCGTTGAAATTTGAGCATAATGCGCCACACTTCCACTGCTAAAGACATCGTAGAAATAAGTTCCTGCTTGATTTACAGCGAAGTTGTGTGTTCCCTCTTTCGTTGTCAATAAAGTGGTTTTTGCTTTTTTTCTATCGAGTACATAAACAACTGTGTTCGTAGGATTTTCACCTGTTGCTTTATAGTAAATAAAATTTCCGTCTTTGCTTGCAGAAACAATTTCTTTAATGACGAAATTATGATTAGTAAGTTGACTTAATGCATTGGTATTAAAATCGCAATAGAAAAGGTTGTTAAATCCTGTTCGCTCTGAAACCCAAATAAAGTTATTGCTTGTCGCAACTGGGAAAAAAGGTGCATGTTCAGGTTCAATCCATTTGTCATTTGTTTCCTCCAAAATTGTTTTCACAAAAGCACCGGTATTTGCATCGTAAACATTTAACCAACAGTGATTTTGACCGCGATTAACTTCAGCTATCATCATGTATTTATTGTCAGGTGTGAAACATACATTTGTCAAGTAATCGTCTTTTGCTCCTTTTGGAGAAATGTAAATCGTTGTTTTCGTATTCAAATTATAGATTCCTAATTTCGGTTCTTCTGATTTTTGTCCAGCCATAGGATATTTTATGGATGTTAAAGACCCTGGAGTTGTATTGATATCAAGTAAAGGGTAGTTGTGAACATTGGTTTCATCTTTTTGATAAAAGGCCAAAAAAGCACCATTTGGCGACCAGAAAATTCCTTGCGAAATTCCAAATTCATTACGTGCAATCGTTTGACCGCTAACGATATTTTTATCCGTGAAAAGGGTTATTTGTTCAGCTTTTTCGCCAGCTTTTTGTAGCCAAAGATTGTTTTCAATGGTGAATGCAACATGGTTCAAACTTGCGTGAAACTGACCATTTTCTGCATTTTCAGGCAATGATTGTAGGATGCTTCCTTTTTTAGTCAATAAATTGTAAGTCAGTAAATTGCTGCCATCGTTTAAAGTAAATTGATTTTCATCCAACCAAGTTAAGCCGATAAATCCTTGGAATTTGGCTCCAGTTGCAAGGTTAACGTCGGCAATGTTTGCTATTTCAGTTTCTGTTTTACTGACAACATCTGATTTATAAAGTGATTGCCAATTTTTACTTAGAAAAGAATAGTTCGAGGTATTGGCAATCCACTGAAAATTATTAATTCGCTCTGGAGCTAAGCTTCTACCTTGAAGCATAACGGCATCTTTCAACGTTAATTCTTTAAGTTGAGAAAAAGAAATGAAGCTTGAAAAAAGGAAAATTGTAAGTGCAAAACGTTTCATGAGCGTTGAATAAATTGATTAAAAAATGATTCCAATGGCTGACCATCAGCGTAACATTCCAAAAGAAGCTGGTCTAAATTTTCATCCATAATAATTGTCGCTGGAAATTCAGCAAAAAAGTAAAATTGTTTGTTATAAATAAGGGGTTCTTTTTCAGCTGCTTCTTTCAAATGAGGTGGAAGTTTTTTATTCGCATCACCTCTTAAATGCCCAAAAGTAGCTTTGAAGTTTTTTGCGGAATAAAGTTTTTGAAAAACCTCAAGATTTTCAGCGATTCCTTCCCGTAAAACTTCTAAGTCTTCCTTTTCGATTTCATAAACACCACCATAAGCACGCACATGCTCGGGTCCAAGTTCAAAATAAACTCCGTTGATAGCTTTGCTTTTCTTTCCACCTGGCGCAACAACAGCTGAACACGACATTTTATAAGGAGCTTTATCTTTCGAAAAACGAATGTCGCGATTGATTCTGAAAATACAATCTTTTGCTTCTAGGTCCTTGAAGGCAGCGTCTTTTTTTGCCAACTCAGCAATCAAATGTTGCGTAAATTTCTGAAAAGGGATTTTTATCGTTTGCTCGTATCTTTTACGGTTTAAATCAAACCAATCTTTGTTGTTATTGGCAGCAAGTTCAATAAAAAAGTCTAGGTAATCTTGGTTAAAAAAAGCCATTATAAGAAAGTTATAAATAAACAAATTGGAATCGCACCACTGTAAGTGTAAAGTCGATCGGAGCTAAAAGTAGATTTTCCTTTGTACAAATATTTCCCGTCAAAAGTATAAAGTATGTCTGACGAAAAGGTGGATTTTCCTTTGTAAATGTATTTTCCATCAAAGGTGTAGAGAATGTCAGAACTGAAAGTAGATTTTCCTTTAAAGAGGTATTGTCCGTCAAATGTGTAAAGAATATCACTTGAAAATGAGCTTTTTCCTTTGTAGATATATTTTCCGTCGTAAGAATTTAGAATATCAGAAGAAAAGGTAGATTTTCCTTTGTACAAATACTTTCCGTCATAACTAAAAAGGATATCTGATGAGAAAGTGCTTGCGCCTTTGTGAATATAAGATGTACTTTGACCAAATAAATCAATCATAATTAAAGCAAATAATAAGAGTAGAATATATTTCATGTATTAGTAAAAACACGAAAATAAGAATATTTAGTTTCTAATAGCGCAGAAAGTTATGGCTTTAATATAAAAGATACTTTTCTATTTTTTGCCCCAAATAGAGCTTGGTTAATACCTTCTTTGTTTATCATAGTAATGTTGGAAATAACAAATCGATTTTGATTTATTCCTTTTGCTACTTGGTAATTCTCGCATTCATTTAATCTTTTTTTTAAAAAATTTTTCTCTCTAAAATTTGATTGTAAAACTCTTGCATTTTATTGAAAAAGCGTTAATTGAGTTAATAACCTCAGTTCGATTATGGATAGTTTTACGGTAACCTACTATTTTTTCAACTATTACAGTTTATTGATTTTTTTTGAAGGATGAATATTTACTTTTGTTAACTAAATCATAAAAATGCCCCTAAAAATCTTACATACTTCCGATTGGCACATTGGAAAGCAATTGTTGAAAGTTGAGTTTACTGAGGATATGGATTTGTTTTTCAATTGGTTAATTGAAACGATTAAAAGTGAAGAGATAAATGTCTTGTTGATGTCGGGAGATTTGTTTGATCAAGCGAACCCTTCGCAGACAGCTATGACGCAGTACTATCAGTTCCTTAAGCGAATGATTCCTTTGAAGTGTAAAATCATTATTACGGGTGGAAATCACGATTCGCCGCACGTTTTGAATGCACCCAAAGAATTGTTACATTTCTTGGATATTGAAGTGATTGGTGGTGCTCCTGAAAATCTTGCTGAATTATTCATTCCGATTGAGTTGAATGGCGAAAAAGTAGTGGTGGCTGCTGTTCCGTTTTTGAGAGATAGAGACATACGTAAATCTGTGCCAGGTGAAAGTTATGATGATAAAATGGAGCAAATTAAAGAAGGTCTAAAAGCGTATTTTGGGTCAGTTAACGCATATTACACAACAAATTTCAAAGATTTGCCTTTTGTGGTTATGGCGCATTTATTTGCTCAAGGTGTACAAACTTCAGAAAGTGAACGAGAAATCCAAATTGGAAATCAAGCTGGAATTGAAGCTGCGATTTTTGGAGATTTACCAAATTATGTTGCTTTGGGACACATTCACAAACCTCAAATGGTGGGAATGCCGCATATTCGCTATTCTGGGTCACCGATTTCTTTGAGTTTCAGTGAGAAATTGGATCAAAAACAAGTCATAATTTTAGATATTCAAAACGGAAAATTGAACTTTGAAAGTATTGAAATTCCGTGTTTTAGACGTTTGATTACCTTGGAAGGAACACTAGCTGAAGTGAAGGAACAAATTTCAAAGTATCAACATCAATCGCAGTTGGTGGATTTGGCAGAAGTGATTGTGAAAGAGGAAAATGAAAACGTTCAAACTATTCGCGAATTAGACGAATTATTGACTAGTGAGGCGGAAAATGGTTTGCAAATCGTCAAGGGAAAATTGGAATTTGTAAACAAGATTATGGGAACGTCTTCATTTATAGGAAAAGGCGAAAATGTTTCCGATTTCAAGCCGGAGCAATTGTTTGAGAAGCGTTTGGATTTAGAAGAAAATATCATTAATCGTTCGGATTTGGTCAATGCCTTCAAGGAAATTATGGAACAATTACACGACGCGAAATAGGAAGAAGCGATGAAAATACTAAAAGTTAAACTCAAAAATATCCACTCGCTCAAAGGCGAACATGAAGTTGATTTCGCGAATGGAGTCCTTGCAGATGCTGGATTGTTTGTGATTACTGGTCCTACTGGTTCTGGGAAATCTACCATTTTAGATGCTATAACTTTAGCTTTGTATAATCGGATTCCGCGAAATGGAAACACAAAAATTTCTGAAAAGACAATCGAAGACGAAGGGCTAATTTTGACCAAAAATACAGAGGATTGCTATTCCGAAGTCACCTATCAAGTGGATGGAAAAATGTATCGTTCATCTTGGTCAATAAGTCGCGCCCGAACAAATACTTTACGGTCTAGAAAACAAGAATTAATTGCAGTTGAAACGGGCGAAATAATTGTAGAAGGAAAAGAAACAGTTCCAGCTAAAAACGAAGAAATCATTGGTTTAAGCTACGATCAATTTGTGCAATCATTAATTTTGGCACAAGGACAATTTTCTAAACTTTTACTCGCAAGTAAAGACGATCGCAACAAACTTTTGGAGAAAATCACGGGTTCTGAGATTTATCGTTCGATAGGAATGAAAGTTTTTGAACGTTATGCAAGTGCTAAAAAAGCCGTCGAAGATCAGCAAATGAGAATGGGTGAAATTGTACTTTTAACAGAAGAACAAGAAGCTGAATTACAAGAGTTTATTACTGAAAATGAACCAAAACGCTTACAGTTAAAATCGGAACTTGATGCGGCTAAGCTTTTGCTCGATGTGAAAGAGAAACTCATAAAATTAAATACTGAAAATCTAAACAATCAAGCTGAATTCTTAAAACTAACAGAAAGTTTACAACAAATTGAAGCAGAGAAATCTAAACTGGAAAGACATAAAGAACTAATTCCATTCCAAAATGAGTACCGAGCCCTTCGATTAATGGAAAAAAACGAGTTGGAATTAAAAGCACGTTTGGAACTTTTAGCAACTAAGGAAATTCAATTAAAAGATGAAGAAGCTTTACTTTTAGTAAGTGTAAATAATTTATTAAAAAACAATGTTTTAAAAGAAAATATTGAAACAGAATTAGCCCTTTTTAAACAGCAAGTTTTTGATTTACTGCAAAAAGAAAAAGAAATAAGCACTTTAATTAATGGGCAAAATAGCCAACTCCTAGAAGCGCTTCAACGCTTAAAAAACGAGCAATTTGTTATCGAAAAACCGAATCAAAATGTTGAATTTATTCAAGAAGAAATCTTAAAAATCAATAGTTTTTCTGAGCGTTTAAATTTAACGGAAACAACTCAAATTACGGAGAAAAAATATAAATTAAAAGATGAGATAAATACAGTTAACCTATTGATTAAGAATAGAACAATTTACGATTTAGTCTTGAATCAAAACAAGAAATTAGAGAATGATATTTTAGAAATTGATGGTTCAAATTCCAAAATCTTAGTTCAGCAAACAGAAATAGAAAAACGAATTTCTGAACTTCATCCAAGTTTAGAACTAAAACACAAAGAGGTAGAACAATTAAAAACAGAGCGCAGCTTAGAGGAACACCGACAACAATTGATAGAAAATGAGCCTTGTCCTTTGTGCGGTGCTTTGGAACATCCTTATGCAATAGTATACGAGGAACGCCTTTTGGATGCACTTCTAGCTCAAGTAAAATCGTTGGAAACAGCGTTTAAAACGCTTGAAAATGACCATACAAAAAACAAAACTTCCTACGAGCTTGCAGTTCAAAGTAGTAGTAGCAAACAAAAAGAATTAACTGACAACCTTGAGAAATTTCAACAAATTGAATTACAAATCACGACTACTTGTAAGCAGTTGTCTTGGGAACTTACTGAAGACCTGAATATTTGGGAAGCGAAAAGCAAGCAACTTTCTGTTCAACTCATTGAATTAGAGGATTTAGAAAGACAATTTCGCATTCGTTCTATTCTGTTGGAAATTCTAACATTACTAAAATTGAGGGCTGAAAATCAACGTGAATTGGAAGACACAAGTTTTAACCGTAGCCATTTGTACGCTGGGAAAGACGTTGAAACTGAAGTGACTAAATTGTTAAAAAAATGGACAGAAAACAACTTAAATAATAAAGCTTGTTCGGAAGAAATTACTTTGAAAAACAATGAGTTAAGTGATTTGAATACGCTATATAAAGCTGATTTAGCCCAATTATTACTTAGTTTAAATGAAAAATCAGTTCCAAGTTTAGATGTCTACGAACAGCAACTTTTATCAGAAACTGAGGCAGAAACCATACGTTTGAAAGTATCAAATTTAGCTATTCAAACTGCAAAACTTGAGCAAGATAAACAACGAATTCTTTCGGAATTAGCCGAGAATCAAGCGAAAGATGATTTGACACAATCACAAGAACAACTCGATATTCTAGTAATAGAACTTGAAAACAGCATTGAAATGATTTCGGAATCCATAGGTGCAAAAAGAACACAAATTGAAACCAACAACGAAGCTAAATCACGCTTAGCATCGAGTTTAGCAACCTTGGAATTACTAAAAAAAGACCTCGATTTGTGGACGACTATGAATAAATTAATTGGTGACAGCACTGGAAAACGTTTCTCCGATTTTGTTCAAGATTTGACTTTGAGCCAACTCATCACTTTTG
The DNA here is from genome assembly GCA_044350515.1 of Crocinitomicaceae bacterium. GTDB lineage: Bacteria > Bacteroidota > Bacteroidia > Flavobacteriales_D > Crocinitomicaceae > UBA952. The sequence continues at coordinate 17,092 of JBILHL010000007.1, read as the reverse complement.
GAAATGAGCGCTTGAAAAGCTTTTCAGACCGTTATTTATTGGCCATTCCAGAACGCAACGAATCCACGTCCTTGCAAGTAATCGATACGCACATGGGTAATACACGCCGTTCTGTGAGTTCGCTTTCAGGTGGTGAAACCTTTAAATTGAGTTTGGCGCTTGCTTTTGGATTATCTGATTTGGCTGCAAAAAATGTCAATATTGAATCTTTGTTCATCGACGAAGGATTTGGAACGCTCGACCCAGAATCGCTCGATCAAGCTATTACTATTTTGGAAGAAATGCAGCATAAGAACAATAAATCCATTGGAATCATTTCCCACGTAGGAGAGTTGAAAGACCGAATCGGTGCAAAGATCAAATTAGTAAGCACAGGAGCAGGATATAGTAGAATTGAGGTGGAGTGAGTTTTAGAAAAATTAGGATAAAACAGTTCAAAAATTTTATAATAAAATTCTGTTCTTTGGAATCATCAATGAAGGTAATGATAGAATATTCTTTAATCGCTTACTAATTTCTAATAAACCAATTTTCGATTTTAATCCCTTTAATGTTTTCAAAATCTTTAATATTGTCTGTAACCAAAATCAGCTTATTTTCAACGGCTGTGCACCCAATAAGAAGATCAAACTCGTCATTCATAGGTTTTCCAATTTTTCTTAATCTAACTTTTTCCTTCGCATATTGGTTAATAGCACCATAAATAGGTAAAACCGAAATCCCATTAACAAAAGCGTCAACAGCCTTATTTGATTTATTGGGATTATCACTGTTCTCAGCACCGAATCGAAGTTCAGCAACTGTTATTTCAGAAATAAAACAATTTTCAATTCCTTTTTTCTGAATTATCTCATCGAGTTTTAACTTTCCTCTTAAAAAGAAAACACATATACTTGTGTCCAGTAAATAATTTTTCAAAATTTGATTTCTTTAGAATTGAATCTCCTATCCTCTTTGATTTCTGCAATGTTTTCCTCAGCTGATTTCTCAGAAGAAAAAGCGCCAAAAGACTTGAAAAACTTTTTATCTCTTATTTTTTTTTCCTTTTTCAAAGATTTAGATAGATTTTCAATTAATTCAATTTTACCCAACGAACTTAAACTTTCAAATAAGTTTGAATAAGTTTCAATAAGTTGCTTTTCTGTGTAAGTCATTGTTTCTATTTGAAGTAAAGTTAAAAAAAGATTTTTTTAGTTGTATGTGGCAGTTAAAATTCTATTTATTTGAATGACTTGTCAAATTAAGACATACAGCCGATTGAACTTTTTTTATTTAAGTGGTATTTTAAATCATTTTTTCTATCAAACATCCAGAATTAAAAAGATATAAATAACTCCTAATCAATTTTTTACACAGCGAATGGAATAACCTTCTTGCTTTTTATTAATCCAAGCAATTACATTAGAATTCCAATAAATCATTTGAAAACTTAGCGCATAATCGCTTTTGTTTTCTAAGGCTATTTCCTCTGTTGAAGACCACCACGATCCGTATTTTAAAAGGTCATCGTAAACCCCAGTATATTTTCTTCCTCCTCCAGGCAAAGCATTAAACTTAAAGTTATTCAACCCCGCTCCGTTTTCATACCAAAGTAGCTCACTTTTAAGATACATTCCAGCTATTTGTTCATCTCCTACAAAACAGATCAATTCTTGCCAATCAATTTCCGTTGGTACACGCCATCCCACTGGACAAATTTTGTTGGATTCAATCGTGTAAAAATTATAAAGCAAACCATAGGCATGGCGATTTTCCACTTTATTTTCATAGAAGCAAAAGGCAGGATTTGTAGTTTCCATCCACGCTTTATTGCCAGAGACAAAAGGGATTGCAGAACCATCATTGAAAACAGTTGTCCGTAAATTTTCAGTCATCCATTCTTGATTTCCAATCTTTTGGGTGCTATATGTGTTATTTTGTTGGTCTTTCAACTGGCTGAAAATGCTAAAAGACAAAACGACAAAAAGGAACAAAAACCAAGTCTTCATCTTGTAAAGTTAGGAATTGTAAGTATAGGAAATCAACAATTAAAAACACTTTTGTTTTGAAATTCGTTTGAAAAATCAAAGAAAGTGTTATTTTTGCAGTCCGATTTAATTCGGAACGGTCCTATAGCTCATTCGGTTAGAGCAACTGACTCATAATCAGTAGGTGCTTGGTTCGATTCCAAGTGGGACCACCCAAGTGGGGATTTTGGTTGAAAAATCGAAATCCCCATTTTTTTTATCCTCTATAATTCCCAACAGATAAGGGATTGCGGAAAAAACCAAATTTATTCTTGTGGTTCGATAATCGTCATTTTTGCGATTATAGTAAAGCCCCTCTGGATAGAGCAATTTTTGGATTCTTTGCTTACGCCCAAAATTTAATTTTCCCCACAACGACGGGAGTTGTATCGCTATTTTAAGACACTTATCAACCGCTTTTTCTAGGTTCGATAACTGATTTTGAGAATTATCCAATTCTGACTCAATTTGAAGAATGTTTGTTCTGTATTTATCTCTGAATTTGAGATACAAGGTTTGATCAATTTCGCCATTTACAAATCGTTCTTCTACATTTTCTAGCTTTTTCTTTAGACTAGCTAACTCAACTTGCAATGCTTTTCTTCCTTCCTCATTTACTTCTGTTTTTTGACTAATCAAATGAAGAAGCATTTTTTTGAAAATTGGAGTTAGTTTTTTATCAAATGTAAATGGTGTCATTAATTCTTCAAATTTTTCGTGGAGTACCTTTTGGCTTCTATTGTTTGCACAACCTACGATATTGCATTTATAGTAATAAAGTCCTTTTTTCTTCACAAGATAACCAGTCATACTATTTCCACAGTTGTCGCACTTAACAAACTGTTTTAATGGTAAATCTTCAACTTCTAGCTCAACCGTATATCCGCCACCAAACTTTTCTAAGTTTTGATGCACTTTCAAAAAGGTACTTTTAGAAACTAAAGGAACATGTTTTCCTTCAATCATTTCACCAGGAACCATTTTCGAAACTATATAGCCACAATAAAATGGGTTTAAGAAATAATGTGAGAGTCTTTTGGCTTCAACATTCCATCCTCTAGCGTTTAATCTTCTTGCAATTTCTGTTAAACTCAAGTCATCATTTGCTTTCCACTCAAAGGCTTTTTTAATTAGATTTCCTTGTTCGTTAATAATTAATTTGTGCTGATCTGCTGTCTTTCCTTGATTCAAATTTGTATAACCAGTCGGGGGAATAAATGGCCAATAACCTTGTTTTAATTTTTCAATCATTCCTGTCATTGATTTATCTCTGCGCAACTGATTGTCAAATTCACTGAACAAGTGATAAATTCCTTCCATGAAATTACCTGAAGGATCGTCGTGGTCAATTGATTGTGTTACGGAGACTACCTTAACGCCTTTTTGCTTTAGTTCATGTGAAATAAATGCACCACTTGGACCACTTCTACTAAAGCGGTCGTAAGAATAAACTAAAACAAATCCTATGGATTTTTTACGTCTTACGTAAGCAAGCATTTTCTGAAACTCTTTACGTTCGTCGTCTTTCGCGCTTTCATAAGTACCTCCGAAGAATTCTACTACATTTAGTCCTTTTTCTTCGGCGTATTTCTTACAATGTTTCATTTGAGTATCTAAACTCGCATTATTATCTGCTTGTTCCTTAGTAGAAACTCTCGTGTAAATAACTGCTTCAGTTTTAGCAACTGCCAATAATTCATTTCCTTTAACGAATCGGTTAAATCTTTTGTCCGTTTGCATAGTATTGTTCAATAGTGATTAAACAAAGTTCTTCAATCTGTTCTAACAGTTGTTGAGCCATTTCTTGTGACATCTTGCCTTCTGTTAAATCTAGTAAGTCTTTTGTTGTTGGTTTTTCAAATTTTTGTTTTAAATTTTTCAAGTTAACATACCCAAGTGTTTCTGGTCCGTGCTTCGGTTGTCAGAAATGGGTTTTCATTAGTCCATTTATTTGGTACTTTTCTTTAATTTTTGTTGAATTTTATTTACATAATTAACGATTTTACCGTTTCGTGTTGAAATAGTAATTTTTTGGAAACTGTTTTTAGCGATAACCTCTAAAAATCGTTGTTCCATACCTATTTGTTTTTGTTCCTCAATTTCTAAAAGATCTGGTTCACCTTCTTTATAACGAATAGTTAAAGAATTGATGTCATCGCGTCTTATATTATTTAAAATTTCCAATTCAGTTTCAGACAATAGAGAAGAATTAGTAAAAAAAGATTTCGGCGACCATTCTCTAACTAAACTTTGATATGCATCTGCGAAACTTATACTAAAATAGGGTTTAGATATAAACTCAAAAAAAACTTCATAGCTCGTAATCAATTCCTTTTGATTTGAGGTGTTATAAAGGAAATAGTCCCCATCTTTATTTACGAGGCAATTATGTGATTTTCGAAAAACAATAGTTGAAATAACCGCCGATTCAAAAGCAGATGGCAAAGTCTCTTTGAAGCTTGTTATTAGTTCTTGTTCGGTTACAATCGAACCATATTTCATTTGAAGTGCTTCTAAAAGTTTACTTACGATTGCCGGATCGATTTGATTTAAATTCAATTTCGGTTCGAGGATTTTTTCTTTTAGATTCTTAATCGTTTCATGACTAATTCCTAAAGAACGCATTTGCTGTATAAGCTTTATCCAAACACTTTGAAGTAGATCGTATTTTCGACGTAATCCAACGCCTTTTATTTTTGGTAAAGCGCCTTGCTTATCCCAGTAGGTTGCGTCTCTTGGTGCTATATTTAGATCGTTAATACTAAAACGTGGCTCTTGAATTGATTTCATAAGATTCGGAAATTCTTCTATAAAAGCTGGGCTTGTAAGAAAATCTATTTCCTCAATGGTTGATGGTGCTATTTCTTTATTCATTTTTTTATTACAACAATGTAAATTAACTTATAACTGCAAATTAAATATTTATTATTCAAACAAATTCAAAAAAAGTAAAAGATTATTTAAATTGTTAATAAATTCTTTTTGGTTGTAAATCTGCAAGCAATGATTTTGAATCACAGCAAAGGTTCACTTACAACTTTTTCTTTCATTTCATTTAATTATTCATCCTGTTTTGAAAGACTTTTTTAAGTTCAATTGACTTCTACAGGTAACTAAAATGTTATGATTTCTTTGAATAAAAAAAAATAATAGATTCGATTAATGAAATTTTTCTTTGCTTCAAACAAGCTTGATTATTTTGTATTGAATGTTTGTTCTTATCAATAATTCGGTTTAAAGCATAGGTATTTGTAAAAGAATTGAAATAATACTATTTCAATTTGTTTAATGGAAAACCAAATGAAAACCAAATGAAGTCCAAATGAAAACCAAATGAAATTGCAAATAAATGCACTATTGAATTGAACTAAAAATCTAACCTAAATCAAAATGAAAAAGCATTTGAAATTCATTAATGCCTATCGAAGGTGTTTCTACTTTTGCTTGAATAGAAAATTATTAAAATCAGATTTAAAAATTCCTTTACAAAATTCATTAAAGCGAAAAGAAATTATGAAAGAAAAACATTAAGACATTTCCAGAATCGTGTAAACAAATACAAAGGGATTACATAGCATTCGAAATAATTTAAAAAAGCTTTAAATTCATTTGCTTTTCCTTTGAGATCGTTTTTTGAGTGTTTTAGTTTTTTCAAAAGAATGAAATCAATTAAATAAATCCAATAAATACGGTCTATTTTTATATCTTTTATGATGTAAATGATAACATACAATTAGAAATTCAGTAAAATTTTACTTTTTCAAGAAACCTCGAGAATCTCGAGAATATTCGGGATTCCTCTATAAAAAGTATTGATTTTACTAGAAGAGAAGTAAATTTTGGTGTCTTTTTGGTGTTCTTAATTGAGGAAAAGCAACTATTAGCTTTAGTATCTAGTAATAATACCTCATTCATTTGGTATTTGGTATTCAGTGCTTTATTGGTGTGATTTAAGGTTGCGCAATTGAGCTAAGAGAAAATCAATTTATAAATAAACTAACTACCAATAAACAGGTGATTTAAGTTTTCTTATTTACATTAACACTTCATTTTAAAAAACACATGTTTCTATAAATACAATTTGCAGCGGTGAACACTCCTATCCTACTTACTCAGCCAGACCTTTTCAAAATAACCTGTGATTTCGGATCGGCATAGAATGCTTTGAAGCATTCGTCATAATAGCGATATGTGTAAATCACAAACAATTTTCGGTTCGATTTTGAATTTGATTTTCCATAGGTATTTTGTGTTTTCTTGAAGTAAAATTGGAATTGAAAACTCATTGTGTTTCAGTACACCTGCTTTCGGGAGGGGAATTTCAAAGGTTTCTATAAATTCAACTGTTTCATATTTCTCAATTTTCTTGGAGCTGTCTAAATAAATTGCTTCAACAATAATTGAGTCAGGTATCACTGCATATGAGTGGTCAAACCACAAATTGAGCGTATTATTCTCGTACTTCGTGTTGTTTGAACTGAAATGCCGCTCAATTTCGAAATTATTTAAAGTGTTGAATCTTAAGATTTCATCTCTGTCTAAAAACTTTCTTTTTATTGCCTTCATATTATTTTTGTTCTACTATTGATATATAATTTAAATCTTTAATGTCATTTCTTTTTTACAGTTTTTCAAGTTCTTTAAACCAACAAAAATCAATAATTTACCTATTCTTGATTGATTATACTTTCTTGGAAGCTCTTTCCGAATAATTGAAAGATTATAAACTTAATAACTTTCTTCTTTTATTTTAGAAGGAGTTTTACCAAAAAATGATTTCTTCAATTTCAGTAGGCTGTTCTACTTCATTGTGTCATTTGTAAGCGGTTTCTTTTTACTCATATCGCTGTCCTTTTATAGGGTATGTTAAAATGATTTTGACGATATGTAGCAAGTAGCTTCGCCTGAATACGATTATTTTGGAATAACAAAGTTATCCAAAGGGATTTTTGAATTAGGCAGATGAAATCGGTTAGAAGAATGTACTAAAACAATTACTTTACTTATTTGACAAATATGGAGAAGACCGTTATCGTTCCCATAATTGAAACGTTAGGTGAGGCAGGTTATTTGAAAATTTAGTGCACAAAAAAAGCCTCCGAAGAGGCTAAAATTATTTATACTAATTAGTTTTAACGAACTGTTTGATTTGATCTAGTTGTGTAATTAAAGATTCCGATCTATTTAAATCAATTTTTTTATTTTTTGCTTCTGCTAATCTATTGCTAATTTCTAAAGCTTTTATTCTTTTTTCAATAAATTCGACTTTTCCAAGAAATAAATCCTTTAGTTTAATTTCCAATTCTTCAAAATATAGGATTGATTCTTTTGCTATTTCCATAGCTAAATTAAGGTCAATTTTGAAAAACTCCTTTTTGTAATGAAATTCTTTAAAGATAAAGTGTAAATACGATTCCATAAAATGACAATCTGAAACTTCCGCAAACCATTGAAGCTTAAAATCTCCTATTGAAGCTGTTTGTTTAGACATCTGTTCTGCTCTAATTTCAGGATGCTTTTCAGTTTTTCCAATTTTAATTTTATCCTCATGTTCAGAATCGGACATTATATAAATGTAACCTTTATTCATATATGTAAAATGTTTAATCAATATTTAATGAAATTGACTTTTATCAAAGAAAAAGCAAAAAATATTTTTTAATATATATTGTAATTTGTGTTTTCTATAGCTTTTGTAGTCGAAGATTTAAATTGATTTACTAAATAAAAATGGGCATAATGAATGCCCATTTTTTAGATAATGAAATTCGTACTTGAGCCCTATTTTATTATAAAAATGGATACCTATAGATTAGTTTAATTCAAGTTTTTGACATGTATTAGCAGAAAAATTTAAAACACCGGACCAATACTCGAATCCAGTTTGGTCTTTTATACTATATGTATAAGCATTGCTTTTAGAACCCCCTAAGTCTTTAGTAACCGTAACAGAACTATTTTGTCCACAGTCAGGAATTGAGTTCCAGAATACTGAAGTAGCGGATGAACCAACAACTTGTCCATCTACATAATAAGTTAACGTTAAAGCATCATCACCTTGAAGAAAGCTAGAGGTTTCGGGTCCGTACCAAAAAACAACACTTCCTTCGTATTTACAAGAACCATCATTTTTTTTTGCAGAAGAACTGTAGTTAATTGCATCAAGATCTGTACAACCTTCCTTTTGACAACTAGTCAAAATTGAAGTACCCACTAAAACTAGACTTAAACTTAGAATTTTTAATTTTTTCATAGTATTTTGTTTTTAATAATTCCCTACTCATAAGCTTTTCGGGTTCCGCTATGTTGTTTAATCTATAATATTGAATGTTATTTTGATGTTTTATAATTCGCACGAACCAATTTAATCAGTTCTTGCTTTTTTATTTTTTCGTACAATCAAGTTCTACATAAATAACCTCATCTGTTTTTAAATGATTTTGAGGTGCCAAATCTATTGTTACAATTAATTGACCAACGATAGGTAATAAACCAAGTATTTGTGAGCCAAGTGCAGCTGTAGTTGTTTTTGTCTTTAATTCCATTTCTTTAGTTATACAACCTTCTTTTGAAACTCTATATAACCCATCCAAGTCTGAACGTTTTACTATGATAGGTGTGTTTGTTGTACCTATTTCACGAGTATTAACCATAACTTTAGCGTTTTGTGTGTTTGATTTAAATTCTATTGTCTGAAATTTTCCGTTCAATATTGTTGAACAACTTGTTGTAAAAAGACCAACAACTCCTAATGATAACATTACTTTTTTCATTTTTCATTTTTTTTTTAACCTCTTACTTTATCGCCTTTCAGATTCGCGCCGTTTAATTAGTTCAGTTCAATTATTATCCCAACGACGTCCATTAAACTTAAATGACTTATCAATGTGTTTAAGAACTGTTTCCTTTGGTACTGTCGGTTTAAATTGAGTTGTGGTAATTATTAAATCATAGAATTCAACATCAAGACTTTTCGGTTTTTGAACCTTAACAGTAGTCCTTTGGTAAATTGGCATTTCGGAATAGCTTATTACTATCCAATTTGGACAAGTGAACACCTCTTTTCCAAAAAACCACTCGTTGATAGAGTAAAAAGTTGTAAAACGATCTGTTTCTTTGTAATCTTCTTCTTCAACACTTAAAGCATAAAAAGCAGTGCCTAATCTGACGATTTCTAATTTTCCAAAAAGTCCCATTTGTCCTACTTTGCATACGTTTTTATTTAAAGCTAAAAGATTTATACTATCGTTCTTATTTTCAAATAGTGCTAGGCTCATGGTTGGAACATCTGCATTCGATTCTAAAATAACACCTGAGTCTATTGCCAACGATTTAAAAACATACAATGAGTATTTTTTATCATTTGCGCTAAAATTTATTACCGTATCTAACTTTTTGCAGGTTTCACCATATTCACCAATTGGAAAAGACTCTTTAGGGTTAGGATGCCATGTAATACTATTGTTCTCCTTATCGAATTTACCTTCAAATAGATTTATTAATACTCTTTCGTTTACATCAGGCGTTTTTAAGAAATTTATTTCATTTTGACCAAAAACCATTATTGTATTGGTTAACGTGAAAAATGATAATAATAAAATAGAAATGTGCCTTAAACTCATAATCATTCTGTTAAATCGAAACTGTAACTTAATGCATCTAAAATTCCAATATGAAAGGTTCTCTTTCTAAAGCCTTGCTTGTAAAATTTGGAGTTATTTTCAAGTACATAATTTTTATCCGCATTTAATATTTCAAACTTGTCTTTTGTAATAGCAAAATAATTATCACCTTTCCATTTACTCGTTTCATTATAAGCATAATAATAAAAAGTATTTTCACCATTATGTACTTTACCTCCTATCACCTTTGTCTCTCCAGGAATTATTTTCCACCATCCCTCTGAAATAAAGCCTTCGTAATTAGATGTTGACTTGTAATAGGCAACACATATCGTAATTGGATAAGAAGTTTTATTGGTAACTTTTATTTGTGCATTGACACTTAATACAGAAATAAAACAAATTAAGGCAATTAGACTTTTCATGATTTTTATACGTTTCATTTTGGAATCAATTAAAAACGATTTATTGTTTTACTATTTTAGAAACAGCACCATTTTGTTCTTTCACGAAATAAAAACCAGATGTTAAGTTTGAGATATTAATTGTGTTTATTCCTGATTTTAATGAGTGGGAATAGATTTCTTTACCTGCTGAATTAAAAATTGAAATTTGTGAATCTGAATTATTCAGATTATTAATTTGTATTTGTTCGGCTGCTGGATTAGGAGATATTTGAATTTGAGAAATATTGTTTTCAAGTAAGCCTGATGTTGTTAGTACAACCAAACTTACATTATCAATTCTGAAAATTGTCGGAGAACTATCATCAGTTTTTACCCCAAAAACAACTTGAATATCTTGACCTGCATATTGTGAATCTATCTCATAAAAGAAATCACCATACCAATTATCGCAATCAGAAACGGTTAAAGAAGGATCTAAATCTGCATTTGAAACTGAATCAGATATAATCTCATTGCCGTTTTCATCTAACAATCCAAAGTATAGAAAATCGAACTCATTTATATCATCTTGTTCATCAGATGTTCCTGACCAACTAAAAGTAAGTTCAGCATAATCTAAGTTTTCAGGTAGAGAAACAGTTTGGAATACAATTTCATAATCTATGTTATTAATTCCAGTTAATTCGGCATAATCACCAAACCATAAATAATTATCACCATCATCAGCTAAACAATCTCCTGCGTCTGCAAAGCCATTTGTTGTCAAAGAGAAATCCCATCCTTGTTCCCCAAGTTCAAAACTTCCATTTTCAATTAATTCTTGCTGTGCTGTTAAATTCAAATTAAGACATAAAAGTCCAGCTACTAAAAAGTAAAATCTTCTCATTTTTTTTGTTTTTTTAGCAAAACTAAATACAAAAAAGGTTAAGATTTTTACGATTTACTAAACGGAAGAATAGCTGATTAAACGAAATAAATAATGATTATTCGTTTATGGGAAGAAGAATCGTTGCTATGAAAAATGAATCTTCAATCGTTGTTTTCAATACTGCATTCGAGTCGTAAAGAGCTAATCTTTTTTGAATGATTTCAGTTGATTTGGATTGAAAAGTGTGATTCTTTGTAACAGTTAGATTCATTTCATTTTTCACCTCTATTCGAAGTATTTCCTCTTCTTGAGTAATTGAAAAGAAAATATGCATGTCTCCCTTTTCGTTTCTAGAACCGTAAATGATTGCATTTTCAATCAATGGCTGAATTAGTAAAGGTGGAATTGATAGTTCGTCATCGCAGTTTATTACTTTTTCCACTTTTATACTGTCTTGAAAACGCTGATTTTCAATGGTCAAATATAAATTAAGAAACGCTATTTCCTCTTCGATGGTTATGGATTTTAAACTAGAAAAATCAAGTACTTTTCGGATAAGCACACTGAATTGGTTCAAAAATAGCAATGCCTTTTCTTGATCAATATTTAAGATGAATTTTTGAACTGAATTTAGTGCATTGAACACAAAATGAGGATTCATTTGCGATTGTAATGCTTCCATTTGTAATTCATTTAATCTGTTTTTAAACGTCAAACTTTCAATTTCTTTCTTTTTTGATTTGATAATAAAAAATCGTGTTGACAAAATAAGAATTGAAGAAAACAAGATAACATAAAGAGAAATTGCCCAGAATTGTAAATACCAAGGAGCAGGATTTCTTATAGTATATGCTTGTTTCCAAGTTACTTCACCTGATCTCTTATCGTTTACTTTAAATTCAATTTTTGTATCCCCAAAATCTAAATTCTGTAAATAGATTTTTCCGTTTTGATCTATTTCTATCCAATCATTTTGATTGGTGCGATAAAATGCTTGTAAAACATCAAAATCCAATTCATTGAATGACAAAAATTGTAAATAAATCGCATTTTTTTTGGCAAAAAATTGGTTTGACTTATTAAATATTGGTTCGTTCGTTTTAGTAAATTTATTAGTAACGTTAAAAACGATTTTCTTATCAATCTCCTTTATTAGCTTGGGAAGTTCCAGTTTTAGAATCGAGTTTGAACCGTATATAACAAGATTTTTTCCATTTAAATTAACTCGACTATATAAATCAATTCCATTCTGGTATTCATTATAATTTTTTAAGCTATTCCCATCCCAAATAAAAATTCTTTTGGAAGTTATAAAGACAAGGTAATTCTCATTCCCTTTGAGGTCTAGTAATGACTCATCATAAAATGCTGATTTCTCAATCGTTTTTACCAATTTAAAATTTTGTTTACTATCATAAAATAAAAGTTCGCCTTTTAAATTTGAAATAACTAGATATTTATTTTGGAATGATGTACAATTGAATACTGATGAATTTAATCTTTCAAGTTTAAGTTTTTTAAGCGATTTGTTTTCATATAAAAAAGCCCCTTGATCCCTGGAAATCAATATGTTTTTTTTACCAAAAACTTCAATTCCTTTCATTTTTTTGAAAGTAAATTTCTCTTGATGGAAACAGTCGTAAATAATTGTTTTGTTTGAATTTGCTTCCAAAGCCATAAAACTTATAAAGTCTAGATCAAATAATAGTTCTCCTTTGGCTGAATAGTTGAAGGTTGTGGCTATTATTGGAATAAAATCTTCAATTTTAAATTGCTTGTTGATTATAAAAAATCCAAATTTCGAAAACACTATCCATTTGTTATTGACTAGCTTTAAATATTCCAATTGAATACCGCTTATTGATTTAGACTTCCATTCTTTTAGCATATAATTCCTAAAATAATTTAAGCCATCTGAATTTGGCTTCATAGCCACATTGACCATTTCACCTATTGTAATTTTCTTAATAACTTCATTCTTTTCATTTAGCTGTACAAGTCCTTCGTTAGTAAGAGCAACTACCCCATTACTTACTGGAAAACTCGAAATGAAAGAATCATTATCGATATCTGATTTAAGATGAAATGCTTTGGAAAAGAGTGAAGCGTTAATTATTAATAAACCGGAAGCAGTTCCAAAATAAATATCATTATTGACCTTGTCAAAAAATATCTCTTGACCTAAGATAACCTCAGGTATAAGAAGTTCTTCGTTAAAATTCGCATTAAGTTTAATTAGTCCGTGTACGCCAAAATTCATATTGTAACATCCACCAAATATGTTATTGCTTTTGTCTTTTGTATAGACCGCTGGTCTTCGTGCAGTAAGGGTTTTGATTGGCTCTTGGTTTTTTCGACTTAGAAATTTATCAGCATTGAAAAGCTTTGCTTCAGGATCAAAAGTTAAAATCAAATTATTGTCTGAACAAATTGAACCGTATAAAAAATCACCTCTGTAAATATTTTTAAAAACAACATCACCTTTGCGTATAATTACTTCATTAATACCTCGAAGAAGACTTGTTGTATAAACTTTATTATTTCTACTAAAAAAATCAATTGTCCAATAAGACATCATTGTATCAGAAATGATTTTATTCATTAAAGGTTTAAACTTTCCTTCTGGAGAAATGACCGTTATACCATCATTTTGAGCTAGATAAATATGTTTTTCATTTTCGAACATAGATAAAACCAAACCATTTTTTTTGGACTTAGCTTCATTTGTATAAGATATTACCTTACCCTCTTTAATTTTAACCAAAAACTTTTCTATTCCAAGACCAACCCATATAGAGCCGTCAGAACTTGCAAATAGAGATAGTACTCCTTCGTCAGGTAACCCTTTAAATTGTTGAATTTTACCATTACAAATGTAACATAAGCCTTTTTCTGTACCTATCCAAATAACGCCATTCTTATCTTTTGTGATACCTGTTATTGAGGATGATGGTAAACCATCTTTTGTTGTAATTAATCTGTAAGTATAATTTTGAGCGTACGAAGCGTTAGTTAGAATCAATAACGCCAGACTGAATAATACGTAAGAAATTTTCCGCATTGCGTTTTGATACTGAGAGACAAACATTATTTTGTAGGTAAACGAGATTTCCATCTATACGATTGTATTTTTTTATGCAATTTAAATTAATCAAATGTGATTTGTGTATTCTATAAAATAGTTCTTTCGGTAATATTTCCTCGTAAGTTTTTAAGGTTTTTGGAGTTTGAAAGGTATCTCCATCTAAAGTAAAGATTTTAGTATAATTTCCGTCACCTTCCAAATAATTTATCCTAGAAAAAGGAATAAATATGTATTCTTCCCCTTTTAGAACAGCCAGTTTATTAAATTTTAAATCAAGGTTATGGTTTTTTAATTCGTGGTAAATTGTTTCTAAATAAGCCGAGTTTGCTTTAAACTTCAACGTCTCGATTGCTTTATTTACTGCCAAAATTAAATCTGGAAAATGAATTGGTTTTACCAAATAATCTATTGCATTTAGCTTTAGTGCTTGAACGGCATGTTTTTCAAAGGCGGTGGTAAATATAACTGTATGTTTCTCTGGACTTAAATATTTGAACAACTCAAATCCAGAACGACCTTCTCCAAGTTGGATATCCAAGAATATTAACTGAATGTCAGTTCTTTTGAATAATAATTCAACAGCATTCTCAATAGTAGAACAGCTACCAACAACCTCTATTTTATCCTTCACGTAGATTGATAATAAGTCCGTTAGTACTTCCTGTGCTGTAGGTTCGTCTTCTACTATAATTGCTTTGAGCATAAAAATTAAAAAGTACAAAGATATTTGAAAAAAATCATGATTTCAGTTGACTTATTTAGCGACGTTATTTGTTATTCAACGAATAAAAATCCAAAAAAAACAAGATTGAATTGAAAGCCATTTATCTATTGCACAATTGCATAACAAAAATAGATTATTTATACAATTTCATTAAAGTCGTGATCTAAAATCCCGAATTACCCTGAGAAATCCTTAAAAACCTTGAGAACTACGAAAAATGTAAAGAATGCCATATAGTTTTTTCTGCAATTTCCCTGAGAAATTTCGAGAATCTCGAGAATTTTCGGGATTCTTCTATAAAAGTCTTGATTTTACTAGAAGAGTAATAAATTTTGGTGTCTTTTCACACTGTTCTTAATTTGAAGATAAGCAACTATTAGCTTTGTATTTAGGAATAATAAATCGTTCATTTGTTATTCCGTGCTTCATTGATAGGATGTCAGTTTGCGCTATGAAGCTAAAAGAATATCAATTTGAAAAGAAAATAACTTCAAATAAACAAATGATTTAAGGTTTCTTATTTACATTAACACTTTATTTTAAAAAACACATATTTCTGTAAACACATATTTATACAAATACATTTCGTTGCAGCGAATACTTCCCTCCTACTTACTCAGCCACACCTTCTTCAACACGATCTGCGACTTCGGATCAGCATAAAATGCTTTGATGCGTTTGTGGTCGTCTGGGGAAATATTACCTTCCACCAACAAGCAATTCTCAAGGAGGAACTTTGCCTTAATGTTTTCTTTTTCTAGGAATACTTGAAAATATGGAGCTGCATTTTCAACCAAGACAATTGAAAGTTCAGATTTACGTCGGTTTCTCACAACTTCCATTTCACCAGACAAAATAGCATCAATAGGCTGATTCAAGTAATGAATAAGAATGGGATTCAGTAGTTGCTCTTCTTCTGGAAACATGGGTGTAAAGATAATTGAAAGTCTGCTTCATCGAAATCAAAACTGTATCATTTCATCAATTTTGACAAAATCATTCAAGAAACTTCAAGTCTTGATTTTATATTTTGTAAAATAAGATTGTTTTCAGTTCATTTATTCTAAGAACTATTCTGAAATTATTTCATTTGCAATCATTTCTGCCTGTTTCAAAACGGTTTCAGTTGCCAACATTTGCATGTCAGGTGGATATCCGAATTTTCTTAAAAGTCGTTTCACAGCAACCTTTAATTTTGCTTTGACACTTTCTTTAATCGTCCAATCGATGGAGGCGTTTTGTCGAATGGTTTCTGTCAAAACAACTGCCAATTCGCGCAATTTATCCTGTTGCATAAGCTCTTTCGCACTGTCATTATTTGCGACAGCAGTGTAAAAAGCATATTCAAAATCAGTTAATCTCATGTGTTTAGCCTCATTGTCTGAAACAACAATGTCCTTACTGAGGTTAATCAATTCCTCTATTACTTCGGCAGCGGTTAGAATTTTGTTGTGGTATTTTTTGATTGAGTTTTCAAGCATTTCTAAAAATGTTCTGCTTTTAACGAGGTTCATTTTCGCTCTTGATTTTATCTCATCATTTAAGAGTTTTTTCAGTACTTCTAACGCAACATTTTTCTGCTTCATTCCTTTCAATTCAAAAAGAAATTCTTCTGAAAGTATAGAAATATCAGGTTTTTTAATTCCAGCTGCATCAAAAATATCAATCACCTTTTCAGAAACCAATGCTTTATCAATTACCTGACGAATGGTTGTTTCTATTTCTTCGTTTGTTTTTCCAGATCCCAAACCATCAAATTTTGCCAATCGCGCTTTTACTGCTTGAAAAAATGAAACCTCATCTTTTACATCCATTGCTTGATCGTGTGGAATGGCGATTGCAAATGCTTTTGACAAAGCCGTTACTTCATTGATGTAACGTTTTTTTCCATCCTCTAAACTTAGAATGTGTTCTTCTGCTTCAAGGATTAATGATAATTTCTTGGATGTGTCTGCTTCAAAATACGTTTCATATTCAAAGTCGTGAAACAATTGAGAAACAACTTCCATTTTTTCTAACATCAATTGAACTGCTTGCTCTTGAAGAATTGTCGGATCACCTTTTCCTCCTGCATCTGAGTAAAAAGTTAATGCTTTTTTTAGGTCTGCTGCTATTCCCAAATAATCGACAATCAGTCCTCCTGGTTTATCTTTGTATACACGATTTACTCTTGCAATTGCTTGCATCAAGTTATGACCTTTCATTGGTTTATCAATGTAAAGCGTATGCATGCTAGGTGCATCAAAACCTGTCAACCACATATCGCGAACGATCACTAATTGAAGTTCATCATCTGGGTTTTTCATGCGGTCTGCCAGCGTTCTTCGTTGTTGTTTGGTGGTATGATGCTTTGAGATTTTAGATCCATCAGATGAAACGG
>JBILHL010000054.1:0-16170 GCA_044350515.1 Crocinitomicaceae bacterium | reverse complement strand
ACCACTTTGATAACTCCTTTGTTTAAATCATCGGAATGCCATTCGGGTTTTAACTCTATGATTGCTTGATATAATTCAGCTGCTATTCTTCGACTCATCGACACAATCATCCCTTTTCCTTCAATCACTTCTTGGCGTTGACTGAAATGGTTAACGATGTCTTTCGCAATATTTTTTATTCGATTGTCACTTCCAACCAAAGCTTCCAGCTGAGTCCATTTCGCTTTAGCTTTCTGCGTGTTATTCAAATCTTCTTGCTCGAGTTCGTCATCAAGGTCTTCTACTAATTGCTTACCTTCCTCGCTTAAATTTACTTTCGCTAAACGGCTTTCGTAATAAATACGAACCGTAGCGCCATCTTCAACTGCTTGCGCAATGTCGTAGATGTCTACATAATTTCCAAAAACTGCTGGTGTGTTTACATCCGTATTTTCGATAGGTGTACCAGTAAACCCTAAATAGGTAGCATTAGGCAAAGCGTCACGCATGTATTTTGCAAATCCATATACGATTTTCTTACCAATTACATTTCCTTCGAGGTCTTTTGCATCAATGGTTTTGGCTCTAAAACCATACTGTGTTCGGTGGGCTTCATCCGCAATCACCACAATGTTTTTTCGATTCGAAAGGAGTTCATAAACATTCCCTTCTTCGGGTTGAAATTTTTGAATGGTTGTAAAAATGACTCCTCCAGAAGCTACTTTAAGTAAATCCTTTAACTTATTTCTATCTTCAGCTTGCACGGGTTCCTGACGCAACAATTGTCTCGAAGCAGCAAAAGTCTCATAAAGTTGGTCGTCTAAATCATTGCGATCTGTGATTACTAAAATCGTTGGATTGTCTAATGCCAATACAATTTTACCAGTATAGAAAACCATTGATAATGACTTACCACTTCCTTGTGTGTGCCAAACCACGCCTCCTTTTCGGTCTCCAACCGCTTGACTTTTCACACCTGGCAATCCGTAACTTTCAGGATCTTCCATAGCTTGATTCCTAGGCAATTCCTCTTCGGAATTAAAACCTGTTGCTCTTAAAGTGGATTCAACCGCCCGATTTACAGCGTAATATTGATGATAGGCTGCTATTTTTTTAACAGTTGTAATACTCGTAATTCCTGTTTCGGCATCTTCCCTACTCGATTTCTCAAAAACGATAAAATGACGAACCAAGTCAATTAAGGTTTCTTTACTGAGCATTCCTTTTATCAAGGTTTCTAATTGACTTACCAAATGGGATGCTTCTGCTTTTCCATCTGCGGATTTCCAAGACATAAACCTGCTAAATCCTGATGAAATTGAACCAGCTTTTGCTTCAAAACCATCTGAAACAATGACAAAGCTATTGTATGTAAAAAGACTTGGAATTATTGTTTTGTACGTCTCAATTTGTTGAAATGCTGAGTGAATGGTTGTGTTTTCGTCTGTTGCATTTTTCAATTCAATCACCACTAATGGAATCCCATTTACAAAAAGTAGAACATCTGGACGCTTGTTATTTCCGTTTTCTAAAATGGTGAATTGATTGGCAACTACAAATTCATTATTGAAAGGGTTTTTAAAATCAATTAACCAAACACGATCGCCTCGGTCGTCGCCATCTACACGTTTAGAAACAGGAACACCTTCTGTCAAAAACCGATGAAAACTTTCATTATTTGCCAATAAATCAGGTGATGCAATGCGTTGAATTTCCTTTAATGCTTCGTTTTGAGCTTCGACTGGAATACTTGGATTGATACGTTTAATGGTACTTTGCAACCTATTTACTAATAAAACTTGCTGAAAACTTTCTCTTTCTGCCTGTTCAGAATCAGGTGCAATTGCAGGCGCATACAGGTATTCGTAACCGAGTTGGGTCAATAACTCAATTGCAAAGGATTCGATAGTGGATTCGGTGATTCTTGTCATTATTTAATATTTACTTATCGAGGTCATTTTGTCCTTGATTCTATTAATAGAAGAGTTTTCTCTCGGTATCCATGAATTTCGGCAATGCCGAATTGGGAAAACGGCAATTTGACGTTCCTGAGGCAAACCATTTTGCGAAAATCAGCAAGGGCCTCTAAAATCGGCATTGCCGAAATTGCCGATTTAGTCAATCCAAACATATTTTTTTCCTTCTTTTTTGGCATAGCCATTATCTACTAATGTGGTTAAGTGGTTTCTTGCTTGACGTTCCTTTAATCCAGAAATTTGTTCATAATCCTTGGTGCTAAGCGATTTGTGTTGTTTTAAAATTTCTAAACCTGATAGTTCGGTACTTGGTAAGGTTTGCTTTGCTGGATTTACTACCCTGTAAAGTGTTGCTTTTAATGACCCATTCTCAAAGGTGAATTTCGGCTTTGGCAATCCAAAACTTTCCACTTTTCCTAATTCTTCCATTCCAAAACCCCTTTCCTCAACCAAACCCATTTCAAAAAAGATATGAGCAATTTTGGCATTTCTACTAAAAGAAGGTGCTGTGAAATTATTGAGTTGTACTAATGAACATAGTGGCTCACCAGGACTAGAAACAACCACTTTTTCATCATCAATATCAATCATGATTCTGCTACCAACTATACTATAATCTCTATGCACCATGGCATTCATTATAACTTCATAAAGAGCCGAATAGGAAGCTTCCACTTTTTCGGTTCTATCAAATGAAGTTCTAGATGAAAACCCTTTTGGAAAAACAAAGCCTAAATACTGTTCAATTTTCTCTGGAAGAAGAACTAAAGGACCTTTAAAATCCTCAATCTTCGGATTGTCTTGTCCAGAACGAACTGTAAATTTTATTCTCGCCTGTGGAAAGTGTTGCTCCGGTTTTTGACCCAATAGTAATAAACCTAAACCTGTGGGACGAGCAGTTTGGCTCTCTTCATCTACTTTGATGAGTTTCATTCGGCTTAAGTAGCCTTTCCAACCATCGGTACCTAATTTGTAAGAAAGTCCCATTTTATCAATCATGGTTCGCTGAGCCTCTTCGGAAAGATCTTGTAATTGAAACTCAATCAATTCATTCTCTATTGGGTCAATAGCTGATTGTATTTCTTTGGTTTTATCCTCTTCTGCTCGTTTGGTAGCTTCTTTAAAGAATTGTTCATTGGCTTTTGCAATTTCTTCTTCATACTTCTTATCATAAAATTCCACCTTAATACCAGCTTTCTCTAAAAGTTTATACCCGTTGGAGGCTACGGTAGGGTCTGGGTCGAAGTGTCCAATAAAAACTTTGCCTAAGCGAGCGTTGATACATCGTTTGTAACAACCTTTCTTCGGGAAATTTCTTTTCACACAGGGTTCAAGCGTAGTGTAAATTGTAAATCCGGACAAATCCTCACCAGGGTGTTTTCTTTCTAACACTGTAAACTCACCATGGTCACCAATACGCAATTCACCACGATGTGCCTTGTCGAAAAAAGCTCCATTTCTATCCACTAAAACGGCACCAACCTTTGGGTCAGCTTTATCAGTGTGTTCAGCCTTCGACTCCATCATTTCCAAGATGGAAAGTTGCATATATTGTTCATGGGTGTATATCTGACCTTTTTTAAAATCCTCGCGTTTCATGTGATATGGTTTTTGGTTGTTATCATTCTTTTATCGAATACTTTTTTTCCCTTAGCTTAAAGGCAACATTTCCACCTTCTAAGACTTCGCAGACATGTTCTCTAGTTCCTTGACTTTCTAAAATTTCATTTTTCCCAATTATTTTAGGAAACGTATGTTCTAAACTACCACTCACGTATTGAAATTTTTTAGGTGGTGTACCACTATTAATATTCTTCTCACCATTCTGATTTGCGCAAATCACTAGTTCACTATCTGCACCGACAACAATATTTGGGTTATGGGTTGCTACGATAATTTGTCTCAATTTCTTCTTTTTTCTCAAATACTGAACTAAGTCATTATAAATTGCTCTATTATCCAAATCGTCTTCAGGTTGATCTATAAGAATTGGGCAGTTTTTGTCATTAAAATCAAGCAAAAGCTTAAGGACAACAAATGCCTTTTTCCCATCTGACATTTTTTTGAAATCATCTCCTTCATATTCTATATCATATTTCAAACTAAAGAAATTAGTGGATAATAAAGATGAAGCTAAACTTTGATTATTAAAACTACCTTTAAGTGTCAATTCTCCTAGTTCTAATTTATTAAATACCATAAACTGATGCACTTCGAAATCAGCAAAGTCTTTGTATTCGAAATTTGCAATTCCTTGATTAACACTGCCTGATAAATTAAGGCTAGATTGAAAAATGTTTTTGTATTTATTACTTTCGAATTTCCATTTGGCTTTTATTTCTAATCCGTCTTTAGAATCGGAAAGTTGTGGTATTACTGTGATAATTTTCTCATAAAAAGCTTTATGCCCTGCTTTTATCTTTTCCCTAGTTTGAGTTAGTTGTTTTTTAAGATTATCAATTTCAGAAATCAAAGAAGTTATTTCAAAAAGCTTATCGTTCTGAATTTTTATCTTGGCTTCATATTCAGATAATTGAATATTGTCTTTGTAAGCTTGCATCACTTTTAGGAAAGTATTATCCTTTTCTAAGTCAGCAATCTTTTGAACTAATAATCCTGATTCCTTTCTTGCTGTCTCAATTACTTTATCAAGTTCATCCCTCCATTTCTTTTCAACTTCTGCCTTAATTGCATCAAAAATTGCTGAGATATTCTCCTTTTTTGATTGAGAAACAGAAACCAGTTCATAATCTATACTATCTTTTACAATACTATTGGTTTTTAGTTTTTCGAGAATGTTTATATCATTTATGAGTAATTGATTTTGTTGTGTATTTGTATTAATATCGCTTTTTACTTGCTCATACTTTTGTTTTTCTTCATCAGTAATGGCCGTAACAGAAAGTTGTTTCAACTCATCTTTCAGCTTTACTATTTCATCTTCAATACCTTTTTTATCTCCTTTGTCCCGTGCTTTTTGCTCTTTTTCTTTAACGTCTTGAAGTATTCGAAAAAAATCACTGATTAATCCTGCTATTGATTTTGAATTATCAGTAATAAACCTTTTGTACTCATCAAGAATTTGCTCTTTGCCTTTTTGGATAAGGATGTCATTGATTAACTTGTTTAATTGGGATTCATCTCTGGCGATTTTGTGCATATAACCCTGTTCAAAATACTCAACTTCTCTGTTGTTTTCCTCTTGACTATCTTTCCAAATCACTTTTATTGTATTAGAAATTGACTGTACATATTCCTGATACTCTTTGTCAGACAACTCAATGGGTCTTGATGTTTTAACTTTCTTTGCAATAGCTCCTAATAATACAGATTTACCAGATGACCTTCCACCAATTATTGAATTTAGATTTGGGTTAAATAAAATCTTGGAATTAAATATAGAAACAGAGTCAATCTCAATACTTTCAATAATTTGATAACCCGCTTTTTCTTCTGGTTTATTCGCTTGGATAATTACCCTATCCTCTGGTTCATAGATAACTTGCTTTAACCCTTCGAATGTAGGGTCTGCTTTTATCCAACAAAATCTATTTAAATCAGGAATGCAAATAATTTTGCCATCTTTTGAACCGTGGTAATCAGAACCATGTATACAAGGCTTTAAACTTCCATATTTCTGCTTTATTAATTCCTTGCTATCAACACTATTGCCTGTAAAATATTGTCTGTCGGATGTTTGGGCAGAAAATATGAAATGTACTCCTGAGTAAATAATATCACGAATACCTTGAATGTCTTTTATACCTGACGCCCCATCTCCACTATTATTTGAAACTCCAATTAACAAATTTTCTTTAATTCTATCAGATTGACTATTATATACTTCGAAGAATTTGTCGTAGCTAATTGCAAATTGGTTTAATCCTTTCTTGAAAGCTTCTTCATCACTAATGTTTGGACTGTTTTTTTTTCCAAGTTGAATCAAATCAGCTTCTTTGCAGGTTAATTTATCTGGACCAAATTCAAATTTATATAAGAACCTTTCTATATCCTCAGTACTTAACACATCCGTATTAGGAATTATATGAAGATTAATTTTTCGATTATCAGTTGTTACAGGTGTTATTCGTAACTCAATATTTGGTAGTATTAATTCAAAATGTTCTAATTCTGCTTTCCTGGAATTTACCATTTTGTAACCTTCAATTGAAAAATAGTCAGTAATTCCAATGACAGAAACATCTGTCACATTTTTTAACTCCGAAATGAAAATATTAGTTTTTTCTTCTAAATTATTGCCAATATATTGGTCATTTTTTGCACAGGTATACTTGCTTGGAGCATGAAAGTGCAAATCCCATTTTCTCCATTCAGAGCCTTTATAATATTTATTGATATGTTCACTCATTTCTTTTCAATTTACAGTTTCACCCTCACCTCCCCACTCATCAACTTCGGCAATAAATTATCACGCATTGCAGTGAGGGTTCGGATTTGGATTTGGTTGGATTTGATTTTTTTTAAACTTGCTTCACACCAATCAATTGTATTGTTTAATATTTCATTTGATGGTACACTGATTTTCATATCTCTTAATTGTTCAAAAGTTATCTGTGGAAAAGTACCACTTCTTGACTCTGCTATCATTTGCAACCATTCTACCGTAGATGAATTTGTTAAATAGAAATATACAAATGCTTGACTTAATACTTTTTTTGATCTTAAGACCATTAATTTTGTTGATACAACATAATCGTCAGCTTCAAACTCAACATAAGCCCATCTTCCATTTGCTGGTCTAATTTCACTAAATAAGATATCATCCTTTTGTATTGATTTCTTTGCCTGACCTGGTAAGCCTTTAACCACAGTTGGACTATGTTCAAGAACATTTCCTAAGTAAATATCAGATGTATTTAAAAAGACTATTTCTGAATTTGGAAATTTGTGTGTAATTGAAACACTTTCTATCAAATCTCCTAAGTTTAGTTGATACTCCCACTCTTCTTTTGCTTCCTCAACAAACCACTGTCTGAAAAGCGTTTCTGTCATTTTTTCTAAGGTGGTGTTTTGGCGATGCAATAAATTTATCTTATTATCTAAACTACTGAAAATTTCCGCAATAGCAATTTGTTCTTGGAGTGTCGGTAGAAGAATTTTCGTTTCTATTATTTGACTTCCTGTAATATTTGGAAAAGTAGAACCCGTGGCACTTGACAACAAATGTTCAAGATAATAATCAATGATACCTTTTAAAAAATATCTATATTCAATTCCTTTTTTATGTCTGATTGCAGCAAGCCCTCTACCAATTGAATATTTTTGATCTGCATAGTTCATCTTTCCAGTTGTGGAACCTCTAACGCAAAAAAGAATGTCTAATCGTTTACACTCTTTTTTTGAATCTGTTGTAAATTGAATTGCTTTTGGGGAACTAATTCCAAATTCAGTTGGACCATTAAGGAGCGGAAATCCAAAGCCATTTGTATTACAAGTTTCTCCTTTTGGAGATTGCCCCATTACAATTTCTGCTATTTCCCCCAGCTTACATTCCTTCCACTCACTCATGCTTCAATGATTTTTTTTATTTCATCATAAATCCCTTGAAATCCCAATTCAATTTTCGCATTTGAATCACCCTTCGTTTTGTCCAATAAGAGGTCATTATATTCTCCAATGATTTTACTTTCTAATGCCAACACTTTTGTTTGAATGGCTTTGTAGGCTTTGTAATCAGCAGAAGTTTTGTCTAAATTTTTAAATGCGTCTTCGCTAAAAGGCGTAAAACCTTCAATCGGCCAATGATGTAATTGAATTGAAAGTTGGGTTAAATCTTCATGATTAAGTTCTTCTTTTTTAAAAACTTTGCTTTGCAATGCTTTGATAAATTGGCTTTGCGTACTGCGTTTACTCAAATCTATGTGCCCTGCCAAACGGTGCAAAATAGAACGTGCAGAAGGATAATGCGAATCGCCTGTCATTCCGACATAAAAATATTTTTGACCCTCTTTTTTAATTTCAAATAAATACACCGAAAATGTTGGATGCAAAGCAAGACCGTTGAAGGAGATTGTTTGGTAGTTTGTGTTTATTTCAGATTCGCTCATTTTACTTTTCCCTTTTTTTTTTACAATTAAATTAATTTTTCAACCTGTTTTGAAATGGATTCAACTAATTTCTCAATATAAGAATCGATTATCGTCTGTATTTCAAGGTCGTTCAATAGTTGATCGTACAATTTTTCAAGTATCACTTCTTTCTCGTTTAGAAATTGATATTTAAAATGTTGAAATTGAATTTCAATTGTAATATCGTTGTCAAACGTTTCAGTTCCAGCATTTTTAAACCCTTCGAAATAAAATACAAATTTTAAAGAGTAATAAACATTCGATTGTTGCGCTGCAATTTGAATGATGCTATTCTTATGGCTATGTGTTATCATTCTACCAGAAGAATCAAAATACATATCAATCCTTAAATTATTAAACTCATTTTTAATGGTTTCAATTTTATTTATGAATTTCAAAATCAATGGCTCAATGTGATTTTGTACGATTGAATCTTGTGTGTTTTTATTTAATTTAATTGATACTTGGTCTTTATTCAATTTTGAGATTAAATCCTTCAACTTATCTATTTTTTTATCAGTTGGAGTTTTCAACTCTTTAATTTCTCGTTCCAATTCACTTTCAACCGCTTCAATAGATAGAATTTGAGCATCAACATTATTAGGTAAGACCTCTGAAAGCAAATATTCAGCTACTCCAATCGGACTTTCAATTCCTTTTAATGAGTATTTTACAACTGTTTTATTTGGCGTTTTGCAAAGTAATACCCCAATTGTTTTTTCGTGGTGCTCTTTTTTTAGTTGTTCGTCAACAGTGTTTACATAGAAATTCAATTTTCCAGCAAACTCAGGTTTGAAGTCTCCAATTTTTAGTTCAAAAATGACATAACAGTTTAATTCTGTGTTAAAAAACAGTAGATCTAAAAAGAAATCATTTCCCTCAACAACCAAGTTTTTCTGATTTCCAACATAAGCAAATCCTTTACCAAGCTCTAACATGAATTTTTTTAAATTTTCAGTAATTGCTTTTTCGATCTGTCTTTCCTTTATTTCTTCACCGAAGGCTATAAAATCAAAATTGTAAGGACTTTTAATAGTTTGTTGAGCTAAATCGGATTGAATAGCTGGTAAAGTTGTTAGAAAATTTGTGATGGCATTTCCCTGTCTCTCGTGTAATTTGCTTTCAATATTGCGCAACATTACATCTCGACTCCAGCCATTTTTTATGGTTTCTTGGATATAAAAGAGCCTTGTTGATTGGTCCTTTATGGTAGCTAGAATTGTTAAATGATGATACCAAGTCAATTGTGCAAGTGGCACTTGCACAAATTTACCTTCCTGTTTATCAGGGTTTTGAATTTGTGCAAGCGGTTCTTGCCCAAATTCAGGATATGCTTCAGCAAAGGCTTTCATGTATTTTAAATTCCTTACAGACAAACCTTTAAAATCAGGAAACTCTGTTTTTAAATCAACAGACAAACGGTCAATCACCTTTGCACCCCAGCCTTCTGTTTTTTGTTGCTCTGAAATCGTATTGCCAATTTCCCAATACAAAAACAACATTTCACGATTAACCAATAAGGATGCTTTGTAACGTGCACCGCGAATACGTTCTTTTAACTGGCTTATAAGTTTGGCGTAGTTAGTTGGAAGATTACTCATAATTGGATTTTTTTCAAATTCTCTTCAATCGCTTTATTCAGGATCGCTTCTTCTTTTAGTTGTGCATCCAATTCAGTTTTCAGTGCCGAAAAACGCTCAACAAAATTGAAATCGTCCTCTTCATCGGGTAAGCCAACATAACGTCCGGGAGTTAGTACATAATCCAGTTCTTTCACCTTACTTATGGGAGCAGAAGCGCAAAATCCTGGTATATCTTCATAAGGTGATGCTGTTCCTTCAAGGGCTCTCCAATTGTGATAGGTATTTGTTATTTTCTCAATGTCTTCTGGAGAAAGCTCTCTTGTTCTACGATTGATTAAATGCCCCAAATTGCGTGCATCAATGAATAAAATCTCGTTGCTTCGGTCTCTGAAATTTCCATTGGTTCTATTTCGACTCATAAACCACAAAGCCGCAGGAATTTGGGTGTTCAAAAATAACTTGGCAGGGAGGTTCACGATGCAGTCGATGAGTCCATTTTCAACTAAAGCCTTTCTAATTTCACCTTCACCAGAAGTTTTTGAAGTCAATGCACCTTTTGCCAAAACAACTCCCGCTTGTCCGTTTGGAGCTAAATGGTAAATAAAATGTTGCATCCACGCAAAATTCGCATTTCCGGAGGGTGGCGTTCCATATTGCCAACGACCATCTGTTCGCATCAAGTCACCTCCCCAATCACTTACATTAAAAGGAGGATTTGCAATGATATAATCGGCTTTTACGTCTTTGTGTGCATTGTTCAAAAACGATCCTTCGTTGTTCCATTTCACTTGTGAACTATCAATCCCTCGAATCGCTAAATTCATTTTTGCTAAGCGCCAAGTGGTTTGGTTGCTTTCTTGTCCGTAGATGGAAATATCGTTGATGCGTCCGGCGTGGCTGTCCACAAATTTCAAACTTTGCACAAACATTCCACCTGAACCACAACAAGGGTCAAACACTCTTCCTTTGTAGGGTTCGAGCATTTCAACGAGTAATTCAACTACACTTCTAGGTGTGTAGAATTGTCCACCTTTCTTTCCTTCTGCAAGTGCAAATTCGCCCAAGAAATATTCAAAAACGTGTCCTAAGACGTCTGCACTTCTTGCTTTGGCATTCCCTAAAGCGATGTTTCCGACCAAGTCAATCAATTCCCCCAAACTCGTAGGATCAAGATTTTGACGCGCAAAAACTTTAGGAAGCACTCCTTTCAACGAAGCGTTTTCTTTTTCAATGGCATCCATCGCATCGTCAACAAACTTTCCAATTTCGGGTTGTTTGGCTTTTGATTGCAAGTAATTCCAACGTGCGTCAAGTGGCACAAAGAATACATTTTCTGCTTTGTATTCGTCTTTATCTTCGGGATCTGCGCCGTTTATTTCATCAGCTTTCAGTGTTTCATACAATTCTTCAAATGCATCGGAAATATACTTCAAGAAAATCAATCCCAGTACAATATGTTTGTATTCTGCTGCGTCAATATTTTTACGCAATTTATCTGCTGTTTTCCAGAGTTGTTTCTCGAGTGGTTCTTCGGATGTAGATTTTTGTTTTGCCATTGGTTTTGTAGCTATTCTATCAAATTTATAGTTTGCTAATTTAAGGTTTTATGGTGGGAAAGAGGTTGGGATTTTTTTTGAAAGAATATTAGAAATTACTTTTTTGTAACTATAAAATAAAAATCTGTCAAATTTCGTAGTGTCACTAGTAAGATATGCAATACAGAAAAAACAAGGATAGAGTAAAAAATAATTTTTGTGTTGTTAGAAAATGAAACTACACTTGAAACTAAAGGCATTACCAAACAACCTACTATAATAAAAATTTCTATAATTACTGAGTATGTAAAGTTTATTAAAATCAAATCATACAGTGTTAATGCATCTTTGTTGATTTTGAACTTTGTGATTTTCTTTTTTATATTTTCGAGATTTTGACCACTTCCTGTTGTGATAATAGTAATTATAGCAATTGAAAAACCTAACAAAACTCCAATAATACTAACTGAATTATCTTTAAAGTTTTTGTATGCTGAAAATTCATACTTACAGTTCAAAAAAAGAATTGTTAAGGTGATAATCAATGGAAGAACCCACTCAAAAATAAAAATCCTTTTTGTTAGTGTCCTAAAGTAATCGAAAATTAAAAGTATATATTCTAAATACATTAATTGAAGTTTTGTATTACCGCATTCATTAGTTGAAATACCTCTAAAGAAGAAAGCTCACCAGTTACTTCATTGATTTCAGGCATAATATATTCTAGTCTTTCTATAAAATCTGTATTGATTATGACTTCGTTATTTTCTTCGTTTCTTCCGATAATTCTAATTTTTCTTATTACGTTTTCACCACCATTAAACTTTGCATAAACATCTCTAGCAAAATCTTCTATTGTATCCTTGTTTTTTGCTTTGACAGTCAAAACGACCTCATGCTTTACTTGATTTATTCTATTCGAATAGTCTAAAGCATCACTTCCTAAAAGTTGTTTATCAATAAAAACCTCAGCACATGTAACTCTATTTAATAGTTCAATTTCATCTAGAAAATTATCCTTAACCATAATTTCGAATGAGAATAAAAATGGAATTTCTGTTTCGATTTGCTCTAAAAAATGATTTAAATACTTTATAAATTGGTTTGCGCCAATTCCGTTAAGATGCTTTTCCATTAAAAAAACTAATTCACCATTTATGCTTTTTGTTACTAAATGAGTTTTTTGAGTTTCTCCTTCTTGCAATTGTTTTGGACTTTCTCTTTCAGTAATTGTTTCCCTATGAATTAAGTTTGGTCTAAAACTATGTGTTGCACTTTTAAATAAAATTTTGCTTCTCTTGTTTTGTTGAAAATGTTGGAAATCGTCTAACAAACAAAACTTATTATTACCAAGGTTCAATCTTCTATTTGCTCTTTCCAATTCATTTATGTGATTAATAACTTGATTGAAAGCTTCTGAAGCAGTTATTTCTTTATTCGAAACAGTCAAGTAGTAAAATCCAATTTTTCTTTTTTTTCTAGGCATGTTGGTAAGTTATTATTGTAAATTTAATTTTTATCGTGTGTAATATTTTATTAGTGCAGTACCTTAAACTATTTTACTTATTTAAAAACAAAATTTAATAAATAATTAAGCTTTATTCAATTAAAAGTATCACAATTTTAGACTGAATAATATTTAAATAATTACATTGAAAGTTGTTCTCTTAGTCCAAGATGAATTACAATTTCTTTATCAAAATCAAGTTCTGCTTTCGTATCTCTATGAGACCATGTATAATATTCTTTATTTTTGAATTTATTGAACCATTTATTGCCGATAACATTAAATTGAAAAAAAGAAACCAAAATTTTTTCTAAAATAATATCAGGGTAATGTTTTTGTTGCCTTTCAAAATAATCTTTCAAATCTTTAAATTTGAAAAAGTGGTGATTATAGTTTTTTAATAATTTAAATCCTAAATCTATCTCTACTTGAGAAACATGCCCAAGCATTTCATTGCGAATTTCGTCATATAAATATTCAGAATACTTTGGTTTTAGTTCCAAAAGCCCTTTCCATCCAAAATAACTTGAATGAGGGTATTTTTCAATAATTAAATTTAGTAAAGTAATAACATCTCGAGGTCTAAACAAGGTTCTTTCTAAAACAAATCTAGCTGGTTCTACACCTTTTACATCCTGAGGAAACAAGGCTTTAAATACTTCAATATCAGATTTTTGATTTAGAAACTGGTTTGAACGTTTAGCTTTTTGTACAACTAAATGAATAAGTGGAGAATCTACATTTACCCTATCTCCCCAATTAATATTAATTGTGTTTGTTAACTTAATCTTATTTAGGTCAGTATCATTTAAAATTGAGAAAATATCAGATCGAATTAGTAAAATTACTTTAGCAAAAATTCTTTTTGAAAGTAGCTCACAGTTTAAAGAATCAGCAGTTTTAATTAAACTAATAATTGAATTCTTATAAAACTCATCATTTTGAAACCTGTCGTCTAATTCATCATAAATTAGTGTATAAGAACTTTTACTTTTATTGAGTAATTTAAGAACAACCTTTTCGAGATCCTCCAGATAAGTCAGATAACTACTTTCTGAAAATTTTGTTTGATTATTTAACTCGCCTCCAATTTGCAATATTTCTTTGAGAATTGAACCATTTATTTTTCCTCCTTTAGTTATTTCGATAATTTTTTTTGCGTCTATATCAAGAGAATAATAATTGTCTTTGAAAAAAGTTTCAAGCTTTAATTTGTTTTCAAAATCTTGGATTCCATTATCTTCTATGATTAACTTTGCAAAGTCGATTAATATTATCCATCTCCAAATTGATGTATACTCATTAGGGGAAATGTCATTAGTTTTGAAATTAATTAATTCGTGAAATCTAAAATCTTTATAAGATTTAATATCACAGAACCACAATGAATCGTTTTCAGATTGTTTTTTTATGTACTCTGCTAGTATTGTCTTTCCTGCACCTTTACGACCAAGTATAATATATTTTTCGGGTTTTAAAATGTCAGAATAATTATTATTGTAATCAACAAAATACTTTTCAAAATCTTGCTTATATAAAGCCTCTTTTTTACCATCATTTACACCTAGATAAATGTCAGAAAGTCGTAATTGGTTCATATCTCTTTTATTCGTTTACTAATAGTACTTTTTATATAATAATGCATTTTCAGTATTTGATACTGTTACACTTTTACTCAACTTAATTTTATTCATAATCAAACATTAAAAATTAAACATTAAAAATTCCTCACCCTATCCGCCTTCGCTTTACTAACCTTCCAAACAAAATCATCCACTTTTTCAGCTTCAAAGCCTTGTATGGAGAAATTCAATTTTGCGCCGCCTTTCGAACTAATGGAAACGATATGTTGACGACTGAACCACCAGAAAGCTAATAGAATCAAGCCAAGGATTAATCCCAAAACCAAAATGCCACTTTGGTTTTCAGACAATCCATAAAATACACTTCCTACAATTGAAAAGATGCTTGCCAACAACAATATCAAACTGCTTTTGTACTTTACTTCAATGGAGCTTATGTCCTCCAAAAATATTCCGATGGAATAATCCATTCCCCAATCTTTCACTTTCATGTGTATGCGATGATCAGTAAGAGTGATCTTGTCATTATTTGAAGTCAATATCACATTTTCGTTTACTAGTTTTTTCATTTGTTTAAATCATCAGTTTAAATTCTTTCTTCAAACTCGTTTGTGAAAATCATCAAGCTTGAAACAGAAAAAACCAATCGACATTTTAAGTCAAAATCATTGTCATTTCTGGCTTACAAGGAAATAATTATTTTATTCTTGTACAATCAATATAAACCCTGATATTTTTTGTTAAAAAGATTGAATTTTGCGGTTTTTTGAAGTAAATCGTATTTTATTTTAAAAATTAAATGGGAAATTTTTAAAATTTTTAAAATGCAGAAAGCTTTTTATAGCACATTGAATTTGTAGTTTAAAAAATCCTTTCCATTAAAAACAATTACTCTTTTCCCTTCAAACTACAACTAAAATATAGGGGTTTACACCTATTGCGCAACATCAAAATAGTCTATTACTTTGGAGCTACACATCTCTGTACGACTAAAAACCCATTTACAAAATGAAAAATCACACTTTAGATTTATTCGCTGCCTACGATACACTTTCATCAAAAGCCAAGAACAGGTTGCGGTTTTGCAACGTCACGACCCTCGAAGAATTGCAAGAATTTCTTTCCAACAAAAAGATTGCTTTGAAAACGGAAGGAATCGGACCAGTAACACTTGCCGAATTAGAAAATTTTTATCTTTCCGTTAAAAAATGACATCCAAATTCAAAATGAAAAGCATAAAACAAGGCCAATTCTTCAAAAAACAAAGCCAAAACCACCTAAAGGTAAACCTTGATTTTTGTAAGGGTAAACCTTGATTTTAAATTCGCTATTTACTTGTATTTCAAAGGGTTATTTTTTTGTTCATTTTGGAGTCTATTTTTGGTAACTTTTGGTTTCTAACTTTGACTAATTCAAAAATTATTAACTTTAAAAATCTAAAAAATTATGGCAGGTTCAATTATTACCTTAGCAGCTGGGTCTAAAATGACAAAGAGCTTCAGAACAAATTACCCTAATGCTACTAAAGCAGTTTATTACACCGCAGACGTGTATGAAGACCTCCTTGCACAAACTGGTTGTGTTGGGATTCGTATCTACAACGCTATCAATGAAGATGGAAAATTAACGAATGTCATGGTTGGGGTGGATCGATTTGGAAATGATATGACGACTGGGAAGGTTTATGATATGGGTTCATTATGTCCAACTGTTTGTTCTTCTAACAATGCATTAAATTCATAATTTGACTAAGATAAATATTTCATTATTTTTTCAATTAGTGGCAGGAATTCTGCCACTAATAATTTTAACTCAAAAAAGAACGTTTAATAAATCTTTCACTTTTTATTTAATTTTATCAGTCTTTACAACTGTAGTTCTTTTTATTACCACCTATTTAAAAATTAATAATTTACTT
>JBILHL010000039.1:0-24429 GCA_044350515.1 Crocinitomicaceae bacterium | reverse complement strand
TATATATTTAGTTCAATCTTTAGCTTAGTATTTATTTATGAAATGTTAAATTTTAGTTTTGTCAAAAATGCAATTTCTATATTTAGTTTATCTTCAATCGTTTTATCTTTGGTTTTTATGTATAACAGTTTAACCAAAGATATTTCTCAAATTAAAAATATTGATACGCATATATTAATTTCTATTTCACTACTTTTTTACAATTCAGTATCTTTTGTAATGTATTTAAAAATGTTTTACTTCATGAAGAATGATATTTGGTACATTCATAATTATGTTGAAGGAATTTCAAAACTAATTATAACTTATGCATTTTGGAAACTACCGAAGATATCACAATCAACCAATTAATTTTTGTTTTTTCAGGAATTATTTCACTGCTTGTTATTGCTGTTTTTGCTTTTTTTTATGCATTTAAAAAACGCATCGAACGCGAACAGGAAGCTTTGCGTGAGGCGGAAGTGAACTTTGAGCGGCAAATCAATGAGGCTTCGATGAAAGCGGAACAACAAGAACGCATGCAAATTGCGATGGATTTGCACGACGAAATCGGCACCTTGATGACCATTCTAAAAATAAGTAACCACGATGCCAAATTATACGCAGAAGGCAACCCAAAACTAATGGTTGCGTTGGAAAACACATCTTCTTTAATTATTGATACTGCACTCCTTATCCGAAATATTTCCGATCGTATCTCCCCTCCAACTCTGGCGAAATTTGGCTTGAATGCCACGCTACTAGAGTTAATAAAAGCAATTAACGCTATGAATGAATTTCACATCCAGTATAATAGTAACCTGGAAAAAATACGGTTTTTAGTTTCCGCTGAACTCAACCTCTACCGCATTCTTAAGGAAACAATCAACAACATAATAAAACACGGTCAAACAACGGAGCTCGCGATTCAAGGAAATCTGAATTCTGAATTTCTGGAGTTTCACCTCAACTATCAAGGTCTTGGGTTAAGTAACGATCAAGTAAAAGAATTGCTCCGTGTTTCGGATAGAAATGGCTTAAAAAGTATTCAGTCGCGAGTAAATAACCTTCATTCAACTATTTCATATGCCTTTTCTGATGGTAAAATGGCAAGTATTCACCTAAAAATCCCACTACATGCAATCCAAAATTAATGTCGTTATAGTCGATGATCAAGCCTTGGTTCGTCACGGAATAAAAGGTTTATTAGAAAAAAACGAAAATATTGCTGTGGTTAAAGAAGCCAGCAATGGACTAGAAATCATTAATTGGTTCAAGGAAAAACCTGCTGATTTAGAGATTGAGGTTGTGCTGATGGACATGCAAATGCCTGAGTTAAATGGTTGGGATACCGCAGACTTTTTAATAAAAAAATTTCCAGATTTGAAAATCTTAGGTCTTTCCTCTTACAATAATGAATCTTTTGTTGACCGATTAATAGCAAATGGCGGCAGAGGTTATTTATTGAAAACGCAAGAAATTGAGGATGTGGTGCAAGCAATTGAAGAAGTCATAAAAATAGGTTACTATTTCAGTAGCCAAGTATCGTTGAATCAAATCAGTGATTTCATTAAAACTAGACGTATAAAACCGTTTTATAGTTACCCGAGGTTAACGGAAAGAGAAGTGAATGTGCTTCTATTGATTTGTAAAGAAAAAACTACCCAACAGATTTCTCAGATTCTTTTCATTTCAAATAAAACCGTTGAAACACACCGCGTTAACATTATGGCGAAAATTGGTGCAAAAAACATGGTCGGCTTGGCAATGTATGCTATTAAGCATAAACTTTTAGAGATTGATTAGTGGTTTTAAAACATAACTACCAATCACTTATAAAACAATTCACCACAGAGAAACACAGAGGCACAGAGGTTTTGTTTACACCGACATTATTCTTTTGATTTCCTTGCTTCTATGGCTAAAATTTATCGCTACGGATGCACGGATGAGTTTTCTTCTTTTCTCCTTTTTCTCCGCGACTCTGTGGTAAAAGCTTTTGCGGTTTGCCTGTGAAGTTGAAAAGTAAATCACCGCTGAGAAACACAGATTATTATTTATTCCTTTGATATCCGAGCATCTGTTGCTAAAATTTATTGCCACCGATAAATGGATGATTTTTCTCTTTTAATCTGTTGAATTTCGATAAAACCAAATTCCTTTTTTTTCTTTTTTTTCAATTTTCCCGAAAACGTCTTTAAAATGGAGTAAATAAATGTTGAAAACTTTTCGAAAAGCGGCATTTTTCAACTTCAAATACATCGGGTTTTACCCTTAAAAATCATCAAGGTAAATCTGTATATTCTATTTTTAACATTTCGATTTATTTAGTTTATTATCAATTGATTAAAGCTAAAAATTGTAAGTTTTCAACAAATGAAGATGCTGAAAATAGGAAACAAGACTCTAACTTGGTCTCAAGAAATTTAACGTTTTTTGAGAATT
This sequence comes from Crocinitomicaceae bacterium, assembly GCA_044350515.1. GTDB lineage: Bacteria > Bacteroidota > Bacteroidia > Flavobacteriales_D > Crocinitomicaceae > UBA952. Next base: position 22,005 of record JBILHL010000039.1, on the reverse strand, counting down.
CAGGCTATACTTTTTCAAGGGCACTTTTTGCTTTGTTTTTGCCTCAACTTTTTAAGATTCCTAAAATTAACTTACCGCATCTATGAACGTGAACGAAGAGGAAATTGCAAACTAAAAACAACTTGTGAAGCGCAGAATACAACTTATGCTACTACTATTCAAAATCGCGTCTTTTCCAGTTCTCGGACAAGGAAAAATCAATGACAAGCTCTTTGGAGGTGATAGTTCGAAGTATGTTTCCGTTTTTGGCGATAGTAACATCATTCAATCCTACCTCAAGAATTTCTCCATACCAAAAATCCAATTACCTTTTGATTTGAAAGGAAAAAGACCAAGTGAACTCCTTACGAATGAAGACAGCACTTTGAATTGGAAACGCTTCATACCTGAGATTTCAGGTCAAATTGCAATTGGTTATGATGCTGGACAACTGGCAAATTACTTCATGCCTGACAATTTGCGACCAATGCACGTTTTTCATACAGAAGGCAGTTTAAAAACGGATATAGCAAAACTTCCTGTTCAAATTGCCTATCGCTATGCAACAGTGAAAAATCCAATTGGAATCAATAACTATTTCCGCGTTTCATTTGATACCGAACGCTTTAAGCAACAGCCAAAACTAAATGAAGCCAAAATGCAAGAAGTGATGGGTGAGCAATTCAAAGCTATTGCGGCCCAAAAAGGAGAATTGAATGGAAAGCTTGGATATACCGAATTACTAAAAGAACAACTTAAATTGAAAATCGAACGTGAATTAGATGCACAACAAGAACGCTTAAAAGCAATCGCACTTTCAAAAGTAGATGCAGAATTAGCGCAAACGGATTCAATAGCAACGGATTCACTAATGAATCTTTCGACTGCAAAACGCGATTCTATTCAACAAGTAATAGACAGTGAAAAAGCATTTTATGCAAGTTCAAAACAACAAGCTGATTCACTACAACTTGTCTTTGAAACCAAAAAGTCCCAGATTGAACAATTGAAACAACAAGTTGATACCGTTCAATTTTACATAGATAAATTAGTGGATTTCCGCAATCAATTAGATTCTTTGAAAGGAAATCTACTTGCTCAAAAAGAAACTTGGATGACACTTTCAAAAGGAGTCACTGCAAAAAATCTTCAAAGTCTCGGCTTATTTAAAAAATTAGATATTGGTTTGACCTATCCAAAAACAAGTGCTTTAAGCAAAAACAGCATACCTGTCAAAGGCATTGATCTTGAAATACAAAAAGGAAAATTGTATGCTGCTTTTACAGCTGGAGTGACAATGAATAACTTAATGGTGACCAATAATGCCGTTCAGAACAGTTTACAAAATACTATCAATCTATTCAATCAGTTTGACTTTCAACAAATTAAACAAAAACGATTGTTGGTTTTTGCCAAAACGGGTTACGGTGAAAAGGATAAATCTCATGCTTTTATTGGTGTTCGTTATACTAACAAAGGGATTGAAACAGGTTTCAGTGCGGATACAACAGAAAATACTGACCCAGCGGCTGGTATTGAATTAGATATACGTTGGGTTCCTAGCTTTTCAAAAGGTACTGCTTTCGATTTGGTTTATGGCAAAACTTCCAAGACGTTACAAGTCCAAGATAGTTTGCGCAATTCGCCTTTTGTGAGTTTGTTCTCAAGCGAACGAACACACACAGGTTTGTTTCGCATGACACAACAATTGACGAAAATACACTCTTCAATTATTGCGAGTATTCGCTTTTTAGATGCAGATGCAGATATGGCAAGCATGGGGGTTTTACAACCGAATAACCTTCGTTTTGAACTTCAAACAAAACACAATTTGACTGCTGGAACTCAATTAGGTTTGATTTACAGAAGCGATCAAAATAATGTGAATCGAAGTGCTGACACAACAAAACAAGTTACGATGTATGGTGTAAATGCAAACTCAGTATTATTTGAAAAAATTCAATTGAGTGGGATGTTCAATTACTTGAATCAAAGTTATCGTCAACCCATTTCGCTTTCTCAATCCATGAATTACATGGCTTCATTTTCATTCAACGGAAACTACAAGCTATTTGATTTAAGTAATGTCAGCAGTTTTCAGGCTGATTTTTACAAGATTACAACTGATTTGGGAGAAACAAATTTAACACACTTAAGTGCCGATCAATTGACACGTTTCAAAACAGGAAAAAACACATTTACCCTTGCCTACTTTCAATCCATTTTGCCAAATGTCCCAGGACAAAATACGACTTGGCTGATTCAAAATGCGACACAATTCAAACATAATAAATTAGATTTTTCCATGGGAATAAAGCTTGCAAAAAGTTCCAAATACGGCGTTCAAGTGGGAGGTCATTTAGGGATTATGTATGCTATTACATCTCAATTAAATCTGCAAGTAAGAGCTGAGAAATTAATTCTTGGTGATTTTTACAACACCTACGATCCGAATCGATTTGCTCGATTTCCATTCTTCATTCAATCAAATTTAACCTATCAATTAAAATAGCTTATGAGACTCAAATTAATGCTTCTTTGCTTCCTTTTCTGTTCAGGAATTTCCTTTTCTCAGGAAAGTATTCTACTTAACATGCCCATGGATGGGGATACGATTAGAACCAAAAATCCATTATTATCTTGGTCACTTTGGGGAGCAATTCCAACCAATAGCATACGTGATTATTATCAAATTATCGTTGTGGAATTGCAAGAAAATCAGGATGCGTCAACTGGCATTTTAATGAATACCCCGTTAGTTCGAATGGATCATTTATCTCAAAATCAATTGTTTTATCCTTACGATGCGCCTGTATTACAAGAGGGAAAATGGTATGCCTGGGAGGTGCAAAAAATCATGGATAATTCGCTTGCTTTCAAATCAGAGACATATAAATTCTACATTCCGATTTTGCCAAATGAGAAACCTGTTTATTATAAGTTGAAAGTCAAAGATGACGGAGCAATTTACGATATGCAATTTGGAAAATTTTACTTTGAATTGGATGAAGATTATTTTGATGATGAATTAAATTTCCAATTGTATAATCCTAGCAATGAGAAGATTCAAGCACAAGCAATTTTCAATCAAGAGGCAGGACAATTTGCTCAAGAGGTAAATGTTAAGCGAACAGGTTCTAATTTGTATGAGTTAACAATTGGTTCAAATCCAGCATTAGGTATCTACAAGCTAGTGGTACAGAATGCCAAAAAACAGAAGTATCAAATCAAATTTGAAGTAAAATGAAATCAATAATTAGCCCCATTTTATTTAGTGCTCTACTCTTGCTTACAGGTGGAATAGTAAGTTTCATCAAACCTCCTAAAAAGGTTGATAAAGAACACTTCATACAAATTTACAGATCAAATATTAGTGCTTATGAGAAAACTGAAAACCAAGGGGATCTTTTAACTAAAGTTCGATTCATACCAACAGATTTTACAACCTTAAAGTTGTTAAACGAAGATGAACAAGCAGCAAAAGATTTTCAAAAAGAAGCGCAAACAGCTTTATCTTTTTTAGTACAATTGGAAGCGCCTAGCATCGGAAACAAAGAATTTTTAAACTTAAAAAATGACTCTTTAGGCTTTGAAGAACGCGTTTCTTACTACAGTTTCAATTTTAGAAATGACATTAGTTATCAAATCGACAATGGACAGATCTTGAGTATTTCTGACTTCCATTTTGAACGACTTTTTAACATAAGTCCTTACGGGAATTTCAATATCTCAATACCATTACCAAACAAAAGAGCTAAGCTGCTAAAAATCATAGTTCGTGATAAGCTATATGACTTTGGGAGCACCACTTTTGAATTTGATTTAAAGAAAATAAAAGAATTTCCAAGGTTAAAAATTGAAACTATAACTAAATCAACCACTTCAAAATAATACTAAAATGCAGAATTCAAACACATTAAAAAAAGCAAAAGGTATTCAACTCGGAGCATTATTTTTGGCTTGTTGCATCTTCACTGAAGCAACGGCTGGAGGTTTCATCACTTGGATGAATTTCGATAAAATTAAGAATCATGCTAATCTATTAACTCGTCCGAAAAACGATAGTTTAACTAGTTTATCTTCTGAAAAACAAGTTGAATGTAAATCTATTGAAAACGAGTCAATTGTAAGCCTTACACCTCCAGTTGCAGGAGGCCCAGATCAACCAGAAGTACAAAGTTTTTCACCAATTGGCACATCAGACATGGTGGATCCATTTACAGGTGATTTTTCTTACAATATTCCCCTCATGGATGTGGATGGTTATCCTATAAACATAGCTTATTCTGCTGGAGTTTCAATGGATCAAGAAGCATCTTGGGTTGGTTTGGGATGGAACTTAAATCCTGGTGTTATGAATCGTGTCTTAAGAGGACTTCCTGATGATTTTAATGGGGATAAAGGTGATGCGATTACAAAAGAGATGAATCAGAAAAAAAACACAACTCTAGGTATAACGCTAGGTGCTGATAATGAAATATATGGAGGACCGATAAGTTTATCAGGTAGCCTTTCACTAAATTTTAATAATTATCAGGGAGTGAGTAGCTCAATTTCAATTTCACCAAAATTTTCTCCTAAAAATCCAATCAAAGGATTAAAATTGGATGCAAGATTAGGTATTAGTGGGAGTAGTTCTGGAGGAGCAACTTTATCTCCAAGTTTATCACTGAGAGACGTAGATGAATCTCCAAAAGTGAGAAGTTTAAACATTGGTGCATCTTTGAATTCAAGAGCTGGTTTATCTGCTTCTATTTCAGCTTCTGCAAGAAAAGAGATATTCAAAACTTCTAAGAAAAATTCGGTTTCTTTTAAAAGTACAGCAAGTAGCACATTCAATTTTGGGAATATTACTTACTCTCCAAATATTACTATGGAGACAAATATATGGGGAGGTTCTTTTGCTTGGAAATTAGGTCCTGATGTTATTGGTTTCGATGCATCAGCAACATTTAGCGCAAGTTTTTCTACAATTGTTATTAAAGATAAATTTAAACTTTCACCTGCATATGGTTACATGAACCTTGGTGCCGGTCATACGAAAGACAAAGTTTCATTAGATTTTTCAAGAGAAAATGATGGTGGTTTTTCAAAAAACACTCCTGCATTACCAGTAACAAGTCTTAATTACGATATTTTTTCACCGACAGGACATGGAATAAGTGGAAGTTACAGACCAGTAAGAAACGAAATTGGATATGTTCATGATGAAAATATGAGAACTATTTCAAATTCAGCTGATTTAAACTTAGAAACAAATATTGGAAGCACATTAAAAGGTGGGTTAGATGTAACTGGAACTTTTATGAAAAATATTAGTGGTGAATGGGATGGTTCGGAAAATAGAGCAAGAAATGCAATTGGTTTCGTAGATGGTAAAACTTTTTTCAGAGAGGCAAATGAGTTATCGGTGGAAGTTGACCCCAATCATTTTAATAGAATTGGTGGTTTTAGTGCTGTTAAATTTCCATACAATGGTTTGACCGGAATTCACAATACCCTTAAATCTAACTCAAATAATTTTTTTCCAAACTATCATATAGAAAAGAATGGTACACCTAAAAGGAACCAAGTTGTTTATATGCTTACCAATGAAGAATTGGAAAGTGGTGCAGGAGTAAATGAAATGCACCCTGATTGTTACGCAAATGGAAATACAGATTACAATCATCATATAGGTCAATTTACAGTTTTAAATACAGAGGGAACAAGATACGTATATGGAATTGCAGCATATAGTCATTCTCAAAAAACGGTTTCCTTTGCCGTTGGTTCACCAAACAATAATTATAACATTGTTAATCATAACCTTTCACAAGTTAGGTATGCTAATGGTTCTGATAATTCACTTGCGAACAATAAAGGAATTGACAACTACTTCAATTCTGAAACTACCCCAGCTTATGCGCACTCTTATTTATTGACTTCTGTTGTTAACCCTGACTATGTGGATATTGATAATATCAAAGGCCCTAGTAAAGGAGATTTAGGTGGTTATATGACAATTAATTATCAGAAAATCAACAACTTCTTATGGCGAACTCCAATTGTCGCAACTAAAGATTATGCCAACTATGAAGAAGGGTTACATTCCGACAATATGGATGACAAAGGGCATTACACTTCTGGTGAAAAGGAATTGTGGTATGTTCAGAATATAAAATCAAAGAATCACATTGCAATTTTTCACACTTCAAATAGAGCAGACGGCACAAGTATGAATGAAGATGGGTCCTTAACTGTAGGTGGTCCTAAAATGCAAAAACTAGATAGTATTTCATTGTATTCACTACCTGATTACGAAGCCAATTCAAGTGCAGCTATTCCATTAAAAGTCGTTCATTTTGAATACGATTACACCTTGTGTTTGAACTATCCGCTCAATGGAAATTCAAGTGGAAACAATGGTAAACTTACCTTGAAACGCGTTTACTTTACCTATCAACATTCAAATAAAGGGCGTTATTCTTCCTATAAATTTGATTATTCAGCATTAAATCCAAACTATAATTCAAAAAGTGTAGATCGTTGGGGAACTTACAAACAACAACCAACTAGTTTAACTGGTGTCATTAATATAGACCCTCTAAGACCCTCTGATTTCCCTTATGTGGATTCAGATAAATCGCTTGTTGATTCTTATGTTTCAGCATGGAATTTAAAAAGAATCCATTTGCCATCTGGTGGAAAAATTGAAGTGGATTATGAATCAGATGATTATGCCTATGTGCAACATAAACGTGCAAATGATATGTTCAAAATTGTAGGTGTTTTGATTGACCCGATTTTTGGAGCAGAAGTAGTTGATAGATCTGGCGATGCTAAAACAAGCACCCTTACAGAATTTAATTCTGAAATTTATTTTGAACTTGCTAAATCCATCACCAATCCAAATGCCCTTAATTTAAACATTAATGAATACCGCCCAGAAGGCAACTTAATGTATTTCAGAGCTTTGATGAAATTCAATGGGAATAACTATGATTTCGTCCCTGGATATGCTGAAATAGATAATATTCAAATTAAGATTATTGATGGAGATACGCTCGGAGCGATAAAGTTAAAGGGCGCTAAACTAAAAGACAATGGACTTTCCATTTACAATCCTATTGCTATTGCAGGGATTCAATTTGGAAGAATGCAATTAAGTAAATTCATACCGCCGGCAAACTCAACCGTTATTGGAGATGATGATGCACTTCCAGGCATTGCAGATGCTTTGGTTGGCGCATACGCTTCATTTGCAGAGTTCTATACTGGACCTAACGGTAATGTTTGGGCAGCTCAAGTTGGTACTGATTTAGTTGTTAACAAATCTTGGATTAGACTACAAAATCCGAATAAACTGAAACTTGGTGGAGGTTATCGTGTTAAGCAAATCCGCATTTATGATGCTTGGGATGTATTGACAAACAACGAAATGTCAAGTTACTTCTATGGGCAAGATTATATCTATAACAATAGTGACGGAACTAGTAATGGCGTTGCATCTTATGAGCCTGCTTTCGGTGCAGATGAGAATCCATTTCAGCAACCTGAATTTTATTCCAATGAAATGCTACTTGCACCAGATGAACGCAATTATCAAATGAATCCTTTTGGTCAACAATTTTTCCCAACTGCATCTGTTGGCTATTCAAAAGTTATTGTGAGAGATATTCAACGTGCAAATGTTTCTCGAACTGCTACTGGAAAAGTAGAGCATCAATTTTATACAGCAAAAGAATTTCCAACAATCGTTGGAAGAACTGATCTAGATCCTCAACGTCAGAAATCGACTTTGTTTACTTTCTTCTTTAATAAATCCAAAGATGAAATGACAGCTTCACAAGGATTTGTGATAGAAACAAATGATATGCATGGTAAACCAAAATCACAACATGTTTATGCGGCAAACCAAAATAGTCCAATTTCATCTGTTGAATACCATTATAAAAGCGAAGCATATACATATCAAGGTGCGCTTGTAAGAAGATTGGTGAATACTGTAAGTTCAATCACTAAATCAGGCTCTTCAACTTCAAGCACAATCGGAATAAACTATGAAGCTGTTGCCGACTTTAGAAAAAGTAAATCAGAAACTGTTGCAGGATCTGTTGATTTCAATATAAATTTCACTATTCCATTTATCTTAGTTCCGACCACTTTCGGAACCTATAACTATGATAAAACTGCATTTAGAAGTGCAACTTTTACGAAAGTTATAGAGCGATTTGGAATTTTAGAAACCACTATTGCAAAAGACTTAGGTTCTGAAGTCAAAACGCAAAATTTAGCTTATGATAGTGAAACTGGGTCTGTTTTACTAACTAAAACTCAGACTAACTTCAATGATGCTGTTTACAATCTCACAATTCCTGCACATTGGTATTATGACCAAATGGGACAAGCGTATCGAAACATTGATTATGAAAAAACGGAGCCAATGGTTTTTGTTGCTGGTGGCTCTGCACAGTTAACAGGAGCAAATCTTTCTGTGGGTGATGAACTTGTGCTTTCGGAAATCTTTACTAATAATCCTTATTTAGCTTGGGTAATAGAAGTTTCTTCTAATGGAGTTAAACTAATGGCAAAGAATGGAGATTTAATTCAAGGAATTTTCTCCAAACTTAAAGTTATTCGTTCGGGTCGTCGAAATTTACAAATGACACCAATTGGAACTATCACCCTTCGCAACAATCCATTAGGGCAAATTAGCACTAACTTTTTCGAGCAAGTTTTGCAAGCTGGAGCAACTGAATACAGTGATAATTGGAGAACGTTTTGTGCGTGCTTTTTAGGTGAAGGAGCTGGTGAAAATTATACAACTAATCCTTATGTTTTAGGAAACAAAGGAACTTGGCGACCAGTTGCATCTTATGTTCATTTGAGTGGAAGAGATCAAACATTTGAACAACAAAATTCAAACATTCGAAACGATGGATTCATGACTTCATTCAATCCATTCTATAAGTTGGCTAGCGGAAAATGGAACATTGATCGTCAAAATTGGACTTACACTTCTAGCGTTACCGAGTTTAGTCCTTTTGGACAGGCATTGGAAACCAAAGACGCATTGAATCGCTTCACTTCTTCGATTTTTGGTTACAATCAAACATTAGCGACAGCTGTTGCAGCAAATACCCGTTACCGCGAATTAGGATTCAATGGGTTTGAAGATTATGATTATGTCAATTGTTCGGATAATCACTTCAAAATAGCTAGTAAATCAAATTTAGTCACCACAGAATCGCATACTGGAAGATATAGTTTAAGAGTAAGTGGAGGTAATCCAATTACTTTTTCAGCAGAATTAGCTAACGAGTGTGAAATTGCTGAATGTGAAATAAGTGCAAGAATAGATTCAAATAATATTGAAGGTTTAAAATCATCTTTTTATTTATTTACAGGAGGTGTTCAACCTTATACAATTGATGTTGAAACGATTAACGGAAATGTGAATTTCGAAAACACGACAAATGGTAATTTGCTTTTGCAAGGTTTATCAAATTCTAAAGCTCGCATTACAGTTAGAGACCAGGAAGGTTGTTACAGAATATTCGAATTTAAAAACTAAAAAATTATGAAATACTTATTTTTCTTATTCCTGTTTATATCAGGTTCAACTTATGCAAAAAGTAGTTTTAATGCACCTTCAGCAGCGGATTCAATTCAATATTTAAATGGTGCATTCAACATTAGTTGTGCTGCTGCTTTTTCAATTTGTAAATTAACAGTTCATGAGTTTGATTTCAATTACGATTATGAAGCACCACAATCTAGAGGCAATGATTCTTCTAGTGCAGGTGGAGCACCAAGTGGCAGATGTATTGTCCAACCGCTTTATTACAAGTTTAATTATATTGCTTCTTCAGGGAACTTTAATTTACTAGTTGAATCGAGCAATGCGACTTATACTTTGTATGGACCATTTTCTAGTGATAAACTAACAAATTGTGAACTTATTGAATCCTATCAAGCAGAAGAGTTTTCTGACTCTTTAGTTGATGGTTCTAGTCAATCTATAGCAGTTGAAAACGGCTTCTATATATTAAAGGTTATACCTGAAAATTGTAATGGAGTAATAACTATCAATTTTAATGATGATAAAGCTGTGAGCTGTGACACTGAAAAACTTTGTTCTGAATGCGTTACATCCTTTTCTCCTAAAAGTGGTAAATATATTGTTTCAGCTTGGGTAAAAGAAGATCAAGCAAGTGCCACAACCACAACTTATACCAAACCTTCGATTAAAATACATTTTAACCAATCCACAACGGCAACTTATACTTTATTGGCTGAAGGAAGAATAATTGATGGTTGGCAAAAGATTGAATCAGTGATTGTAATTCCTTCGGGAGCAAATTTCCTTGAACTAAAATTTCAAGTGAGTTCTGGCTATGCATTTTTCGATGATGTACGCTTTTTTCCAACAGATGGAAGTATGATGAGTTATGTGTATGACCCTATTTCATTGCGATTAATGGCTGAATTAGACGAACGAAATTATGCCACTTTATACGAATATGATGAAGAAGGAAAACTAATCCGCATCAAAAAAGAGACTGAAAAAGGAATTATGACCATTCAAGAAAATAGAGATAATATCCGTAAAAACTAACCCCATGAAAAGCAAGCAATCCTACTTTATTATTGAAAAAAACAATTTTGAACGTTCAATAATCTTATTTTTCTTTCTAGCAATTAGCACTATCAATTTTGCGCAATGGGTGACATGTCCGAAGCAAGAGTTAAGCGATTTAATTCTTAAAATGGATCAAAAAGCACTTGCCTCAAAAAGCTTTGCATATCAAACGAACCAATATTTTTTTAATGACTCACTTTCGAAAGATACGGTTCAAACTACCAACTTTTCAATGACTTATAACAGTAAACAAGCTTTATTGAACATTGATCAAGTTGATGTAACACTCATTCAAGATGAATTGATGCAAGTGCGTATTGATTCTAGTTCAAAGCAATTATTCGTGCAAGATGCCAATAAAGAACTTGTCAACATAGGAGTAACAAGAGGATTTGAAGCTTATTTAAAAAGCAATACAACCGTTACTAAAAAAACAGTTGGTTCCCAAACAATTTACAAACTTTCATTTGACAAAAATGCAAAATATGCGCATTTGGAATTGTGGGTTAATACCAAAGATTTACTAGTCAACAAATACATTTTGTATGCAGGAAGAGAAATCTATGACGACGCCAAAGAAGAAGAAACCTGGATAAAACCAAGAATGGAGGTCGTTGTGAAAAACTATGTTTTTGCTGAAAGAGCAAATCAAATTGAAACAAAGAAAATCTCGGATTTCTTCAGTGACCCTAATTTATTGGTTCCGACCAAGCGATACGTGGATTTTGAAGTGATTGACTTAAGAAACAAGACTAAATAAGATAAATAAACGCAATACCAAGTTACATTAAAATTCAGGTTATGGCTCATTCATATTCAAGTAAAAGAAACCTAATAGTCATTATTTCAATGCTATTCATTTCACTTTATCACTTTGCAGGTGTTATTCCATTTACGAGTAAAATCTCTACTAATTATGGTGGTACAGCTGTAGTAATTGGAAATCCTTCAGCAAAGTTAACAACAACTGCTACGACACCAATAATTACACAGTGGGATAGAACAGTAGTTAATCGTGTTTCATTTGGAGTTGATTTGAATTACCATGGATATGTGGCTAGTTCAGAGCGTGTAAAAGTTAAGCTAAATGTAAAGCGTTGGAATATTTCTAATTCGCCATTAGGTGACACTACTATTTACTTAAATATTAGTTATCAACCTCAAATGGATACGTCGCTATACAAACGTTTACAACGAACCCAATTTAAAAATGCTTACAAACTAGAAGTTACAATTGACAGTATTTATGTAAATGGAACTTCAACGACTACACTGCCAGCTCATTTATTTATAGAAGGTGAAATTATCTGCGATCGATTTATGACGATGTCAAGTTTAAATACTCAAATTTCCTCCAATTCACCTGTTTTTAATAATGTAGATTGTAATTCTACTAGTCCAGAAACGGTTACTTTGAGTTGGGCACCGAAACTTGGAGCTGTTGAATACCAACTTGAATGGTTACATGTAAATGATTATGGTTATACGACCAACCCAAGTACCGTCAATCAATTAGATTCCAATTGGGTCAATTATAATTTCAAATACAATTCTACTCGAATAACCTTGACTGAAAACACGTATGATTTGAGTTTGCTTTTCAATCGTGGTTGGATTATATATAGGGTTCGAGCTGTTGGTTACAACACTAATATTAATAACTTGGTATATACTGTATGGAGTTTGCCTGAAACTGGAGTTGTAGCAAGTACGAATGCGAACAGTAAAGTTTATGTAAACCCAACAATGGCACATGAAAATGGGATGAATTGGCAATACGCAGCAACTTATGCGGAAGAAGGAAAAAAGAAAGAAGTAGTTAGTTACTTTGATGGTAGTTTGAGAAATAGACAAACAGTTACGAAGATAAATTCAGACAATAACACCATCGTAGGAGAAACGATTTACGATCACCAAGGTAGACCAACTGTTCAAGTTTTGCCTGTTCCAGTTCCTACACCAACTTGCGATGAGGACAAAGAAAATAGCATCCGTTTTTATCCTAATTTTAACTTAAACGATAATACAGCTCCTATTGCTTATTCACGAGCTGATTTCGATTTAAGTCCAAGTACGGATAGCTGCGCCGTTTCGGCAGGTCCAATGTCGACGAATAGCGGAGCATCTAATTACTATTCAAATGCCAATGCAAACCAAAACGAAGCGCAAGGCTATGTTCCAAATGCTAAGAAATTTCCTTTTACACAAGTGGAATACACGCCAGATAACACAGGACGTATTCGCAGACAAGGTGGAGTTGGAGAAGAATTTCAACTAGGTTCTGGGCATGAAACATTGTATTTATATGGGCAGCCTAATCAAGTAGAATTAGACCGACTATTTGGTTCAGAAGTAGGTTATGCAAGTCATTACAAAAAAAATGTTGTAATTGATGCACATGGTCAAGCAAGTATTAGTTACCTCGATCAAGAAGGACGTGTGATTGCGACCGCATTGGCAGGAAATAATCCAACAAATTTAGGTGCTTTAGCCTCTGCTACTGGTGCTGAAGCAGCATTGACAATTAATGCTTTTGGAAATAACAATACCCAAAACACACTAAACATGGATGGAAATGGTTATAGTTTCAGCACGCAACTAAATGTGGCTTACACAGCTGACTACACTTTTAATTATTCATTCACTGTTCCACCTCTAATTGATCCATGTTTACCTACTTATTGTATTGATTGTGTATATGATTTAAATTTGGAATTAGTTGATGAATGTGGTATTAATCTTGCGCCAAGTGGCTACCAACATAAACTTACAGGAAAATTTGTAAGCAATGAAGATGGTTCGCATACCTTTCATGCAGTATGTAGTAATCCTCAAAATGGAACAGCAGGCACCAATTCATTTACAGTTGAAGCTTTGCAAAGAGGAACGTATAGTTTGAACAAACATTTAACGATTCATGACCCTGCTCGTCAAGCTTATATTGATTTGTATTTGAATGATGAAATCAATGGTTGTATCAAAACATTAGAAGATTTTATCGCAGAAGAAATGGCAGCATTGGATACAAGTTCTTGTAACATAACTTGCGAGTCATGTTTTGAAAACTTAGGTTCATTGGAAGATTTTATTGCAGCAGGTTATGGTTCAGCAAACGATTACTTTCAACAAAAAGAAGAATGCGAAGAATTATGTGATACCGAACCGATTACTCCATGTGAGGCGTCTTATAACTTAATGTTGATGGATATTTCGCCAGGTGGACAATATGGTGAATATTTCAATGTGGCATCCAATAGTGTTGATTTTTCAAGTTTCCCAGTTTCAGTTTATAATACTGCAAATAGTTTACCAATTTCAAGCGCTTCTTGGCGTTTGCCTATTATACAAACTGCTTTTGGAGAAGAATATTACTACGCGGAAGAAAACGGAGACAGCAGTAAAATCTATTTAAGCGGAATTCCAACTACCTATTCTCCTTTACCTGTTACAGGTGCAATAATTAAATGGGACGCATTGGAAGGACGCAATTATATCTACCCACAAGAATTGGATGATGTGGAAGATTTCATCTACTTATTTGAAACTTCTTGGGCAAAATCATTGGTGAAATACCATCCTGAATATTGCTATTATGAAGCTTGTGCAGGATTTGATTCAAATCAAAACGCAACGGATGCTTTCACTTCCAATTCTTTTGATGGTTTACTATTGGGAACAAATACTTTTTATGATGCGATTGAAAATGGATTTATTACACCTGATTTACTAAAAATTTACAATCCAAGTGGACCAGGAAATTTAAGCACTGCTCCTGTTTTAAATTGGTTTGCTCCAGTTGGTGGAAATCCAAGTAATAGCACAATTTCTTGGGATCCGTTTGTGTATTTTGACAACACCAATGCAGCTCCTTGTAATACTTACGGCGATTCTCTTTCATTTCTATTTACAAACTACAAAGTGGTTAATGGAATCACTCGTTCTATGCCTGAAATGGCAGCTTATGCCGCACGATGTGGAACAAATGTTTCGCTTACTCCACCTGCTAGTTGCTTCAATTTTGGTAAAACCTACAATGGTTCTTATGATATTACAATTCTCGATAAGGAATGGAATAATTTAAAATCCTTCTATCGCAGTGCAAAACAAGCCTATCAAAACAAGTTTCAGCAATGTCATGCAATGAATGTTTGTGATCATTATTGCGGATGCATTGGAAATCCAGAGTTTAACCCTTATGAATCAGATGGGACTTATGCATTTGACATGGAAGAATACAGCAATACTACAAGTCCTTGTGGTGGAACAATGGGAGCAATTTATGGTGGAAAAGTAGGACGTTTTTCAACCCCAACTCAAGTAGTACCAACACAAACGCCCAATCAAGTTGCATTTGAAATTTATAACCAAACTGGTCAATGTCCAGTTGCATTTAATATGCAACAAGTACTTAATACCTTAGCAACTACTGGAAATTTTGCGAGTTCAAGTTCAATTAAGCTCAACACATACCCACAACTTCATAGTTTAATTCTAGCTCAAAATAACTATGAACTACCCGCATCAATTCCAACCTTAATTCAAACACGCACTATTTCTGGAGATACATTATACGTTAGTTGGACTGATTCGGCAACGACTGTTTTGTATAAAAAGTTCCGTTATGTAAAAGGAACAACCGCTGTTAGTTGGACAGATATTGATCGCATTACGGCCTTTAATGCTATAACAGATTCAACTTTTACAATGAAAGGAAAAAGAATTGGCTCTCCTTCTGACACAAGCATAATCATTTCAGGTTTTGTAAAAGGATTTGAACTGAAATCTTGCTCTTTTCAAGAAGAATGCACGCCCAATTTATTTGCAAAAGACATTCAGTTTATGTTTAATACCCTGTTCCAACATGGAGATTTGTATAATACAGTTGCTTTAGCATTAAATCCTTATATTTCTGGTGGAGATACGATTACCCTTCAAACCAATTGGATCGAAAATGCAATGGGAACTTCTGACAACTTATTTTATCGCTACAATGGTGCGAATGAGTTTCAAATTTCATCAGTAGCGCTGGGTTCTTCCTCTGGTCTATTTATAAAATTCACTGGCATCACGCCTACTAACTTTTTGAGTTCGCATACTATCGGTTATTTTACTGCTATTGTCCCATCTGGCGGTAGCTCCTTTGAAATGAAAATTGTGGCAACCAATGGAGAAACTGCAATTGTACGAGGAACTGCGGTGATGAAAGAAAAAGGTAAACCAAACAAAAAAGTAACTTTTGGAGATTGTACCCAACCAATTCCTTTTGAATGTAAAACACCTCAACATCAAACGTTTAGTGATTTAAGTAAACTATTAAAAGATGTCTTGATTGATAATACAATTGTTGGAAGTATTAATTTATTTGATAATAATTTATTAACCCAAACTATCATCAATCAATTTCCAACAAAAATTAAAACCACAACATCATCATACAATAATACTACAAATATTTTCACAATTAGTGCTGGAAGTTGCGACATCGACTTAGAATTGGCTGGTGCTTACCATTTATCAGATATGGATTCGATTATTTCTTATGATGGCTTTGACGTATATGGTAGTGCTGATGAATATGGTAATTATTACAGTTTTAAATTATTGGTGACTGTTGCTATCAATGACAGTATTTTTGAAAAAGAAATCATTGGCACTTCTTGCCTTGCACTAAAGAAATGTTCTGATTGTGATGGAGTAACTGGGACTTATAGCGCTAATAATTACAGTGTAGATAATTGTACAGAAGCTTACCAAAACTATCAAACCTGTATTTTCAATTATAACGATTGGGCAAGCGATAGCAGTTATCCGTATGTGATTCCAGATACCTTAACTTATCCAGAATTTATGAAATTGGATGTTTGTAGTTGCATGGATGAATTATGTGAACGCTTGAACAAAATCCAAGACAGTTTGATAACCTTCACTTCAGGCTCTCAATTTGGAGCTTATTTGAATCCTTCACAACTTTGCCAAAATCAACCTTGTGCAAATCCATTAAATGATACTTTTGATTTACCAGTTGTCGATTCAACGGAGTTTACGCTTGTAGATAATTGTGTAGAAATGTTGGTGAATCAGGCGATTTTCAATGCGCAAACAAATTATCAAAATTACATTGATAGCATCACTGGTGCTTTGAATGAACGCTATATGTCGCATTGTTTGAATATTGCAAACTTACAAGAGCTATTTACCTATTCTTACACCGATAAATTGTATCACTTTACACTTTATTATTATGATCAAGCAGGAAACTTGATTCGTACAGTCCCACCTGCTGGAGTAGAAATCTTACCGATAAACTCTTCTACACATGCACTTTCTCTACAAATCGCTAACGACCGTGCAAATGGCAACAAAACTGTGTTTACGCAGCATCGTTTGGTGACGCGCTATGAGTATAATTCTTTGAATCAATTGGTGGCTCAATCTACACCTGATGCTGACCCAATGAACGAATTTGAGTTGTATCTTACGAATGGTTTACCAGCAGCATTTGTAATAAATAAAATTCAAATGATTGACGAGTTTAAAGGTTATTTAGCTGGAAAAGTGGGAACACGTGGTTATCTATACCGCACCACAGATGGAGGAGCAACTTGGAACCGCGTGCATGGTTTGGTTGGAACCGACTTCAACAAAATCAAAATGATTAATACCACAACTGGTTTTGCGGTTGGAAAACGAGGAATTGTAATGAAAACTACGGATGGTGGAAATAATTGGGATTTGGTGACTATTTCATCAAGTACCTATTCTTCGCAAGTGCAGAATTTGAATGATATTGATGTTTATTCAACTGGGGGAAGCACGTTTGCTGTTACCATAGTTGGGGATAACGGTTTTGTATTTAGAAGTTTTGATTTAACGACGTTCACATCAATTTTAAGCGGAATTAATTCCAATTATAGTATCAACTCAATTGATAATGATGGTTCTAGCCAAAGACTAGTTGGAACAGACGCAATTGGTAATTCATTGGTTTACAGGAAAGCTTTTGGCGGAACTAGCTGGAATCTTGAAGTTGATTACAAAGGTTTAATTTACAATTGTATTGACTCTTTGAATTCACACTATTTTATTGCTGGTGGTACAGATGGCCGTTTGTATGTGAATGATGGAGGAAATGTAAATAATAAATGGATTCCTTTATCAAGTTCGATGAAAACAGAAATTACAGCCCTAAAATTCTTCAATGAATTAGAAGGAATTTTAATCTCTGAAATGAAATTGTATAGAACTGTTGATGGCGGAAATAACTGGGAACAAACCGCAAGCGAAGACTACAACTATTTAGCAAAATCAAATGATTTAAGTTCAATCGTTGCTGTGGGCGATGGTGGATTGATTCGATTGTTGTTTCCAATTCTTAATTCAAATGTTGGCTCAACCATCATTCCTTTTCAACCTGGAAGTTCTATTAATTTGAAGTGCGCTTGGGTAAAAAGAGATGGAATTGGCGCTGCTAGTTTTACAACCTTAGCCGTGAGTAATGGATCGAATGTATATTACACATGGAATGCTGCTGTAGTGGCACCAACTTGGAACACTTATGTAACTGGAAATTCGAATCAAATCAATGAAATGTATTTACAGAGAAATGGTACTGCACAATTACTAGATGGTCTTTCAGTTGCTTCAACAGCTCCGACAAATAGAAGAGTTTACAGATTAAAAGTAGGTTCTTCCAATTCATTTACAGCAATTTCTAGTTTAAGTGCGGTTACTATCCAAACATTCAATCAATTGACCAACAATCCGCAATACATTGCAACTGCCTCCAATGGATCATTGTATCGATTGGCTTTAAACACAAGCGATAATCAAACTACAAACACTATTTTGAGCTCAGGTCTTGCATCAAACAGTGCAATTATTGGAGATTTGGATACGATAAAAATTGTTGGTCAAGGCCTTTTTCATTCTATTAAAGTTACTTCTGTTACTAACTCTGTTGTAAGTCAGGCTAATTCACTATCTCCTCAAAATCTTAATAAAATATTTTACAATGGTTCAACCTGGATTACTGCTGGAGTCGATGGATCAATTTATCACTTAGAATCGAGTGTTTGGAAATTGAAAAACTTTGCTAACAACAATACAATCAATAACTTGAAAGTATTTTCAAGTCAATTATATGCAATTGGGGATGATGGCTATTTTTCAAAACTCAATTACAACAGTACTACCGAAAAATACACCGAAACCCCTCTTAGCCTAATAACTGGCTCAACCGTCGAAGATGCCATTTCAGAAAACTTATATGATTTGGCTGTAAATGGTACAAAAATGTATATCGTAGGGCAAAGTGGGCGTGTCATCTACTCACCATTTTATAGTGGAATGCCTTTCGGGAAATTGACACAAGGAACAGAAGACTTAAAAAGTATTTGCGCTGTTCCATCAACGAACAAAATGCTTTCTGTGGGAACCAATTCAACGCTATTGCAGCATGTGACGACGAATTTCGTGGCAAACAAAAATCTGTTCTTGCCAGAGGTGACGGATGTTCATTTCTTGAACGGGTTAAATGGTAGTATCATCGCTGCAAATTTCACTATCAAACAAACAACTGATGGTGGCGCGACTTGGAAAACAGCTTTAACAAATACAATGACCGCTGCCAATGGAAGAAACCCACTGAAAATAATAACCATCAGCCCAACAGAATTAATCATTGGGGGAACAAGCCAAAATGAAACTTTCTATTCTCAAAATCAAAATATTAGTCTAATTTCAGTTACAGGAACTTTGTTTAGAAATAATATCAGTGCATTTGACAAGGTTGATAATTTAGTTGTTTTCGCATCCAAAAACAGTACAACTTCTTATATCTATGTACTGAACACGGATTTGATTAATAATGCAACTTTACTTCTTGGTTCAATCTCAAATTCAACAATAAAATCCTTAAAAATAACACCAAACAAAAACATCGTTGTGGCTGGTTCAAACGGTTTGTTTAGGTATTATCAATGGGGAGGACAATATGTAGCAAATTCTATCACAGCATTGCATACGACAACGGCTTCTGTGTTTTTGAACAAAAACTTAAATGATATTGCTGTTTTAAACAATCAGGAATTTGTTTTAGTTGGAGATAATGGAGCTTATTTTCATTCTCAAAACCCAACGGTAAACACTAGCGGAGGGGTTACAAGTATTGGATGGATTGAGCAAACTGGTGTTTTCAGCAGTTCAATTGATCCTTATTTCGTCAGTGCAGCTAATCAAATTAACATCAATAGCGTCGCTTTCACTACTTCTAAAAATGGAATTTTTGGTGGTGTATATACCACTAACTTCAATACCACCACTTACAATCAGCATCCGTACGTTCGAATGTTCTACGATGCGCCATCACGCTACACAGCTCGATTCTATTACGATGGCTTAGGTAGATTGGTAGTCAGCCAAAATGCACGTCAATACAACAATGCTGATGCAACTGGACGTAAATATTCCTACACGCTTTACGATGCTTTAGGACGCGTTTTCGAAGTGGGAGAAAAAACAGACCCTTCGATAGGTGCGAAATTCAAAAGTGTTTTTGGAGCAACAGTTGCCGATTACTACAACCCCAATGTAATTGATCAAACAAAATTACTAACTTGGATTACAAACAATAGTGGAGCAAGAAAAGAAGTAACCAAAAGTTTCTACGATGCTACCATTATCACAGGATTGCCAAGTACGTTCGCTCCCGATGTCTTGACACAACGCAAACGTATCACTCACGTGACATACGAAGAAACGTTTGACAACAACGACCAAACTTACGACCACGCTACGCATTACGATTATGATATTCATGGAAATGTGAAAACACTCCTACAAGATAATCGAAAAATGGCTACTACATTTACTTCAATTGCTTCACAACAATACAAACGCATGGATTACCGCTACGACTTGGTTTCTGGAAATGTTCACCGAATGAGCGTGCAAAATGGTCAAGTAGATCAATGGCACCACGCGTATCAATACGATGCTGACAACAGAATCACGGCAGCATACACAAATTCTCGTACTCCTTTGATTGCTACAAATCAATTGTCTGCCGCATTGGAGAATGAATTGGTGTATAATTCGGATTGGGAAAACGATGCAAAATACTTTTACTATGCACACGGTCCATTGGCACGAACTGAAATTGGAAACGATCAGTTGCAAGGTTTCGATTTTATTTATAACTTGCAGGGTTGGATGAAAGGAGTAAACGCAATAGAGAACCCAAATGACCCTGGAAAAGATGGTTCTCCAGGTCCAAACAAATTTTTTGGTAATGATCTTGCGGCCTTTAGTTTAGAGTATTTCAATAGCGATTATACGGCGATAAATACGGCGACACCTTTTGCGAGTGTAAACACTTCGAGCCATCCAGCAAGCAACAGCAGTCAATTGTTCAATGGCAATATCCGTTACATGCAAACGCGCTTGATGAACCCTACAACTCTAGCGTCGATGCCGATGCTGAATGCTTATAAATACGATCAATTGAACCGTTTAAAAGAGTCTCGCAGTTACGAAACAGGTCTTTCAAGCGCTATTTGGAATCCAACGACGTATGGAAATTCGTATTACAATGCTTTCAATTACGATGCCATGGGGAATATTTTAACTCAAGTGCGCCACAAACGCAGCGGAACGAAAATCGAGGACATGAATTACAAATATCACTACCTCGACCCTACTACCAAAACAAAACTGCAACGCAATAGATTGTATCATATTTACGAACCGTTGTCGCTTTCAGGCTTGGATGCAACAGACATTGATAATATGGGAGCTTACGATTCAACTGTTGTGAACATAAATGTAGCTAACAATTATTCGTACGACGAAGAAGGACGCTTGGTGAAAGATACGCAAGAAGGAATTTCGAAAATCGTTTGGCGTGTAGATGGCAAAGTGAAAGAAATCCAACGACCAACAGGAACAAAAAAATGGTTGCGCTTTGATTACGATGCTATGGGACATAGAATAGCCAAACACGTTTACAACAACACTGGTACAACTTTGGAACGTTCAACTTATTACGTTTTGGACGCTCAAGGAAACCAAATTTCAATGTATGACCACGAAGTAGTTGGTGGAACTGCGCAGTACAATCTAAAAGAACGCAATATTTTTGGTTCATCAAGAATTGGTTCTAAGCAAGATTCGATGAATGTGTTGACTGCGACGATTACGCAGAATTACACACAAATTTTAGGTACAAAATACTACGAATTCAGCAACCATTTAGGCAATGTCTTGACAGTATTTAGCGATGTCAAAATCGCCTTAGATGTAGATGCAAATGGGGTGGTTGATGGATATCGCGCCCCTATAAGAAACACTGCAGACTATAGCCCGTTTGGGATACAGCTCGATGGAAGGACTCTTTCTTACGTTCC
>JBILHL010000056.1:0-14251 GCA_044350515.1 Crocinitomicaceae bacterium | reverse complement strand
TATCGTTCTAGTAAATTGAATTATTGAGATAAAATGAATCCCGAATATAATTCAACTTTATTCAAAATCACGCACCATTACATTAAATGAAAATATATTATTAATCATTTTGAAATTTTATTTAACTTTCTAATCTGAAAATTATCGTTTAATTATATGACAGATCAAGATAAACTTTTCAAATTGAGGAATGACAGCTCCTATTTCTCAAAGATTTATGATGATTATAAAATTCATTCTTTAAACTTCATGCGTAAGATGAACAATGATTTTGATTTGATTAAGGACATATATCAAGACGCCGTTATTGTTTTATTTGAAAAAACAAAAGATCCAGATTTTAAATTAACGTGTAGTATTCAAACTTATATTAATTCAATTTGTAGAAATCAGTTGCTGAATAAGTTCAAAGAAAATTCGAGATTTATTTCGAAAACTGACGATTTTGATCCTGGCATTAATGATTGGTACGACGAATTTGATGAAGAAAAAGAAAATAGGTTAATTCTGGTAGAAAATGCTTTAAATAATCTAAAAGAAAAAGGTGAAAAGTGTTTTGAAATACTGAAACGTTTCTTTTATGAGAGGCAATCGATGGATAAAATTGCTTTAGAGATGGATTACACCAATGGAGATAATGTCAAGAATCAGAAATCGCGTTGCCAGAAAAAGTTAAAAGAACTAGTCCTAGAAAGTTATGATTCCATCTGATTTATTATCGGTTAGTTTATTTAAAAAGTCTGTAGCTAAATATCTACCAGATTATATCTCGGTGGATAATGATGTTGTATTAAAAACAATGCAACGTGCTTTAGATAACAATTACAATATTTTCGATAGTGCATTAATTTTAAGCAAAGAATTAGAGCAAAACCAAGTAAATATAAATGAAGTTTTAGAAGATTTTCTATCCAATCTTGCTGATTATTATGTTCAAAGTCCAACTATTAAAGACCCAATAGTTGAACAGCTTTTAAAACTCAATCATGGTTTATTTCTATCGAAAATTGAAGATGCTAGAGATCTTCAAATTGCAATTCAACGATCAGAAAGAAAACGTTTAAAGCAAATATTAACAGCACACGAGGAACAGCAAGAGTCAGAGGATATTAGAGCAGCATTTCAACGAATTGAACGAAAAGAGAAAAAGGAATTACTTCAATTAATGGAGCTTAATCAAGAAGCGTCCATTGTTGCGAATAGCAGTAAAATTTCTTTACAAGAATCTTCTAATTCAGCTCAAAAAACAAATTGGGGTTTAGTTATTAAAATTGCTGCCATTTTTGTTATCGTCTTAATACCTTTTGGTATATCAATTTTCTTTTTCAACGGAGGTTCAGGTTCTGTTACGAATGGAAAGTCTAAAAACAACAAAGAGGATAACAACATCATTTACGCCGAAACAGGTGATTTGACAAAACTCAAAAATATTGATATACCGTCTGCTGTTTTTTCTTTAGGTTCTACCATCTTGGAAACTGATCAACAGGGATTTGGTTTTGCTCAAGAAGAGAAAAAAATATCAATCAACCTTATCTCGTTCAATAATCAAATTGCTTATTTGGATAATAAAATTCAAAGTGTCGAGTCAAAATATGATGAATTAAAATCCAAAAAAATCAAGAACAAGAAAAGCATATTGATATCATTAAAAAAGATACAAGAAAAATGTTCTTTAAAGAAAAATGAACTTCTTGCCCTTGAAGCAACATATGAATTTAAAAACGACAAACTAAAATTATTCAAACAAGAAAAAATAGACCTTAAATCAATTAAAGTCTATTCTTTGAGTGAAAGTTACGTCAAAAAAGTATTTTATCTGAAAATAGAAGATGTTTATTTTGATTTATCTAAGTCAAAAGGCAAGTTGACAAAAGTGCTTGACACAGATATTTTAGATCAACTAAATGATATTTAGTTAATTGGGAGTATGACAAAAAAGTATTTTCGAGAATCACATTCATATCTAGCGTTACCTGAATAATAACTTGTATTATAAGCTTTGCCATAACCATTGCCATCATTTGTCCAATCGAAATTTAGTGTTTCATCCCTTGTAACTACTTTAAACAAATCACGAAATCGTTCAAGATTTGATTTTGAATCTCTATGACCAATTACAATTTTTCGCAAGATGTTGCCATCGAAAGTCAATTGTACAAGGCATTCTCCGTATTGATCATATTGCATATACCAATAAACTGAGGGATTATCTTTTTGTTGAGAATATTTATACCCCTTTTGGGAAATTGCATTGAGACAAGCAGTTTTATCACTTGAGAATTTTTGTGCTTGCGTGCTCAAAAAAAATGAGCAGAAAAAGATTGTGAATATTATTGTTTTCATAGTTGTGTGTAAAATTTTTAATTCATTCTTACATCAATTCGATTAACAGTTTCTGAAAAAATATTTTCAGCATTACGATTACCAAAACAGATTTTCATAATATCAGGAAAAGTTTCATTGGCTAATTGACAAGTTGCAGCTAAATGTAAATCAATAATTTGTGGACTAACTCCATTGGAATCATAGATGAAACTGCTTTTAGATCGTACTCGACCATCTGCATGGTTCATTTGAAAACTACCTAAATAATAATTTGCTTCAATCATATCTAAGAATTTAGAAACTTCAAGTCTTCTTCCTTCAGGGATGTTTATTGGTAAATATGTGAGAATTTCAACTATTTCTATTGAGTAATGAATTACAAAATAAGTATTTACAATACCGGATTCTAAGTTAAACCCCATTTGAATGATGTTCCTGTCTTTTTCCTTTTCCTCATTAATTGTGTAAACAATTTGTTTATCAGCTAACAGCTTTTCGATTATAGACTGTATAAAGTTTTGTTGGTTCATAATTTCTCTTTTTTGTGATTAATAACATCTTTGACATGCACGTCTACCTCTATTTATTGCATTTGATAAGTTTATGGCACTTATTTCAGCACTGCAATTATTTAAGCCACTACATCTTGAATTGGAATGATAAGCATAAGCTTTAGGTCCATTACAGATGTAAACTACCGCATCGCGCTTAATTACATGAGAAAAGTGCTCAATACTGTGTTTATGTATAGAATATTCTGAGTGATTAATCTGAACTTTTGTGAAGGATAAGTTAATCAAAACAGTTGCTGCGAGTATTATCTTTTTCATTTTCGTGGCTTTAAATTGTTAGTTAAATAAAGGATTCGGTTTAAAAAGGTCATTCGTTTGAAATAATGGACTAGGTCTATTAAAATCATTCGACTTAATAGTAGGGGTATTATTAGAATTATTAATGTAAACTTTAGTTCCAATGTTTCCTGTATAAGGATTAACATTTGGATAGGTTGACCAATTGTCTTGTACTGTGTTGTTCGGACTCGTTCTATGATGTGGCTGAACGTATGTACCATTTGTTTTAACATATCCACGAACAGATACTTGTGTTTGTCCGAAAGAGAATTTTGCTACGAAAGCAAGGGCGATTGTAAAGAATAATTTTTTCATAATTTTAAATTTTAAGTTGTTTCTATTTGTTTATAACATTTTCTAAAAAAGGTAACCAAGGTTTTTATTTTTTTTTCGTAATAAAATAAATCAACCATAAGATTCCGGGAATAGTGTACCACATCATAAAGTTGAATGAGAGGATTCCATCTTTTGTTGAATGCACTATTGGATCATTAGTCAACATATAAGATGAATACAGAAAAAGTACCGTGGCAATTGCCGTTGCGATTAAAGCTGTTGTTTTCATAATTTTGATTTTTAAAGGTTTCTATCTATTGATATCAGAATATTAAAAAGGTAACCTGCGATTATATCTTTTGTCTGACCAGATACTTTTTTATATATTTGAATAATGAGACTCAATATAATTTTAATAATAAGCTTGGTCATATTTTCTTGCGGACAAAACGAAGAGAAAAATAATTCTGAAAATCAATCATCAAAAAAAGGTTCGATTCAGACCTACACTATTGACTTAAAAAAAGGTTGCAATTACAATAATGAGCTTCAGCAATCCAAAATTTATTCTTTTAAATCAGACAGCGAGGCAGAAGATGCAATCATGGAAATTATGCGAAAAACAGGGTTAAGTAATAATTTTATTATTAAAGCTGCAGATGTTGATAATGCCTGTGCTTTAATTATTGATAATGAGAGATATATTTTCTACAGCCAAGGTTTTATGCAAGATGTTTTTACAAAGACAAATAGTCGATATGGTGCTTTGAGTATATTGGCACATGAGATTGGGCATCATTTAAATGCACATACTTTTACAGAACAGGAAGACAATATACGAGTACAACTTGAACTTGAGGCTGATCGTTTTTCTGGATTTGTATTGGCAAAACTAGGTGCGTCCCTTGAAGAAGCAATATTAGCAATAAAATTGTATGGCAGTGATAAAGAGTCGAAAACCCATCCTGCCAAGAAAACAAGGATTGCCGCAATCACAAATGGTTATTTAGAAGGAAAAGAACCTCTTGAAGAAAAAGTTGCAGAACAACAAACAGTAGTAATTGCTGATACAAAATACTCGATCCAAGTTGCATTGCCGCCTCTAGCCATGAGAAATCGATCTTTATCTCCTCAAGAAATTCGTGAGGCAAATTCAGGAAGTAGCAAGGGTAGATCTTTAAATAAAGAAACGATTATTGCAGACTTACCTAATGGAACACCTGTTGAGATATTAAGTATGGTGAATAATACATTTTATATTAGGGCTTGGTTGAATAACAAAGAAATAACTGGCTATGTAGTTAAAAAATTTAGAGGAGAATCAACCATCAGATAGACTTGAATTTGTTTATTTATTTCGGCCAATACTCCTCAAAAAAGCACCCTAAAATCTACCAATTATAGTATTAATTTCTTCTTGGTTAGGTATAGTATGTATTGTTGTAAGTTGAATTGTAATTTGAATTATTGTATTAAGTTGAATTGGTGTTATTCTAATCACTGTTGTAATATTTAGTTCCTGTTTGTCCAATATATGGATTCACATTTGGATAGGCACTCCAATTGACGTAAACAGAGTTGTTTGGATTTGTTCGGTAATGAGGTTAAACATAGTTTCCATTACTTCGGTAATAGCCATTTACTTAAACGGTTTGTTGTCCAAAGCTGAGTTGTGCAATAAATGCAAGTGCTTAGGTAATAAATAACTTTTTCATAATTTTAAATTTTAAAGGTTTATATCTGTTGAGATCAGATTTTTAAAAAGGTAACCGTTGATTGAATTATTAACGTTGATCCTTATCTTCTATATCGTCAAATAAATCAGATTTCATATTACCAGCCGATTTCATACTTTCATAATTTCGAATGGAAGAAGACATTTGATCCATTATGCCGGAATAATTTTCTTTATTGAACGAAATAATATTTTCTCTTCGAATATTTAAATTATCTGATGCTTGAACTGCATCTAAATCAGCGCCTAAAAAACTGAACGTCCATTTTCCCGTTGCGTCCAATTCTTTAATCATTTCTGAAATGAGATTTCTTGTATAGAACTTTGATGCATTTTCTCCACCATCTGTCAAAATAACCATAACTACTGAAGCTAAATCTTGTCTAATTTCCTGATCATAATTTCTTCTTATAGATTCAATGGATTTTCCAATTCCATCCAAAAGAGCCGTCAATCCACCTGGTCGATAATTATCTCTTGACAACATTTGAATTTGTTCGATTGGAGCAAATTTTACGATGTTCATAACTTCATCTTCGAAAAAGGTAACTGAAACAATGTATTCATTCTCTGGGTGCTCTAATTTTAGTTGTTTTAAGGTGTTTAATTGCGAGTTAAAACCTTCGATTGTCGGACCTTCTGAACCAGACATAGAACCACTTTGATCAATAACGAAGTGGTAAATTGTTTTTTTGTTTTTCATGGTATTTGATTTTAAATTGTTTCGGTTTTAAGAAGTTTTGGAGAATTGAATCATATATTTTCCCCATATTAATTTCATCCCAATGGATTGATCATCAAATAGTTGAATTCGGATAAAATCCCCATCTTCATCAATTAAATCAAGTGTTTGGTAATGATTCCCGTTGGTGTAACCTTCATCTTTGATTCCTGTGTTCCGATAGGTAACCATTTCTCCTTTCGCTGTAAAGTGAACAATGTCATTATTCGCGTTATAATTGAAAACTAATGTATGTTCAGCTGGTTCCCAATCAGACCAAGATTTTGTATCTGGATCATAGAAACAGACATAGTTGTAATCTGCTCTAAATTTATCTTGAGCTTTTCCAAATCCGATTGAAAGTAAAGTAAGTACGAGGGTAAATAGTAATTTTTTCATAGCGTTTATTTTTTTTATTTATCTATTGATATCAGAAAATCAAAAAGGTAACCAAGAGAATGAATTAATTTTCTTTCTTCCATTTTGTAACAGGAGACAAACTGAAAATAGTGATCATTGCGATTATTGGAAAAAGGAAACCAAATAAACCCCATAAACCGGGTGAACGATTCTTTTTTTCTGCTTGGATGGCACAAACAACTGGGCCTATTCCTCTTAATGCAATGAGGATAAAATTGAGTAAAATCATAATTATTGACTTAGGAAATAGTTAGGTTTAAGTTTTTTTCAATTAGTGTTTTAAGAGCGCACAATGCCGAATAATTATTTTCTGCTTGCTGCAATTCTTGAAAGAGTTTATTTGCAGTAGTTTCCAATTCTGTTCCGGCAAAACGATCAGGATGACTTGCTCGAGAAAGTTTTTTATATAAACTTGGTGCCAGATTGATGTCATTCATTACGTCAGACATATTAATGCTAGTTGCTTTTGAATTTAGAATTTCATTCACTAAGTTGTTTTTACTTTTTTTCTTTTTAAGCTTGATTATCAAAAAAATGATAATCAACAATTCAATTGATGCAATAATCAACCATTTATTTTGCAATAAAGTATACATGTTAATTAGGTTTTAATAGTTAGCTGTTCCAATTATTCCACCGATTCCAGAATAATCATAGAGCTTGTATTTTATTCCGTTGTAACCGGCATTATCGTGAATCTCAAGCGTGTCCCAACCTAATGAAATTAATTTGCGAACCAACTCTTGGTTATTTAATACCACTTTTGCTATGGAAATCATCTCTTGTTTGTTTAGCGGACGACCTGATAATGCTTTTATCCTAAATCCGCCAGCCATAAATTTTGAGAATGCGTGTTTGTATGCAGATTCTCCCATTGAAATACTTGATTCAAGTAAAGTCGGTGCTAAATTGGATACAAAAGCATCACGTGCCGATAAATTAAAGTTTCTTATTAATCTTCTGCGTTCAGAAAAATCACTGAACCAGTCTTGGATATTTGAGATAAAGCCCCACATAATTCTAAAAGTTTTCAGATACAACTTTTGGATTTTCTCCATACTTGTTTGTGTCTGCTTCTCCAGCGGCAAAAATCATATACAATGGAAAAAAGGGAATCAGTTGATACCAACCACTCATACCAAGGTCGTGACATCGCTTAGCTCCTTGAGCCCAAAAGAACCAAATGAAAGGTATCTGAATTAATAAGTTAACTGCAACAAAACCTTCGTTTTGTATGGCTCCTGCTAAAAGCATTGCGACAAAAACACGACCTGCTGCTGCGATAATTAGGGATAAACCGTACTCTGTTCTTCTGATTCTCCCGTCAAATGAAAATGGATTTTTAAACATAATATAAAATTTTGTAGTTATACCCATTGATAGTAGAATATCAAAAAGGTAACCAGAGCACTACAAAATTTTTTGAAATTAGTTTTTAGGGAAATCTTTGAAGGGTTGTAATTCTACCTAACAAACCCAGCTCACTTTTCAGGTTTTCATAATGATAGCAATTGCGCATTTCTTTTTACGATTTATTTGAAGATGAAACAATGTCCTTGGTAAGAGCAAGTTCAGAATAAAATAGGGTCATTAACTCCATTGTTTCATTATCAGGAACTTTACAAAGTGACACGATTAAATGTTCAACTCAAACCAACTTGATTGAATTTTTCTTTAATAATAAATATAATTTGTTAAAAAGTATTATTTTCAGCTTTTAATTGCAAATTCTGTTTAATATGCCGACTTTAAGACTATTACCTTTTGTCCTAGTTTTTTTCGTTTTTTATTCTTGTAAAACAGATGCTGATCGCATTGAAACTGCTAAAAAAACGGTTGAACTATTTGTTAAGGACCTTGATTTGAAAAATCAAAAATCTATTGAGAAAACATATCCAAACTTCAATAAAATAGGTAAATACTGGATTTTATCAAACTTCAAAATCAATGATACAAAAATTGATGGTAGCGAGATTACAGTTTATGGTACATATAAAAAAGGAAACCAAATTGAAAAACCAATTATGTTTGTACTAGTTGAATCAGGTAGTAATTATAAAATTATAAAATCAAAGGGGTTGACAGCATATTATGACTCAGAAGTCTATGATTTTCTTATTAACCTAGGCTGTTTAACTGATGAGTCTGATGATTTAATGATTCAGGAAGAATGTTCGAAGAGAGAGTACACTTACGAATCAACTATTGAAGCACTAAAATCGGATATTGAATCCAAAGTTTCAATTGATAACTCTAATTTATCTTCGAATTCAGGTTATTACGTATCTGGAAATATATTACTTACTAATAATTCTGATTTTGAAATTCCGTCATCATGTTATTCAATAGATATAGGGTTTATTAATTCAAGAACCCTGTCAGGAGTGGATAAACAGCCAGTTCAAGGAATTAATCCAACAATTCAACCTCATCAAACTGTTTCTATTCCGATAACATACGTACCGATTAATGGTGGTAACAAATTTGGTGGCATTTTTACAATTACCAATACCATACCATTAAAAAGAATTCTTAATAATATAATCTTAAATTTAAACTGGGACTGCAGTAAAATTGATGATATTTCGGAATTAAATTAAAAATCCCTCATCTCACCAACACAAAACCAGCCCATTTTTCTGGTTCAGAAGGATAGCGATTTCGCATTTCTTTTTGTGCTTTATTGAAAGATTTATCTATATCATTTGTTTTAGAAAGGTCAGAATAAAATAGTGTCATTAGCTCCATTGTTTCATTATCGGGAACTTTCCAAAGTGATACAATTATTTTATCTACCCCAGCCAATTTGAACCCTCTTTTTAAACCAAAGGTCCCTTCTGAATTTTCAATTTTACCTAAACCTGTTTCGCAAGCGGATAAAACAACGAGTTTTGTATTTGATAAATCTAAACTAGCGACTTCTGCTGCTGTTAAAATCCCATCATCGCCAGTTGTTTCAATCATATTTTTTGAATCTCCATTCCAACTTATGTTAGCTCCACTGAACATCAAACCACATCGTACCATTGGATCTTCAGAAACTTTATAGGTTGCGGTCTCTTTCATTTGAAAGCCATTTTCCTCTTTAGTTTCTTTTTCAGGAAATGCAAATCCATGGGTTGCAATATGAATAATACCTGGACTTTTTAGGTTCATTTCTTGTTTCAATTGATACTCACCGGCATTCTTTCCATCTGAAATTGTGGTTTCCCAACCTGATTTTTTAAGCGTTTTAGCTATTTCTTTCACCTCAATTTCTGAACCTTTTAAATAATTTATTTTTCCTCCACGATTTGATTTAGGATCGATCACTTCATTTTCAAGGTTAATTTGCAAAGCTAAATCTTCAGTGGCTTCATTTATAACCACTGAATCCTTGGCAAGTGGTAAATCTGAATAATTTACTCCACCCATTAATTTAATTGAAAGTGGTATTGACTCATTTTTCTTGAGTGTTCCATCCGCCAAATAGCGAGTGGTTGTTACTTGATGTAAATCAAAGCGATCAATCAGATACGACCAATTGGATTTAGTAGAATCTGATTGATTATTGGTTTCACTCATCAAAGCAGAAAAAGACACATTATTTAACTCTCCTACTGGACTATAATAGATTTTTTTAACCCCAATTAATAATGAATCTATTCCTTTCCAAACGTAATTGTAGAGTTCTGAAAATTCCTTTTGAGATGAAGAATTTTTTATATTTAATTCAGATCCAAGTTTAACCAATTTGGGATATTCATACATGGGTCTTACTATTAAGGCCATATACTTGTAAGTACTATCTTTATAATCATAGTATCTAGCAAATTCTATAGCAGCATCTGTGGATAATAAACTCGTTTGAACATCTTTCCAAGTAATTTCAAACTTGCGTTTGGCGTTTGCATACTCACCAACTTTATTTACAAGAATTTTATCCAACGAATCGACTTGTTGGTTGTAACGCTCAATAATTTCTTTTTTATCAGAACCTTCAGCTTGCATTTTAGTAACCAATCTTCTCAATTGCTTCATTTCAGAAAATTGTTCCTTCAATAATTTATCTGAAGAATTAGAAATGGCTTGATCTAGTTCTCGAGTGGTTTCAAGAAGGAGTGACTTTGAGATAAGGTTACTATTATACAAGAGAGTTGTGTATACTTGACTAGGTAGGCGATTTATAGAGGTCAAAGCGTTAAGTTTATCAAAATACTTTAAATATCTAACAGTGAAAAAATTCCTTTCATTTTGAGAAAGCCAAGCATAATTAGTCGAAATATTATTTTTAAGACATTCTAAACCTTCAGAAATATATTTTTCAGATAAACTAGTTTCATTCAAATAGCTACTCACAGTTCCTAATTGCATATAAATTGAAACGAGGTCATTATTTTTAGATTGGTTCTCCTTTGTTATTTCTAAGGAACTTAAGTAGTAGTCTTTTGACTTCTCATAATTCTTTTCTTCAAAATATCTATGACCTAAATTATGCATTACATCTGCAACATTTTGATTTTTTAATCCAATTGAATTCTCATAAACTTGGAGGGATTCCACATAACTCCCAATTGCATTTTTTGTGTCTCCTTTTTTTGAATATACATTGCCAATTGCAATAAGTATTTTGGCATATTTCGGGTGGTTTTTCCCAACCAATCTTACTATAACTTCTTTCGTTTGATTTAAATAATAGAATGCTTCATCATATTTGCCTTGATCGCATAGGGTGTTTGCAATGTTTTGAATGGTAGTTGCTGTTTCAATGTGATCTATTCCGATTATACGTTGTTGAATTGCAAAAGCTTCAAAAAGTTTTTTTTGTCCTTCTCTAACATTGTTTAAGTTAATCAACAATAATCCTTGATTCATTAATAGAATTGCATAATTTTCTAAAGTATCACCAATTTCACTCTTGATTTTTAATGATTCTGAAAAATAAAAGTTGGCTTCTTTCCATCTTGATAGTGTATTGTAACAATTCCCTAAATTTCCTATAGCTATTGAAAGTAATAATTTTTCAGATGGTAACTTTTGTAAAATTGCAATTGCTGAGCTATTGTAAATAATTGCAGAGTCAATAATGCTAATCTCCTCTAAAAAAGATGCATAGGCCAAAATTCCTTTTGCGTACTCAGAACTATTAGTTCCAAATAGTTTTTTAAAAATTGTAATTGATTCATTATTTAGGCTTCTCGCGGCAGATAATTTTCCTTCCAGGACATAAAGTTGACTTAAATTTAATAACCCATTAGAATAATCAATACCCATCTTTCCAAAAGACTTCTCACAAACTTCTACATTCTTTGAAAGATAAACTTCTGCTTTTTTATAATCAGAGATATCCATATATAACAAGCCTAGTGATTCAATTACAGTAACATATTCAACCTCATTGGTTCCGTATATTTGGGTGCTTATTTTTAAAGCATCTAAAAGGTATTTTTCAGCGTTCTTCCAATCTTTTAATTGTCGGTAATTTTCACCTATGTTATACAATATAAATCCTATTTGAGGATCCAATTGGTCATGTAAACCCTGTCTTATAGATAAAACTTTTAAAAAATAATATATTGCTGCTTTGTAATCTAAAGAATTAAATTTCAATTGCCCGAGCATGTATGAAACGTCAGCAACCAATAAGCTTTTTTCACCTAATAATTTAATCCTGGTCTTAAGAACCTCTTCATATTGTTCGGAAGCTTTTTTGTAGTTAGATCTAATAAAATGAATATTGGCAATTTGGAAAAGCGTATTTGTAAAATCTAAATTTTCTCTACCCAATATCTTTTCCTTTATTTCGAGAGCCTTTAAATAATATAATTCGGCATTTGTGAAATCACCTTTCTTATCGTAGTACAATCCCATATTAAAATTTCCATTAGCTGATTCTAAATGTATTTTTCTACCTTGATTGGATAAAATTGACACTGATTTTTTATAATAAATGAGAGTGGAGTCTGGAATTTTAGCATGGAAACAATTCCCAATATACCTTAAACTTACTGCATACCTCAAACTTGTATCTCCTTCATTTTTGAATGCCCATGAATTCATTTGTTTTGCAAATATTAGGGCACTATCTAAATTGTTTTCAGTCTTTTGTTTTTCGTATTTTTCTTTTAATGTTTCATATTCTCTAATTTGTGAATAGCATGAATTCGCTAACCAAATAATTGAAAAACCAAGAAGTATAATACCGATTCGCATGCTAATAGTTGATTTCAATAAATTTTCACTCCCCAACCAAAATAAACGCACCCCAATAATACGGCTGTGGGTACTTCGCCTTGATTTCTAATTGTGTTTTGTTGAATGCTTCACGAATGGAAGTTTTATCATTGAGCCAATTTTCATAGAATCGAGACATAAATTCTTGTGTCACCTTATCATCTACCTTCCACAATGACATAATGATGTTTTGAGCGCCTGCATCGACAAATGCTTTTCGCAAGCCATAAACTCCTTCGCTGTTTTTAATTTCACCTTTTCCTGTTTCGCAGGCACTGAGCACAACGAGTTCTGTTTCTCTCAAGTCGAGTAGGGAGGCCTCAGCAGCACTAAGTAAACCGCTTTCTCTATTTGTTTTCTCTCCCTTAAGTGTTTTGTTAGCTCCAGTAAATAGCAATCCAGAGCGCAACATAGGGTCTTGAACAACTTGTTGTCTGTCCATTCCTAAAAAACGAATATTATCTTTTTCTATCGGAATATCTTGGAAGAAATAACCGTGAGTAGCCACATGAAGAATTCGAGGACTTTGTTGTTTTTTAAGGTTTGTTTCTGAAGCATTATCTGCCAGAAAACTATTTACTTGCCAACCTTTTGATTTCAATGTGGATGATATATTTTCTACTTCTATTTTGGTCGCTGGTAGAGGTTTAGCTTTCATTCCTCCACGAGTTAAACTATCCAACCAAAACGAATTCAAATCTCTTGTGGATGCAAATAAATCTGATGTATCAGCCGAAACAGTGGTATTTCCATCAAAATTTGGAAAGCCAAAGAGCGAGGCTGTGTTTGTTGTATAATTCTTTTTCTCTTTTTCCTTACTCAAAATAAAATCTCGAGCGCTATTTACTATGCGAATATCTTTTTCTTCAAGAAGATATTTCCCAGTTTCTGGATTGAAAATGGTATTGAGGTTTATATTGTTGTAGATACCACCTAAAGAAATATAAATTGTTTTTGCATCGCCAATTTTATCTTCGATGGGTTTCCAGAAGTATTTATAAAACAACACTAAGTCATCTGTGTTTTTGTTATCAAAATTCATATTAATTTCTGAAGGAATTAAAATATGATTTATCGAATCATCTACCCCCCTTTTTACAATAAAAACATTGTAAATATTGCCATCAACGATTTTTATTTTCTTGAAATCAAAATTTGGAACTTGTACAATGTCAATATAAATATCATCTTTTGTCAATTTATTTTGAATATCAGAGACATTTATTTTTGTATGAGAAAGTTTAATTGTAGAAAGTAAAGTTTGCTCCAAATAAGAAATACTGTCCTTACAAGATTTAAGAATCTTAATTTTTGAAGGAGTAAGCATATTTTCTTCAATTTTATTTTTTCGATCTTTTAGTCTGCCTAATTCTGAAGCATTTTTATCAGATAAATAATTAGTTGTATTAATATCACCATTAAAATTAATCCATTTCTCAAATACAAAACGAACTAATT
Source organism: Crocinitomicaceae bacterium (assembly GCA_044350515.1). Classification (GTDB taxonomy): domain Bacteria; phylum Bacteroidota; class Bacteroidia; order Flavobacteriales_D; family Crocinitomicaceae; genus UBA952. Next base: position 249 of record JBILHL010000056.1, on the reverse strand, counting down.
CTGGTCTTTTTATTTTCCAATAATTAATATAATTCATGGATGCAGTTACATTAAATACAAGTAAGTTTCTTTTCAAAAGTAAGTTGTCATAAATGCTCAAGTTTGAATTTACCTTAAATTCTTTATTCAAGTCATCCATCAGTTCTGTAAAGATTAGGTCAGCTTCCTTGGGTTTATTGTCCTGTATCAAACAAAGAGTTATCAGTGCTTTATTATTGGACAGTTCTGCATACTTTTTTGATAATTCAA
>JBILHL010000057.1:0-13978 GCA_044350515.1 Crocinitomicaceae bacterium | reverse complement strand
TCTTTCACATAGAGTTCGCTGAAATAATCCCAGCCCGGTTTGTTATAAACGCTTCCCGCTTCTCCAATACGAATCATCAAGCCTTCCACGTTGGGCATATTTTCAAAAAGTTCTTCTAAACCAGCTTGATACACTTTCCAAAATTCCTTTTGCTGCACATCAACTTTTCCAAATCGTTTCTTGAAATAAGCTTCCAAAGGCTTTGTTAAAGTCACCATATCCGTGTAGAGGTAGGTTTTTAGTCCATTGGAATTTGCAATTTCAGCCAATGAATTAAAAGCGGTTCTAAGTGCTAAATGTCTTTTAATGTAAGCTGTTTCCGAAGAATAAATCAACGACTGATCGGGATGTTTTGAGAAGGTAACAAATTCAAGAAACAAGGGAAGCACGATTCCATTCATTCCCAAATTGCCCATTTTTTTGGTGTAAATTTCAGTTTGCGCTTGAATCCGTTTAAAGGAATTCTCTTTTATGAATGGATATTTTTCCAACAATAAATCCTCAAAACGATGAACGTTGTGTTCGTAATTATTGCCCCAGTTGGCAGTGTCAGGTAGAATCCCAACTCCTCCAAAATCAACAAGTCGCAATTTTAAAGAATCACTTTTGTTATCTGGAATTTTAATCGGCGCTTCAATTTTCTTTGCCTTGAAAGAAATCTTCAAAAACCCATTGATTTCTTGTGAAACCCACCAACCGAAGAGGCCTGTTGTAAGAACAAAGCAAAAAATCAAAATTTTTGACATAGAAAAGCTTGTTTACGTTGTTTGTAAGGTGAAATATACGAAAGACTTTTTAGATTGGGATTTATAGGAAATGAATTCAATTAGGAATATGTGCTTTTAAACCACTATTTACAACTAAGCTAAAATTATTGGTTTGAGTCTTTATTTAATTTTGCCTTTCTTTTGCTTGATCAAAAGAAACAAAAATCAAGGCTCTAAATTTCTTTTTGTTCGCAAATCATTCTACTACAGCTATTTACAACTCGTAGCGAACAATTTTAACTCCTTTCTGAAATAGGATTTTAGCGGATGTTCTTACAGAAATCCTCAAAATTCACCAATTTCAGTTCAGGAGCTAAAACCAAGAAATTCAAGGCCGATTTAGTTCGCTAACGTTTGTTCTTGGTTACAGTTCTATATATTGGTTTTGAATTTCTATTTAAGTCTCTAGTATTGAATTACATAGATATATTACGCTATAGATTTAAAAATTTCTCACACATCAAAACTCGTTCTAATTCTCCCAAAAAAATAGCGACAGAAATAATCCATCGCTATTTTGTAGTATCTTAAAAAGTATAAAGTTAAATCAACCCAGCACTGCTCGTCGGTAAATCTCTGCTTACTTTTTTGAATAAACCTTGCAATACTTTCCCTGGTCCAACTTCGATTACTTCGGTGCAACCATCAGCCAACATGTTTTGCATGATTTGTGTCCATTTTACAGCTCCAGTTAATTGTAACACCAAGTTTTTCTTAATTTCATTCGGGTCAGAAACGGCTTGTGCATTTACGTTTTGGTAAACAGGACAAATCGGAGTTGAAAATTGCGTTGCTTCAATTGCTGCTGCTAATTCTTCACGCGCTGGTTCCATTAAAGGAGAGTGAAAAGCACCACCAACAGGTAAAATTAAAGCGCGTTTTGCACCGGCTTCTAACAATCGTTTACACGCTTCTTCCACTGCAGGAATAGCACCTGAAATCACTAATTGTCCTGGGCAGTTGTAATTTGCTGGCACAACAACTCCGTCAATTTCACTGCAAATTTTCTCAATTACTTCGTCTTCCAAATTCAAAACTGCTGCCATCGTTGAAGGTTGCGCTTCACACGCTTTTTGCATCGCCATTGCGCGTTGATAAACCAATTTCAAACCGTCTTCAAAACTCAATGTTTTATTCGCCACCAAAGCTGAAAATTCACCTAATGAGTGTCCTGCTACCATATTTGGTTGAAAAGCATCGCCTAAACAAGCAGCTAAAATCGTTGAATGCAAGAAAATTGCTGGTTGCGTTACTTTCGTTTGTTTCAACTCTTCATCCGTTCCTTCAAACATGATTTTCATGATATCGAAACCAAGAATTTCATTGGCTTTGTGGAACAGTTCTTTAGCTAAATCGGAGTTGTCATATAAGTCTTTGCCCATTCCTGAGAATTGTGCGCCTTGACCTGGGAATACATAAGCTTTCATAAAGGGAATTTTTACAAAGGTAAAATTATTGGCTTTTTTTACTTATGAAAGTACTTTTTTCTTTAACCCAAAACTTTTTTTAAAATTTCTAACTAAAAAAAGCAACCTCGAGAAATCCTTGTGCGTCAATAGAGGGTCGAACAAAAACGTTTGTTCATTTTGGTTTTATTTAACTTGCAGATACCTGAAAAGATTTTAAGCAGCGGAAACGTTTCTCTAATTCTTTTCAGGTTTTTTTTTGTCTAAAATTTGGGGTTCACTTTACCTTAAAGATTACTTTTATATGTGTAACTTAGGACACATTCCTTAAATTTGTCTGTGGTACTTTTACCATCAAATCAAATCAGATGGATACAGAAATTTTAGCTCGCGTTCAATTTGCTTTCACAGTTGCTTTTCATTACATCTATCCTCCTCTAAGTATCGGTCTAGGTTTAATGTTAGTGATTTTTGAAAGTCTTTACCTCAGAACAAAAAATGAGGAATACCACCAACTAGCTCGATTTTGGACCAAAATATTTGCACTTACATTCGGAATTGGTGTTGTAACCGGAATCGTTATGGAATTTGAGTTTGGAACGAATTGGGCAACTTATTCAAGGTATGTTGGTGATATTTTCGGAAGTGCACTTGCAGCAGAAGGGATTTTTGCTTTTGCTTTAGAAAGTGGTTTCCTAGGTATCCTACTTTTTGGGTGGAACCGTGTGCCAAAATGGGTACATCTAGTTTCAACCATAGGCGTATTTTTAGGCTCTATGTTTTCGGCCGTGTGGATAGTTGTAGCGAATAGCTGGCAACAAACTCCATCGGGTTATCACATTGTAGGAGAAGGATTTAGCGCACGAGCAGAAATCACAGATTTTTGGGCGATGGTTTTCAATCCTTCTAGTGTTGACAGATTAACGCATACATGGATAGGCGCTTTTTTAGCAGGTACATTTTTAGTTTTGAGCGTTCATGCTTATTATTTGATTAAAGGAAGACATGTTGAAATTTCCAAAAAAGCTTTTAAAATAACCTTAATTGTTGCAACTATTTTTTCTTTAGCACAATTATTCACGGGGCATAAATCTGCAGATGGGGTCGCAAAAAATCAACCAGCCAAACTTGCCGCAATGGAAGGTCACTTTGACGAAAATGCTCCCGCCGATTTGTATCTTTTTGGTTGGGTGAATAAAGAAAAACAAACGGTTTCTGGGTTAAAAATCGAAGGAGGTTTGTCATTTTTAGTTCATTTTGATTTTGATAAAAAAATTGTTGGACTCAATCATTTTCCAAAAGACGAACAGCCCGGACAAGTCAATGCTATTTTTCAGTTTTACCATTTGATGATTATTATTGGAATGTCATTAATCGGATTGACTTTGTTTGCGCTTTTTCGCTGGTTTCAAGGGAAATTGTTTGATAAAAAATGGTTGCTACGCGTTTTTGTATTTGCTGCCATTCTCCCACAAATAGCCAATCAGGTGGGTTGGTTTACAGCCGAAATGGGACGACAACCTTGGGTAGTTTATGGCTTACTTCGAACCGATGAAGCTTTTTCGCAGGCAGTTTCGGCCAATCAAATTCTTTTTTCCCTTATCTTGTTTTTCTTCGTTTATCTGCTCTTACTCCTACTTTTCATTTATATGTTAAACAAGAAAATCAAGCATGGAATAGACAGTGATTTTGGGAAAACAACACATCAAGCAATCAACTAAACTAATTTAAAAGATCATGGAAACATTTTTAGGAATTGATTATCCAACGTGGTGGTTTGTTATTGTGGGTGGTTTATTCACCGGGTATGCAATACTTGATGGCTTTGATTTTGGGGCAGGTGCTTGGCATTTGTTTTTGAAAAAAGAAGAAAGTAGAAGAATAGCTTTGAATGCTATCGGACCTGTTTGGGATGGCAACGAAGTCTGGTTAGTAATTGGTGGTGGGGCTTTATTTGCAGGTTTTCCAATTATGTATGCTACCTTCTTTTCTTCGCTTTATATACCCTTTATGCTATTCTTGGTTTTTTTGATTTTCAGAGCAATTTCAATTGAATTCAGAAGCAAGGAAGAAATGCTTTGGTGGCGAAAAATGTGGGACATCGCTTATAGTGTTTCTAGTATTGTACTTGCCTTTCTTTTAGGTGTGGTACTCGGAAATGTACTACAAGGAATCGCTATTGGAGAAAATCTAAGTTATCAAGGAAATGGGTTCTTTGAATTTCTAAATCCTTTTGCTTTATTGGTTGGGTTTACTTCGCTCTTTCTATTTATGTCGCACGGTGCAATTTATCTAATCCTAAAAACAGAAGGACGTTTATTTGCAAAAATGACCAAACTTATGAAACGCAGCAATCAACTGTTTATCTTGTTTTTCGCTCTTATGTCCGTTTATACATTCGTGTATATCCCTCACCTATCCTCAATTTTCAAATCCAATCCGATGCTGATGATTGTGCCTGTTCTTACTGTTTTAAGTATTGCTAACGTTCCAAGATTAGCAAACAAACATAGTTATGGCTGGGCATTTTTCTTTTCAGCCCTGACGATTGCATTCTTGATGCTATTGGTCGCTTTTGGATTATACCCTAATTTGCTTTTTTCAACCGTTGATCCAAAATACAATATTGATATTTACAATGCTGCAGCTTCCACTAAGTCGTTAAAAATTATGATGATTATCGTTGCAATTGGTACGCCATTGGTTTTGGGATACACCGTTTTCGTTTACAAAACGTTCAGCGGCAAAGTGAAATTGGATGAAACAAGTTATTGATTGAAGCAAAAGTATTATTTGAGTGAGCGCTTTCTTACCAATAAAAATATTACAACTGTAAATCATAACTCGAATAAAAATCTCAATTTGAGTTATTATTATTTTTGCCTTTCTTTTTGCTTGACCAAAAAGAAACACCACGAAGTAGCAGCGAAGCTAAAAAGTCAAGGCTCTGAATTTCTTTTTGTTCGCAAGTATTTGTTCTATAATTATTTACAACTCGTTGCGAACAATTTTAACTCCTTTCTGAAACTGGATTTTGGCGGATGTTTTTACAAAAATCCTTAAAATTTACCAGTTTCAGTTCAGTAGCTAAAACCTAGAAATTCAAGGCCGATATAGTTCGCTACAATTAATTGCTGGGTTTTAATTCTTAAGCTTGAATTATTGTCGAAAGTACTTTTCAAGTTAAAATTGTTCTAAAACAATTATTATCACATTAAACTTTGTGTAAGTGTGACTTATGTAGCTTTCTAGGCGATTTGATGTACTTACCTTTAACTAAAATATTGATATGGCGAAAGTTGTAATATTAGGTGCGGGTATTGCTGGTCATGTATCAGCGGCACACCTCAGAAGAAAATTAGGTAAAGAACACGAGGTGGTGGTAATTTCACCGAATAGCAACTATCAATGGGTTCCTTCAAACATTTGGGTTGGTATTGGAAGAATGAAAGCTTCAGCTGTTTTGTTTCCTCTTGCTCCTTTGTATAAAAGAAAAAACATCACCTTTATTCAATCAAAAGTGGTGACTTTTCATCCAGAAGGAGATCAGGAGTTGAACAAACCGTATGTGTTGGTGGAGAGTGTTTTGCCAAATAATAAAGGGGCACAAGAAAAAGTAAGTTATGATTTTCTTATCAATGCTACTGGTCCAAAACTGAATTTTGAAGCGACTCCCGGTTTGATTCCTGGCTCCAATAAAACATTTTCTGTTTGTACGTATGGACATGCAGAACACGCTTGGGAGGATTTATCTAAGCTCATTCAGGAAATGAAAAAAGGTAAAAAAGCCAAAATTCTCATTGGAACGGGACATGCAAAAGCAACCTGTCAAGGAGCTGCATTTGAGTATATTCTAAACGTTGAGCAAGAATTAAGACAACATAAAGTGCGTGAAAATGCTGAAATAACTTGGATTTCGAACGAATTTGAATTAGGCGATTTTGGAATGGATGGAATGTTGCTCAGTTATGGCAAACAACAAATGAAATCGAGTGAAATGGTTGAAATGATTTTCAGAGAACGCTCCATTCATTGGATTCTTGGTGCTGGTGTGAATAAAGTGGAGGATGGAATTGCGCATTTTGAAAATTTAGAGGGTGAACAAAAATCTGAAAGTTTTGATTTTGCGATGTTAATTCCTTCCTTTTCTGGACACGGTTTTAAGGTATTTGACAAACAACAGCAAGAGATTACCTCTAAATTATTCAATGGATTTATGCTTGTTGATGCCGACTACACACCAAAACCGTATGAAGAATGGCGCGTAACGGATTGGCCTGAAACCTACCAAAACCCTAGCTATCCAAACATTTTTGCGCCTGGAATTGCCTTTGCTCCGCCACATTCTATTTCAAAACCACGTAAAAACAAAAATGGAACTGAAATTTTCCCTGCTCCTCCAAGAACAGGAATGCCTTCTGGTATCACAGCCAAATTGGTAGCAGACAATATCATCGATTTAATCAAAAACCCAACAACTAATTTACATCATAAAGGTTCTTTGGGAAATATGGGGGCGGCTTGTATTGCTTCTGCTGGCTACGGAATGTTGAGTGGAAGTGGTGTCAGTATAACAACTTTTCCAATTGTGCCTGATTACCAAAAATATCCAACAACTCAAGGTCGTGCGATAAAGAAAACTTTTGGTGAGATTGGACTTGCAGGTCATTGGTTAAAACTAGCCCTCCACTATGCCTTTTTATACAAAGCTAAAATGCGTCCTTTTTGGTGGTTAATTCCTGAATAATCAAGTCTTAAATTATAACTAATATGCAATCAAAATTCTCTCGTACTCAAAAATTTTTGATGATGAATCCATTTATACAATTCGTTAGATTCATCGTTTTGAGTTTAAAAATTCTCATTATTGTGGCTGGAGGTCACGGTGGAACGAGAAAGGTTTAAAATAACAAAAACAGCAAAAAATGAAAACATTCAGTTTTATACTTTTCGTATCATTACTTTTTTCCTCCTGTACGAAGGTGGATAGTTTGACGAAATTTCATTTAAAAATGACGGAATCCACTTCCATTCCAGCGATGCTCAATATTAATCTCCCATTTGATATTTACACACCTAACATTGAAACAAATATTGAAAAAGAGTTGGAGGTTCGAAACAGTCACAAGGACAAAGTGGAAAGTATTCACCTCAACGTTTTAGAGTTAAGAATTACGAACCCCACCAACGGAACTTTTGACTTTTTGAAATCCATTGAAATCGTTTTAACTGCCGACGGAATGAGTGATGTGCTAATTGCTCACAAAGAAAACATTAAGGACAATGTTGGATCTAAAATAACGATGGATGTAGAAAATGTAGAATTGAAAAATTATCTCTTAAACGATTATGTTAAAATAAAAATCAAAGTAGTGACAGATAAAATATCTACTCAAAAATACGACGTAGAGCTGTTTACTGATTTTTTTGTGGACGCTAAAATACTTGGAGTTTAAGCCAAAATCAATCTTATGAATACAATCATTTTTATAGTCGTGATGCTGCATTTAGTTGCTGGCTTTGGCTACTTTGTTTATAAATTAGAGTTTCAAAAAAACAAGAAAAAATCGAACGAACAGCAGACCAAAGAGGAAGAGGAAAAGTTAGATAATACCTGAGACTTTTAAGCAGCGGAAAAGTTTCTCGGATAATTTTTAGGGTTTGTTTTGTCTTAGAATTTGGGCTGTTGTTAATTACAAAGTGATTCTAAAATTATACTCTTTTACTGGAATTCGCTGTATGTTTTTCAATTTTGAAGGTAAATTGAAAAAGATTGTGTTCGACCTCTGGTGAATGTTTTTTTAAAAAGGGGTGGGAGAAGTTTAGGTTTAACGGTTTCTAAATTGGAAAAGGCGCCTAACAAGTATAATGTATTTTGCGATTTTGCTTATTTTGGGTTATGGGTATAAATTTTCACCAACCAATCCTTTGAAATGACATAATAATTCTTCCTAAAAAAGTAGATCTTCCATCATAGCATCCTTGATAAATAGTTCCTGATTTACTTGATGTATAATATAAATAAAACTCGTCTTTTTGACCATTCATTTTAAAATGATGCCAAGCACCAATTCTTCTGTCTCTATATTTCAAATTTTCATAATTGCCATCTTTCCTTTTATGAAGTAGGACTAATCTCTTTTTATTTAAAAAATCATTTATTGAATATTTGTTTAATAGTTTATAAACTTCCTTGTAATTGTTATTATTTAGATAAATGGATTTATCCTTACTTAGAATGTTCTCAAGAGTATCAAGTAATATTTTTTGTTTCGTTTTCCAGTCAGGGTCATTAGTCGTTGTATTTTCTTTAATCATTTTTTCCAAGTGGGCTTTTTGATTTCTGTATAGAGTCTGCAATGGAATCAACGCAAATGTGTTTTCGGGGATATAATTTAAATCAATATCACTTAAGCCTACGAAATATTTCAAATCAACAATGCTAATAAGTGCACAGTCTTTTGAATACTTAACAGGAATTTTATTTAATAAAGAATCTTGTCCATTCCCTGTTGTTGTCAAAAAAAGAACTATTATGCTTAATATTACCTTCATCGCTGTAATTTTAATATAGCCAATAACTTTTATATACCCATAGCAAAAATCCACCAATCTATCAAAATTTAGTGCGTTTGCAAAGGTTTGTTACGTTTATTTTCTAAACCAAATATACACTTTATTCTTACAAATAAGGTGAGCAGATCTAAATCCCCCACGCCCCGACGGAAGCGGAAAGCTTTGCGAACTTTGACGCACAGCCACAAGCAGGAAAAAGCGACCGAAGGAAGCTCTTTTGCTGCTTTTTTTGTGGCGTAAAGTATAAGCAGCAAACTTGTAGCTGTAGGCGGAGTGTGCAGTTTGAGGGTTGCAAGGCGCTAAAAAAACCTAACAATAACTACAATATTTAGAATCCGGATTATGCTCTAAAAATTCTTCCGTGTCGTACAGTTCATTGATGATGTCGGTTACTAAGTCCACGAGTTGGGTGGTGACATCTTCTACGGTGCCATCTTCGAAATTCAAGCGGTAATCTTTTTTCACGTCCACCAAGGAAATGATTTTGGCTTCTGACGGAAAATGGTTGAATCGCTCCTTGAAAAACAAGCAATACAAAGCAAGTTGCAAGGCGTGTTTGCAGTTTTTAAACGACAACATTGGATTGTCTAATTTTTTGAAATTGACATCTTTATCCGTTACCTTTCCACTTTTGTAATCGATTACACGGTAGGCATCTCCCACTTTATCAATGCGGTCAACTAAACCACTAAAATGTATGGTTTTCGTTTGTCCTGCAAGTTCCAATTCAATGGATTTAGAGAGTTTCACTTCGAGCATTATGATGTCGATTGGCACTTGACTACTCTTCACAAATTCGCGTTCTTCCAACAATAAATTTCGGGTGATTGTCATCGCCATTTCATAACTCAATAAGTTTTTTCCTTTCATAAAAAGGGACTCGTCGCCGTTGAAATGGGTCATAAATTGCTTGTGTAATACCTTTTTATAGAGACTAATCATCGTGTCGATTCCGGCTACTGACAAGGGTGGCGGCGTAGGTGATTTCTTTGTTCCATCTGAAGTGTAATGCGCGTAAGGCGTGTACAATTCTTCCAAGGTGTCGTGGATAAAAGTTCCAAAGGTGTTGGCTTCCAGTTCTTCTTCTACATCTTGATCTTCGCCCAAATCCGCCAAGTAGCGGTAGTAAAAATCCAAGGGACAAGCCAAGTATTTATTCATCGCTGAGGCAGAAAGCGAACGCTCAAAAAAGGCATCCAAGCGGTCAATGATTTCAGGTGTTTTTTCAACGGTATTTAAAGCCTTCATTTTTTCCTTCGGGAAAGGCACGTTGTAAAAATGACGATTGATGTGAATATTTGGATTGATACGTGTGAGTTCAAGTTCTAATTGCGTGATGTAGCGACTTGCTTCATTGCTGCCGATTTGCTCGATTGCCGTGGTATAAGTTAGTGTCAACTTTTTGCAATTGTGTAACAAGCGGTAAAAATGATGCGCGTAAATTCCATGTTTGTCGCGGGTTGAAGGCAATCCCAAACCATAGCGCAAATCCATTGGAATGATTGTTTTGATGGGATTTGTACTTGGTAGTTTTCCTTCGTTTAGACCTAGAATTAGCACGTTGTCAAAATCCAACAAGCGTGTTTCTAACAATCCCATAATTTGCAAACCATTGATGGGATTTCCGTGGTAAGCAATGCTTTTTTTGTTCCAATGTTGAAAGAACAACAACTTAAAACTTCGCAAATTGAAGTAAGGAATATTTTCACTCAAAATCTGTTCAAAGCCCACAAGTGCTTCGTCGAAAATGGCGAGAATATTGCGTTCAAATGCGGCAGTTTGTGGCAAAAGATTTAAAAGTAAGGAGTTGATTTTTCGAACGCAATTCATCGCTAACTGCCAATCATTTTTCCAGTCGGTATTCATCAACTCTAGCAATTCCAAAACGTGTGCTTCCAAGGCCAGATTTGAAATGTTTTGAAAGATTTTGTTTTTGCGAATCGTGTCTTGTTCCACTTTTACCAGTGCTTGTTTTTCTTTCAATCCAAAAGCAGAAATGGTAAAAACGTGATTGATAATTCGCTGTAAGTCCTTGTGATAAATTGCTTGCGTTTTGAAACGGCCTTTGTTTTCTTGAATTTCAAAAAGCAATTCTACCCACGTTTTTACCGGCGTTTGATTCAAGGGCAAACCAAGTGTGATATTGGCTTTTCCTACGTTCGCTGGAATATTTTTCACCATCGAACTAATCAAACTTTCATCCGCCAAAAGCACAAGTGTATTGTTGATTTCGTCGGGAGACAATTTCGCTAATTCAGTTGCTGCAACTTTCACTTGACCAGTGTGTTGAGCACATTCAACTACTTCGATTTCAAGCTGTTTGTGATTCAGTTCTTGTTGAACAAAGGTCGGTTTTTGAATTTCTAAAAATTGTAAATCTTTTCGAATAAAAGCACCCGCCTCATGCGCTTGATTTTTAAAGTAATTTTCATCAATATCAATAATGAAATCTGCTTGCTTGAGGTTTCTGAGTTTTTTAATAATGGTTAGTTCAGCTGTTGAAAGGGCATTGAAACCAGCGAAAATAAAATGTTTTCCATCTCGGTTTTTTATCAAGTCAATGTCTTCAGCAATTTTGCGATAAGCTAAAGCAGAAGTGATATAATCATTGGCTTTTACTTTCAAATGCAAGCCTTCGTAATAGGTCGGAATGCGGTCCCAAAACTCCATAAATTTCTGCTGAGAAACCGATAATTTATCATCGTCAATGTTCCAACTTTCGAGTTCTTTGATTGCTTTCAGGTTTTTAAAAACTTGCGAATGATCGAGCATGTAACGGTCCAAATCTTCAAAGTCGCTTAATAACATCGTTCCCCAAGTTAGGAAGTCTTCAAATGTTGCGTCTTTTCCTTCTGGTGTTTTTTGGTAGATTTCAAACAGGTATAAAAGCAATCGTGTTTTGTCGATAATTGGCGGCGAATAGCTTTTCACCCAGCGGTCAATCGTGGTTATTTCAGGTGAAAAAATAGGTTTTCCATAGACTGAAAGCAAGGATTTCACAAGGTATTTTGTGGCGCGTTCTGAGGGTAAAATGATTACCAAATTGCGCAAGTCAAAATCTTGTTCTTTGATGTAGTGCGCCAGTTGATCGGTGAATTTCATGTGCTATTTTTGGGTTAAAAACGTCAAATAACCTGTGCGATTAATGCTTTTGAAAAGTACTTTTGGGTAGTAAGCACCGAACAAAGGTGGATTTTTCATCTTTTTCTTTTTATCTAAAATAAAGCGATAAGCCGTTGTTTGGTTTTCTTGCAATTCAATGAAATCGATTTGTTGGCGCGTGTGACTTCTCCAGAAATAATATGCGAAATTTTTACCATTCATTTTGTTCCATTTAATGCGTTCGGCAATGAGCCAATTTTTCCAAAGTGCATCTTCGTCCATACGCATTGATAAAGGATTGAAGTTATTGATAAGCGCATTTCTGATTCCATTGTCGGCAAAATATACAAAGTGTAATTTTTTCAATTCGTATTTCTGCTCGGTGTGATAACTCGGCAATAAAAACAGAATGTGCGCTTTTTGGAGCAGTTCTAAGTAACGTTGTACGGTTTCATTGTCCACGCCAATTTTCTCTGCTATTTGGTTATAAGAAATCGCTTCTCCAACCAAGTGTGCAGCAATTTGTAGCGTTCGCATCAAAGCAGCTTTTTTATTTACACGGTCTTCCACACCCAATTGTGTTGCGATGGTTTCATCTACGATTTTCAATAACAATTCAGCCGCATTTTCTGGGAAATCAGCAATTTGTGGGTAGTTTCCATAAATCAAACGGTGCTCGATTCGTTGGTCTTCGCGTGCCATTCCATAGATTTGTGTCAGCTCGTAATAAGTCGGCGCCGGAAGATAGTAGTCTAAACCTTCCCATTTCAAAGCTTCTTTTAATTCCTCAATGATGGGTGGTTCAAACGCACAAGAAAGAATCACACTTGCTTTAATGCTTTCTGAAAGAACTTCGTTTAGCACATGTTGCAAGGACTCAAAAAGCTGAGCATTTCCAACAACCACAAATTGAAATTGATTGAAATACCAACGCATTTCTTCTTCAGTCAACTGAGCGAATTTCTTGCGAATTTTTTTGTTTTTGAAGTCAACCACTTCATATTTCACACCTAATTGTTGCAGGCATTTTTCTGCGAAAGGCATTTTCCCAACACTTGGTGGACCTGAAAGCAGAATGATTTTATTTGTTTTTAATTGTTCTGTGAAACTCGATTCTATAATGCGTTGCATGAAAAATTATCTTTAAAATTTGAGTTCTAAAGATACAAGATAATATTGAAGTAAGTGCTTTAAAAACGCGAGATTAAAATTTTATTTGCGGAAAGGGTTGGTTTCGTGTGTTAAAAACGGAGTGTAGTTTAGAGGAAAAGGGGAGGACGAAACTTAGGAAGTAACACTAAATGTGCGTCTTATAAAGTATCATTTTTGAAAAGTCAATGAAGGTTGTAAATTAAATCTTTTTTTCAATTGTACATGTTTTCTGTGTTGCTGAGTTCATTGTAATCATTGGCGTTAGGGTGAATCAATTTTAATATTGCCACATAGATTTCTTTTTCAATTTGAATTTGAATTAATTTTTTAATTATATGCTTTTAGATATAAAAGCTAACACATCTAAATAAATATATGCTATTACATATAAAATTGTATATTTTTGTAAATTTATACTGAAAAACATATAATGAGACGAATTGCTGAATTTGTAAAAGAACGACGAAAGGAAACAGGGCTTACACAAGAAGAGTTTGCCGAACGTGTTGGTGTTGCACTCACAGTGGTTCGAAAAATTGAACAAGGAAAAACAAATCTAAATATGGACAAAGTGAATCTTGTTCTTAGTATGTTTGGTCATGAATTGGCAGCGGTGAGTATAAAAGAATTAAATACACCTGAATCATGAGGCAAGCAAAAGTATTTTATCAAGATTTCCTATCCGGAACATTGACTGAAACCAATGAAGGGGAATATGTCTTCCAATATGATGAAAATTATGTCCGAGAACATCCAATGGATTTTCTTACATTCTCAATGCCTGTTCGAACTTCACCGTACACAGATAATCGCTTATTTCCTTTTTTTGAAGGGTTAATTCCAGAAGGGTGGTTACTTGACATCGCTTCTAAAAATTGGAAATTAAACAGCAATGACCGAATGGGCTTATTAATGGCATGTTGTAAAAATTGTATTGGAGCAGTTAGTGTTGAACCAATTCTTCAAAGTCATGCA
>JBILHL010000026.1:0-44309 GCA_044350515.1 Crocinitomicaceae bacterium | reverse complement strand
GACAATTCTCATGAATTGTCAGGGGTTTTTTATGTCCTATAGTTTTTTATGAGAAAATCCAGATAACTAACAAGACTATACCGATTTTTATAGCCCTGACTTTCGTTTGATGTTTAGTCGACTATTTCTTTTGAAGAATCAACCATTGGTTTTCTGTTATCATTGCGTTGAAATTATTTAGAAATTCGAGAATATTCTTTCACGTTACTATAATCCATTTCAAGCATATTTTCTATTTTTCTACTGTTTATTCTTTTCTTTAAAGGAATTAAATGCTTTGATCCCAAGTGTTTATTATTTGTACTGAAATCGCACATTTTTTAGTATTGTAAGCTTTATAACAGAAAGTACATTTATCTACGAATTGCTGAATAATTTACATCCAGAATATTTTGTTAAATTAAGGTTTCCGCTTTTTTGTTAGATTCTTGAAATTGAACTGCAAATGAATCGTTTTTTCAACCCTTAAATGATTTATAAATGAATTAGCAGTTGTCCTATTTTAGGATCAAATAAGTTAAATTAAGATAACATTCTTATACAATAAGAACCACTATTTTTTAAATAAGATTCCAAATATGGTAACAAAGCAATCAAAACGAAACAGTAAGAGAATTTTTTTAAACTAGAATATTTTTAACAGGTTAATCTTATTGATTTCTTTGAGTTGGTTCCCAAACACTGCTTTTAATCCCTTTTAAGAAGGTGAAAAGACCTAAAAACAAAGCAATATTCATCGAAGTAAAATGTGTAAGGTAGCGCAAAAACGAAAGGTGAATATTTACTTTTTTTAGAATAAAATCACAAAGTAATGCTGATGATAACAACAATAAAAAGATTCCAAAAATCCAATAATATTCTTTATTTGAAAGTAAAATAGGAAATGTAACAAGGATAAAAAGGATAAAAAAAGGAGTCAACCAACGTATAACTTTGTGTGAAAAAAAAGCAAAAGCTGTTCCGTTAAATCCTAATAGTAGTGGCCAAAATTTTGCGAGGTTTTGAAAGTTTCCCGCCGAAATTCTAATTTTTCGTTTAAATTCCGAATGAATATTATTGGAAACATCTTCCAAAACAATTGCCTTTTCTTCACTGATACAGTGTTTTTTATTTTTTAAAACCTGCATGCAAGTATAGAAGTCATCCACAAGAAAATTTGTTGGTACAGCTTTAAAATCTACCTTTCGAATTGCAAAACAGCCGCCAAATGGTCCCATCAAACTTCCCCAAATTTTACCTTCTGCATGTTTGGTATTGACTTCTTGCGTTATGTAATTACTTTCTTGGTAGGAAATTCCATCAGCTTTTAAGTTTCTATGCTTCATGAAAGAATCTACTAAGCTAACTTTTGGATTTTTGAAATGTTTTACTAATTGAAAAAGCGTACTAGGTTGTAAAATAACGTTGGCATCCGTTAAAAGTAAAATTTCACCATCTGCTTTTTGATTTAGAAAATTAATAATTCCAATTTTTCCTGTTCTACTTTTGAATTTGTGAAAGTTAATACGATTGTCTGATAAAGCATATTTTTCTATTATTTCATCCGTTCTATCGGTTGAGCAATCGGATCCAATTAAAATTTCAAGTTTTGAAGGTGGATAATTGGAATTGAGAAGACTATTGATTTTTTCTTCAATTACTTGCTCTTCATTATGTGCTGCCATCAAGATTGTTACTTTTGGCAATTCATCGCTTGGAAGATAAAGTTCAGAATTGTTTTTAAAAAAGCGACCTACAAATTGAGTAAAAATTGGATATAGAAGATAACTATGTGCAATCAGCAAAAAAGCAGTCCAGAAGAGGATTTCAAGTAGTAGCATTGTTTTTTCTGATTTAGCTTTTTTGAATCAAAAAGGTATCAATTGTTGTTTTTTTGTTTTAACTGTTTTAACTGTTTTAAGTTTTGAACGAATTTTGTTAAACGTGTAATTTCTGATTCTAGTGCAATGATTCTACTGTCCTCTTCGGTGGTTTTTGGTGTTTTTTTAATTAAATCAGCTCTTTCTTTTTGTAAATCACTCATTCCTTTTTTAAAGTATTCTTTCGCTTTTATTGAATTTCCGAGTGAATAATAAGCATTGGCTAATTGAATGTATTGTGGTGCATTGTACTTGGATTTAAAATGTTTTAGGTATTTCAGTTGAATGTCAATTAGCATATTGTAATCGGATAAAGACATTGCGAAACCATTCAAAGAAGAATAATAAGATTCTAATTTTGGTTTAAGTTGATAGGTTTTGTCGAAATAAACTTTGGCAGAATCAATGTATGATTTTTTTAATTTTTCTGCATTGGCTCTAAATTCTAGATCAGATACATTTTGTTCAACGCATATTAAACGAATAATTTGAATTCTAAAGTTTTGAATAAATTCGATGGAAGGACGTTGTTTTGTTGCAAGTATGTTTGTCAAATAAGTTGAAACTTTGGTCGAAAAATCTAAGTTTTTCAAAATAGGATCTAAACTTTCTAAGTTTTTAGCATTGACAATCAAAGTATTGACAGTGTTTGTATTTAATCCTGATTTTAGAAGTGCAATGGCATTAACCTCAAATTGTCTTAAAAGTCCGAGAGCACGGTATATTTTTCGTTCACGGTAAATTTTATCAATTTTGGATAGCTGTTTTAGTTCTGTAGAATTTGTTGGAGGTAGTAATTTAAGCATATTTTCATAACCCTCTGCCAGCTTACAATAGGAATTTCCGATATTCAACATTCCTTCGTAATACGAGTCGTTAAAGTCTGTTGATTTTTTGAATGATTTAATGGATTCCAAATAATCAAAATAAAATTCGTAATACAATGCCCCTCGGTTGTTTAAATTTGATTCATAGGTTCCGTATAATGCAAGTGAACGATTGTAAAATAATAAGGCCGAATCAACTTTTTGCATCATTTCAGCAAAGCGATAGATTCCTTCTTTTTTCAATGCATAAGCTTCAGTTTGCATTTCTGATCCCAAAAGTGAATTGGATTTAGCAGAGTTTTTCAAGTAATTCGAGTCAGCAACATATAAGCTTTTTTTCGATTTCCAATCTTTATTTCTGTTAAGTGTGAAAATTAAGGAAGGTAAAGCAATTACTGCAATTGAAGCATAGAGTTTAATGTTACTTTTCTCGTAGAATAAATCAATTTTTAGTACTTTGTAAAGTAATAACACCACAATGAAACAAAAGGCAATTGAAGCTGTAAATACAAATCTTTCCGCAAAAATACCAACCATAGGTGTAAGTAAATTAGCAGTTCCTCCGATAGCGATAAAGAAAAACAGAATTCCAAAAGCGTAATATGATTTTTTAAATAAACCATATATAGCGAAAACTCCAAGTCCAAGAATCAAAATAAGACTTAAATAGAAGCTCCAATCGCTGAAAGTTAAAATTGGAATCATGTTAAACCCGTAATAATAGCCCAAAGGATATGGAACAAATAGTTTTTGGATATATAAATAATTGGTGTAAATAAAAACAGGAATGCGGTCAATGAATCCCATTTCATACAACGGATTTTCGACGTAATTAAAAAGTCGTACGTTTTCCTCTTTTAAAAGTGAAACTTTAATGATTTTGAAAATGACTTGCGTTAAAATCAAAACGGAGAAAACAATACCAATTTTTTTCCAACTTACTTCTCGGAAGAAATAAATCATAATCGGAACAAGAATCACAAAAGGTAAATTTGATTTCTTGCTTAGAATGGAAAGTGTGATAAAACCTAAACCTATAAAAACTGAAATTAGTTGACCTTTGTCAATGTATTTGAATGCTTGGATAGCAGCAAGTAAAGCGAATATTAAACTCAATAATTCATCTCTATTTTTCAAGTTATTAACTACCTCTGAGTGAATGGGATGTATCATAAAAAGCGCAACGACAAATGCTGAAAAGTAAGATGCGCGACCTTGAAAAAGTACATTAATCAGTTGAAAAAGTAGAATTCCACAAATTGCATAAAGCAAAACATTAACAAAATGAGAAATACTCGCTCTTTCTGGATGATCTGAAAAAAGCGACCACTCAATAGCATAACTTAAAGTAACTATCGGACGGTATTCATAATTTTGCTTGCCATCAATTGCATAGTTACTTGTAAAAATAGCCTTAATTCCTCCAATTCCTTTTTCAACATTCTCATGATGTTTTCGATCAGTCGTTGTAACCAATTCATCATCCAATGAATATCCATTTGAAATAGAATTTCCGTAAAACAAAAAAGCAATCAAAAAAGAGAAAATAGCGAAAATTCGAATCGAAATCGATTTTACTTGTGTGCTAACTTTTTGTTCTACATTTTTCTTAGCCAAAGGAATAATTTTAAAGAATTAAAAATTGTACTATCGTTTATAATTTTTCTCGTAAGTTGTAATCCAATCGTTCACTGAAGTTTTTGCTACCAATTCTCCAATTAAATCAAATGGAATAGCTTCCACTTTTTTGAAGCGAATACACGATTTCCCCATGTCTAATTTCGCTTTGCTTCTTTTAGAAAATTCAGTAGTGAACCAATCCATTAATGTTGGGTCGGCGTAAATTCCCATATGATAAAAGGAAATAAAGTTTTTTTGATTCGCAAAAGCCATAAAAGGCAATGGAAGTTTTGGGTCACAATGATAGCCACTTGGATAAATCGAATGAGGAACAACATAGCCAACCATTCCATAACTAATGCATTCTTCAAAACCAGTTGGCAAATTCTTTAAAATGGTTTCTCGCAAAGTGTTTATTCCTTCTAAACGTTCTTCTGGAACTTGTGCAATATAATCGGTTACAGTCATAAAATTGAATTTTAAATTTCTGTTCTTCCAGGATAAACTTTTAATGCTTCTCGCAGGCAAATCACTGCTTTTTTCAATGAATCTTGATTTAAAACGTAAGCAATTCTAGCTTCTTGTTGGCCAGCACCTTTTGTGGCGTAGAATCCATTTGCAGGAGCCATCATTACTGTTTGACCTTCAAACTCGAAGTCTTCTAATAACCATTGACAGAATTTTTCAGCATCGTCAACTGGAAACTTCGCCACGCAATAAAATGCACCACTTGGTTTCGGACAAAAAACACCTGGGATGGAATTTAATCCATCAACCATGATATTTCTGCGTTCTACGTATTCCGCAACAACGTTGTCAAAGTAAGATTGAGGTGTATTCAATGCTGCTTCTGAAGCAATTTGATCGATTGTTGGAGGAGAAAGACGTGCTTGACCAAATTTCAATGCGGCAGCCATTACTTCTTTATTTTTAGAAATTAAAGCACCAATTCGTGCACCACACATCGAATAACGTTTCGAAACTGAATCAATCATAATGACGTTGTCTTCAATTCCAGCTAAATTCATTACTGAAAAAGGAACAGCGCCATCGTAGCAAAATTCTCTATAAACTTCATCGGCATATAAAAACAAATCATGTTTTTTAACGATTGCTGCCAATTGTTCTAATTCTTCTTTTGTATATAAATAACCCGTTGGATTTCCAGGATTACAAATTACGATAGCTTTCGTTTTTGCAGTGATTTTTTTCTCGATTTCTTCAACTGGAGGAAGAGCAAACCCACTTTCAATTGAAGCTGTAACAGGAACCACAGTCAAACCTGCTGTAACTGCAAATCCATTGTAGTTTGCGTAAAACGGTTCAGGAATAATAATTTCATCTCCTGGATTACACGTTGTCATAAAACCAAAAATCAAAGCCTCTGAACCACCTGTTGTGATGATTATATCTTCGGGTTGCACATTGATTCCTGTTTTTAAGTAATAAGCTGAAAGCCCATTTCTATAGCTTTCAAATCCAGCCGAGTGACTGTATTCAATTACTTTTCTATCCATATTTCTTACAGCATTTAACGCCACTTCAGGTGTTTCGATGTCTGGTTGACCAATGTTCAAGTGGTAAACGATTTTCCCTGCTTTTTTTGCTTTTTCAGCGTAAGGAACTAATTTTCTAATCGGTGATGGAGGCATTAAAATGGCCTTTTCAGAAATTTTTGGCATACGTTTTTATTAATAAGGTGAACAAATTTAACTAATTATTTCTTCTTTTTTAGAATCGAATAATCCCATTTCTCCAAATAGGGATTTAAGTATTGAAAGGCATATTGCGCAACGAAAGCACCAATTACCGAGCCTGCTAAAATATCTTGAAGGAAATGCTGAGAAAGGTAAACACGTGTAAACGAAAAAAGAATGGCTGCGACTAAACAAAGTACTTGAATTAACTTATTATTTGGGTAAGTAAAGGAAATAAGTGTAAATAACGCAAAACAACTCGTTGCATGTCCAGAAGGAAAACTGTTGGAAAAGTGATAAGTAAAATCAGCGATTTGGTGAAAATTTTGGTCGTGTTGAAAATAATGCATTGGTCGCATTACGTTTGGAAAAACACCATGTTTTAAAAATTGGGCTATACCTGCAGAAACCAAAAAAGAAAGGAGAAGCAATAAACTCGTTTTGAGTGAAATAAACAAAAAAGCAAGTATCACGACTGAGAAAAAAATCCCATCGCCAATATGTGTTGCATATTTTGCAATTGAATCCAATAATGAAGTGTGGTAACCATTTAAAAGGAGATGAAGTTCTAATTTTGGGTACATAAAAACCAATAGAAATCCACCAATCCAAAACAAGCGAACACCAATTTGATAAAGCGAATAATTTTTAAGCATGCGTAAATTTAGTTAGTCTGTTTAAATCACTCGGACTAAAATTGGATTTTTATAAAATAAAAAAGGCTACCTCAAATGAAGTAGCCTTTCTAAGTGAAAAACTTATTTTTTATAAAAGAGTAGTCGGACAAACATATTCCGTTTTTGGAATTGCTGTTTTTAAGATTTCTGTCATTCCACCTTCAACATCTTTAAAATCTTCAAAACCTCTTGATTTTAATATTGATGCAGCAATCATACTTCTATATCCGCCAGCACAATGAAGGATAAAGGCTTGATTTTTTGGAATTTCAATGAAACGTGCATTCAATTCATTTAAAGGAATGTTTATAGCATTAACAATATGTTCAGAATCATACTCACTTTTCTTTCTAACGTCAATTATTAAAGGTTCATTTGAATAAAAAACTTCTAATTCTGATGCGCTCATTCTTGTAACAGTATCAGTTTCAAAACCTGCATTTTTCCATGCTTCAAAGCCTCCGTTCAAATACCCAATCGTATGATCATAACCTACTCTTGATAGACGAATAATTGCTTCTTCTTCTTTTCCGTTTTCCGTAATTAATAAAATTTCTTGCTTGATGTCAGTAATCATTTCACCAACCCACATTGCAAAACTTCCTTCTAATCCAATATTGATGGAGTTAGGAATAAATCCTTTTGCAAAAGCTTCAGGTGCGCGTGTGTCTAGAATCAATGCATGTGTTTCTGTTGCAACTAACTCAAATTCTTGTGGATAAAGAGCTTTATTTCCACGATCCATAACAGTATCTAAACTTTCGTAACCTTGAATATTCATTAGTACATTTTTAGGGAAATATCCTGGAGGGTTTGTTAAGCCAGTCAATAATTCTTTCACAAATTCTTCTCGTGTCATATCAGCACGAAGCGCGTAATTTGTTTTCTTCTGATTTCCAAGTGTGTCCGTAGTTTCTTTACTCATTTTTTTACCACAAGCACTACCTGCACCGTGATTCGGATAAACGATTAAATCATCCGCTAAAGGCATAATTTTATTTCTCAGCGAGTCAAACAAATGGTTTGCTAATTTTTCTTGGGTTAAGTCTGCGATTACGTGTTGTGCCAAATCTGGACGTCCAACATCACCAATAAACAAGGTGTCTCCACTAATAATTCCGTGTTCTTTTCCTTTTTCATCAATGAGTAAGTAGGTTGTACTTTCCATTGTGTGTCCTGGAGTATGAATCACTTTAACTTTGTATTTTCCAACTTCAAATACTTGATTGTCCTCAGCAACCAATGCATCAAATCCTGGCTTTGCTGTTGGTCCATAAACGATAGTTGCTCCTGTTTTTGTTGCTAAATCTAAGTGACCAGAAACAAAATCTGCGTGAAAATGCGTTTCAAACACATACTTGATTTTTGCATTGTCTTTCGTTGCTCGATCGATGTAAGGTTGCACTTCTCTTAGTGGGTCAAAAATTGCTGCTTCTCCGTTACTTTCTAGGTAATATGCTGCATGAGCGATACATCCTGTATAAATCTGTTCTATTTTCATTTTTTTTTGAATTTTATAGGACAAAATTAGAGGGATGCGTTTTGTTAATTTGTTACTTACATCACATTAAAAAGTGATTTTCGTCACTTAATCACTAGATTTTTTAGCTTTTTATTACAACCATCAAAAAATCAAAATTAATCTATCTGTAATTAATTTTCTGTGGATCTTAAATAGCGTCTAACTAAATAGTGACCAACATAAATCAAAGGAGTTAAACTGATTGCGATTAAGATTTTTAAGGTATAATTTGTTGGTGCAATAGTTAAAAAATCTTTCATTTTCAGAGACCCCGGAAGAACAAAACCGATATATAAAACAACATACGTATCAATCAGTTGAGAAAACAATGTACTCCCTGTGCTTCTCAGCCAAATGAATTTATTTCCAGTTTTCTTTTTTATCCAATTGAAGACATAAGCATCTAATAACTGTGAAATTAAAAATGCTGCAATACTGCCAACGATAACCATTTGTGCTTGTCCAAAAACCAAATTATATGATTCATTTGTCGCCAATTTTGAACCCTCAATTTCAACCGCAGGTATTGACAATGAAACACCAACGATTATAAAGCAATAGGCGATTAAAATAGCAGTTATCCATGAAACCCGTTTTACTGCTTTGAAACCATAAAATTCATTTAATAAATCTGTCAAAATGAATACGATTGGCCAAGGTAAAATTCCAACGATCGTTGTAAAGGGTCCAAATTCTTTTCCGAAAAGGTCAAAAGAAATCGGAATTTGAATTAATTTATTACTGATTAGTTCTGCTGTAACCGCATTGGTGATAAACAAACCAACAAGAAAGATAAAAAGCCATTGCCGGCGAAAATTTGTTATTTCTGTATCCATTTTAAAAAGAACAATTAGTTAGACGATAAGTTTAATACCCCCCGTAATCCAAGCGTTTGGTTTTCACATAACGTTGAATGTAGTACTTGCTAGTTTTAAAATTCGTAATCTGCACACCTCCGTTAGCAGAATGAATAAATTTTATCTCGTCAGCCGTCACATCAATGACCATTGCGACATGTCCAACACTTGTTGAATTTGCATTGCTTCCCTTGAAGAACATTAGGTCACCCGGTTGAATTTCAGATAAAGCAATTGTTTCTCCTAGTTCTGCAAGACCATAACTTGAGCGAACTAAACTAAATCCAAAATTTCCAAAAATGTAATTTATGAACCCTGAACAATCAAATCCTGAAGGTGTCGAGCCTCCGTAACGATAAGGAACGCCTAAAAATGTTTTGGCATAAGAAATAATCGCATCAACTTTTGGATTACTTTTCTTTGGAATTGAATCTTCATTGCTAACAACAAAATCAATTTCATACGAAACACTTGCCAAACTATTCTTAGAGAATAATAGAACAATGGTTAATAAAAAAAAGAAGTGAAATGGAAATTTCAACATGACGGTTGCAAAATTATAACTATTTTCGAATTCAAATTTAAGTTAACCTATGCCTTTAATTGATATTCAACAACTTAGCAAAATGTACTACTCAATTGGAGAAGTAGCTGAATTTTTGAATGTAAACACTTCACTTTTAAGGTTTTGGGAAAAGGAATTTCAATTTGAGGTTTCAAAGAAAAATAAAAAAGGAAATCGTTTATTTACGGTTAAAGAACTTGAAAAAATTAACAAGATTTATCAGTTAGTTAAAATAGAAGGTTACACACTTGATGGGGCAAAAAAAGCGCTCAAATCGAAAGAACCAAAACTTCAAGTTACTGAAGAAAATAATATTGATAAAGTAATTTCCAAGTTAGAGCAAATCAAATTAAAACTATTGGCGTTAAAAGCTGATTAAATCCCACTTAAATTCTTCAAATGAACCCTATTCTATTTCTTCACGGAGCAATTGGAACTACCAATCAATTAACTAAAATTAGTTCGAGATTTGAAAATAGCCTGACAATCAATTTCCCTGGACATGGCAACACCAAACTACCTTCCGAATTTTCTATTGAATTATTTTCAAAAGCCGTCATTGATTTTTTAGACAAAAAAGAAATCAAAAAAGTTAAGATTTTTGGTTACAGCATGGGTGGTTATGTGGGTTTGTTTTTAGCGAAACATTTTCCAGATCGAGTTGAAAAAGTGTTGTGTCATGGAACCAAGTTGTTTTGGAATGAAGAAAGTGCTTGGAAAGAAACTAAATTGCTCAATCCACAATTAATTGAAGAAAAAGTTCCTCAATTTGCCTCTCATTTAGAGTCAATTCATGGAGAAAAATGGACGGATGTGTTGCTAAAAACAGCCAAAATGCTTCAAAACATGGGTTCAAATCCACCCTTGGATGAAAAAGACTTTCAACAAATTAACTGTCCTGTATTGATCTCTTTAGGTGACAAAGATGCAACTGCTAATTTGGAAGATAGCGCTAGGTGTTTTGTACTTATGCAGAAGGCAAGTTTCTCCGTTTTACCAAATACACCACATCCACTTGAAAAAACGGATTGTAATCGATTGGTTGAAATAGCAGCCACTTTTTTTGAAGATTAAAGGACTTTTGAATCATTTTCAGATTTTTTCAACTAAAATCAAGTTGAATGTCATTTACATAACTCAAAATTTTATCTTTGCTAAAACAACTCTATGGAATTAATAAGTCCTGAAAATTGTAAGCTGGCAATTGAAAAAAACGAAGCGTTAATCCTTGACGTTCGAGAAAATTATGAATTTGAAAATTGCAACATAGGCTTTCTACACATTCCTATGGGAGAAATCAACCAACGAATAAAAGAAATACCAAGTGATAAAAAAATAATTGTAATGTGTCAATCAGGAAAAAGAGCTGAGGCAGTTGCGAATCTTTTGGCAACTGAATACAATTTGAAGGCTGTTTTTATTTTGGAAGGTGGAATTACCGCCTGGATAGAGAAAATTGATCAAACTTTACATCTCGACTAATGGATTATATTAAACAATTGATCGACTTCATTTTACATCTTGATGATTACTTATTTGTCTTAATTCAAGATTATGGAATTTGGATTTATGCTATTCTATTTTTAATCATATTTATTGAAACAGGTTTAGTGATAATGCCTTTGCTTCCAGGAGACTCTTTACTTTTTGCTGCAGGAACATTTTGTGCCGGAGTCGTAAAGGATGGTCAAACAGCCCAGTTAAATCTTTGGCTAGTACTCGGATTATTGGTTATTGCAGCAATTTTAGGTGATGGTTTGAATTATTATTTTGGTAAAACAATTGGTCTCAAGGTATTAAGCTGGAAAATCAAAGGACGTCAAATTGTTCAGCAAAAGTACATTGATAAAACACAAGAATTCTATGAAAAGCATGGACCTAAAACCATTATAATTGCACGTTTTGTACCTATTGTAAGAACATTCGCACCTTTTGTTGCTGGAATTGGACAAATGGAATATTCTAAGTTTATTCGCTTTAACATTATTGGGGGGACAGTATGGGTTTTGGGATTAACGTTGTTGGGTTATTTCTTTGGTAATTTAGCATTCGTGCAAAATAATTTTGAATTGGTAATATTTGGAATAATTGGATTATCTTTATTACCGATGATTATTGAAATAATTAGACATAAAATTAAAAAGTAAGTGTATAACTATAAACTAAGAAAATGAGCAACAACACAGCGTATATCGTAGCAGGATTTCGTTCTGCAGTAGGAAAAGCAGGAAAAGGTGGATTTCGATTTACTCGTCCAGATGACATTTCGGCCGCAGTTATTAAACATTTAGTTACAAGTATTCCCAATTTAGATAAAGACAGAATTGACGATGTAATTGTTGGAAATGCAACACCGGAAGCTGAGCAAGGTTTAAACATGGGTAGATTAATTTCGCTTATGGGATTAGGGACAGATAAAGTACCAGGAATGACTGTAAATCGTTATTGTTCATCAGGTATTGAAACAATTGCCTTAGCTCAAGCGAAAATCGAAGCAGGAATGGCTGATTGTATTATCGCTGGTGGAGCAGAATCAATGTCAGTGATGGCAATGGGCGGTTGGAGAATTGTTCCAAACTCTAAAGTTGCAAAATCAAACCCTGATTGGTATTGGGGAATGGGGTTGACAGCAGAAGCTGTAGCGAAACAATTTGGAGTTTCTAGAGAAGATCAAGATGCTTTTGCATTGAATTCACACATTAAAGCATTAGATGCGATTAAAAATGGTCGTTTTAAAGAAGATATAGTTCCAATCGAAGTAGAACATATTTTTTTAGATGAAAATGAAAAAAGACAAGTTAAAAATTATATCGTTGACACAGACGAAGGTCCACGCGCAAGTACTTTAGAAGCTTTGGCAGGGTTAAAACCAGTTTTTGCAAATGGGGGTTCAGTTACAGCTGGAAATTCTTCCCAAACATCAGATGGGGCAGCATTCGTTATGGTGATGTCTGAAAAAATGATCAAAGAATTAAACTTAGAACCAATAGCTCGTTTAGTTTCCTATTCTGTTGTTGGTTTGGAGCCAAGAATTATGGGTGTTGGTCCAATTGATGCAATTCCAAAAGCAATTAAACAAGCTGGATTGACTTTAAATGATATTAATTTGTTTGAATTAAATGAAGCATTTGCATCTCAAGCATTGGCTGTGGTGCGTGAATCAGGTGTTAACCCAGACATCGTAAACGTTAATGGTGGTGCGATTGCTCTTGGTCACCCACTTGGGTGTACAGGGGCAAAATTGAGCGTTCAAATAATCAATGAGTTAAGAAGAAGAAATCAAAAATATGGTGTGGTAACAATGTGTGTTGGAACTGGACAAGGTGCAGCTGGTGTTATTGAATTATTAAAGTAAGCTAATCTATTTTGCAACTTAGTATTAATTTTAAACGTCCTTGATTAATAAAATTTTAATATGAAAATTTTCAACTTTATATTCAAGCCCATTACCATTTTTACGTTTGCTTTTTACACTTCCAATTTCTTTTCTCAAAGTACTGGATGTACAAACTCTGATTTTGAACAAGGGAATTTTACGAATTGGACAGGACAAATTGGGGTAAATGCTCCAACAGCTTTCTCAAACCCTGGAATGGATATAGCACCAATCAATTCAGCAACTAATATCGGTAGACAAGTTATTATGACTGGAAATGGTACAGATCCCATTACTGGGGGAAATGTCAATACAGTAGCACCTAATAGTATTTATTCGGCACGACTTGGAAATTCATCAACTGGAAGGCAGACTGAAAAATTACGTTATCAATTTACTATAACACCTCAATCAAGTTTAATTATTTATAAATATGCTGTTATTCTTCAGGATCCAACTTCAGGTCATGATGCTGATCAAAAACCTCGCTTTGAAGCAAGACTAATTGATCAAAATGGTAATAATATCCCTTGTACTTATTACTTAGTAGTTGCAGGAACGGGTACTTCTGGTTTTAATTCTGCCCCTAATAATGTAAGATATTTGAATTGGCAAACGATTGGGGTTGACGCCTCTGATTATATTGGACAGACATTAACATTGGAATTTTCAACAGAAGATTGTACCGAAGGAGCACATTATGGTTATGCCTATGTTGATGCAGGCTGTGCGCCTTTTGCTATTGATTCGAGGTATTGTGTAAATACAAACGGTGTCAATGCAGCAGTATTAACAGCACCTGTTGGATTTTCTAGCTATTTATGGAGTAATGGTGCAACAACAACAACAACGGCTTTTCCAAATCCAACTCAAGGACAAGTAGTAACTTGTCAGATTACATCTGCGAATGGATGTGTTGCAACATTACAAGCTATCCTAACACCTTCTAACATTACAGCAAATTTTGCTGATTCTTCTGTATGTGCAGGTGTACCTTTAGAGTTAGAAAATACATCAACAATATCAAATGGAATTATTTCAAGTTACAGTTGGGCTTCTTCAGATGGGTTTACATCAAATACAACCAATTTTAACCATGTTTTTCCTAGCCCAGGAAATTATACAGTTACTTTAACTGCAACAACTGATTTGGGTTGTACGGATAATATTGTTAAAACAGTTACAATTAATTCTATTCCAAATGCACTGATTAATTTGCCTAATAATTGTGTGGGGGACGAGGTTATTTTAGAAAGTTCAAGTACCAATGGTGATGGTTCGCCAATGACACATAGTTGGGTTGTTAATGGAACTCAAAATTATGCTGGTGATTCCATTCCTTTAAGTTTTCCTAGCTCTGGTATTGTAAATCTTCAATTAATTTCTACTTCGCAATATGGATGTATTGATACGACTGTTAGTGATGTTAATATTTACGAAAATCCTTTGGCAAATTTCTCTTTTGTTGAAAGATGCATTAATAATTTTGTTCCTTTCACTAACTTAACTACTCCAAATACGGCAAACGCAAGTTATGAATGGATTCTTGATGGTGTAAATGCTGCTAATACGTTTGAAACAACCACTTTAGTAACAGGTCCAGGTGAACATACCATGACTTTAATTGCAAAGGAAACACAAGAAGGATTTACATGTGACGACACCTTAACTTTAACTTTTATCGCACATGATGATCCAGCAATTGATTTTATCGTTGACTCTACTTTATGTGAGGATATTGAATTTGATGTTGCAAGTGCTACTACTGTTTCAACTGGCGAGAGTTTAACTTATTCGTGGACACAAGCTGGAACTGTTATTTCAACTGATTCGAGCTTTACTTATGTGTTTAATGATCAAGGGATTTACCCAATAACATTAAACGCTGTAACAAGTTTTGGTTGTGCGGCATCACGTACTTTCAATATGTACATCTCCCCAATACCTCCGGCTCCAATTTTAGCTGTGACAACCCCAGATTGCCCTGGAGATATTATCACTTTCACCTCTCAATCGGAAGCGAATTCAATTATAACTTGGAGTGGGCCAAATAATTTTATTTCTAACGAAGCAACTTTTAATATGCCATTTGAATTGAATGATATTGGACAATATTCAGCTTTTATCATTTCTCAATATGGATGTGTTTCAGCACCAAGTACAGTAAATCCAACAATCGTAAATTTATATAACTTCAATGAATTTGAGTTTCCAAACGTGATTACTGCAAACAATGATGGAATAAATGACATCCTAGATTTGCATGCTTACTTTCAAACTTGTGATAAGTACAAAATCTACATTTTTAATCGTTGGGGAAACTTAGTCTATGAACAAACGGAAACAAGTTCCCAGTTTATGGGTGATACTCAAAAAGGAAAAGAATTAGAGGAAGGAGTTTATTTCTATAAAATGGAATACGAATCACCTCTTGATAGCGGAACCAAAAATGGTTTTATTCACGTGGTGAAATAAATCAACAAAGAAAATTAAAAAGGCTGTCGAAATCAATCGACAGCCTTTTTTTGTTTTAATATTGACTAAAACAATTCTTGAAATTCCTTTTTAAGGTATTCAATTGTAATATCTGATGGAATCTGATCCATTTGGGAAAGGATTTCAAAAATCTTTGCGGAAAGTTCCATTCCTGTTGAAGTTGCTGTCATTTGATTTCCTGCTAAGTTTATTAACTTAACAACCTCCTCTTTTGAATCTTTTATCATTTTCCAAGCTAATGGGGAGACGAATAATTGTTGCGCAACATTGTGATTGTACTCATCACGAATTGCCTTCAAGAAATCTGCTTGTAATGCCATCGCAGGCAAACCTGTATTGTGTAAACGCATAACTAAACTATTAGGATGTAATCGCTCCATTAATAAAATAGAACGCTGATAAGCCTCTACACGATTGGGTAAGAAAAATTCTTGACGCTGTTTCTTTAATTCAAACTGCAAATGCCTTACCTCTTTTTCATTTTGTTTAGAAAGATTTTCACTCATTTTGTTGAGGAAAAAATAAACGATTGCTACCATTGCACCTGCTGTGACAACTAAAATTCCGAAAAACACGACTAAATTCATACCTTATATTTTTTGCAAAGATAATTTAGTAAGTCGAAGTTGTTACAAAATTGAAGAATTGCTGAAAAGCTTTCTTATTTTTATAACCTCAAATAAATTATGTCAAAAGAAATAATCATAACCGTACTCGTTGTCTATTTTTTAATTCTTATTGGAATTTCATTACTAACTTCAAGAAAAGCAGATACAAATACATTTTTCACAGGAGACAAACAGAGCCCATGGTATTTGGTGGCTTTTGGAATGATTGGCGCATCCTTGTCTGGTGTAACATTTATTTCTGTTCCTGGAAAAGTAATCAATGACAGTTTTTTCTATTTTCAAGTTGTATTAGGCTATGTATTAGGGTATGTGGTAGTCGCTCAAATTTTAATGCCTATCTATTACCGACTTAATGTTACTTCAATTTATCAATATTTAGAGCAACGATTTGGAACAGTGAGTTACAAAACAGGCGCTAGTTTTTTTATTTTATCACGAACACTTGGCTCCGCTATTCGATTATACATGGCAACCATTGTACTTCAATTGTTTCTATTCGATGCATTAGGTGTTGATTACTGGGTGACGGCTATTATTACAATTGCTTTAATTTGGGTTTACACGTTCAAAGGTGGAATTAAAACAATAGTTTACACAGATACCTTTCAAACCTTTTTCTTAATCAGTTCTGTAATTGTTTGTACGGTCGTAATTGCACAAGCACTAAATGTGGATTTCTTTGGTTTATACTCAAAAATTACTGCATCAAAGTCGTCAAGTGGAAATTCGCTCACACAAATTTTTCAGTTCAGTGATCCTTTGGCGAAAAACTACTTTTGGAAACATTTCTTCGGAGGTATGTTTCTAACGATAGCAATGACAGGATTAGATCAAGATTTAATGCAAAAAAACTTAACTTGTAAAAACATCGGAGAGGCAAAGAAAAACATGTTATCCTTCACGACAGTTCTTGTTTTTACTAACTTTTTGTTTTTAGTTCTTGGTGGCGCAATGTATGTTTTTGCTGCTAGTAAAGGAATTACATTGCCTGAAAAAACAGATCATGTCTTCCCGCAATTAGCGCTGAATGAGTTTGGTTCTATTGCGGGAATATTTTTTCTCCTTGGAATTACTGCCTCTTCTTATGCCTCCGCTGACAGTGCTTTAGCTGCTTTGACAACTGGTTTTTGTGTTGATTTTTTAAACTTTGAAAAACGTGAAGAAAAAGAACGTAAAAAGCTAAAACTTTTTGTTCATTTAGGATTTTCCGTTTTGTTCTTAATTATAATTCTTCTAACAAAATGGTATATGGATTTCCACCCAAAGGCAGATATAATAACGATTATTCTTACAGTTGCCGGCTATACGTACGGTCCATTACTTGGTTTATTTTCCTTTGGGATTTTTACGAAGCGAATTATTAATTCATTTGCCGTTCCATTTATTTGTCTATCCGTTCCATTTCTTTGTTATTTCTTAGATAAAAACGCTGTAAATTGGTTAAATGGCTATAATTTTGGGTTCGAAATTTTGATTGTCAATGGACTTTTAACTTTTCTACTTTTTAGCATTTTTAGTAAAAAACAAGACGTAAAATAAGATGAACATAAATTTAGACGATTGCGGGTTGCATTTGCGCTTTGCACCACTTACTTTAACAAGACCTATTGGTAATTTAAGAGTTGGGATATTAACGAATGACGAACGTTGGGCAAAATTCCTTCCTGAAGCTGAAATTGGTTTTATTACAGAAGCCTATTTGTCGAAAAAATTTAAAGCAATTACAGATGGAATTCGTGTAAATGCCTTGGTTATCCCCAATGAAGATTTAGTCGCAGCTGTTGTTAACTTAGAAGAAAACACATCGCTATTTTGGAATGAGTTATTTGTTGCAAGCAAGGGAGATGAGGGTTCAAAAGTTCAGTTTATGGGTGAAGAACCAATTGTTTTGAGTCAAAGATGGCACCTTTTTCAAAAAAATGGTGCAATTTTAGAACAAGACTTTGATTTAATTACAGCCGGAAGAAAATCTCAAAAACTGAGCAACACCAATACGCTTATCGGTTCTTCCAATCGTCTATTTCTAGAAGAAGGTGCAGTAGTAGAAGCTTCTATTTTGAATACCACAACAGGTCCAATTTACATCGGAAAAGATGCTGAAATCATGGAAGGTTCAGTTGTTCGTGGTGGATTAGCATTGGCTGAGCACGCAGCATTGAAATTAAGTACAAAAGTTTATGGTCCTTGTACCTTGGGTCCGCATTGTAAAGTTGGTGGTGAAATTAATAATGTTACTTTTCAAGCATATTCCAATAAAGGTCACGATGGCTTTTTAGGAAATGCTTCAATTGGTGAGTGGTGTAACCTTGGAGCCGATACTAATTCTTCCAATTTAAAGAATAACTATGGCAATGTTTCTACTTATTCCTATGAGGCAGGAGCAGAAATAAAAACAGACACACAGTTTATGGGTGTTTGTATGGGAGATCACAGCAAATGCAGTATCAATTCTATGTTTAACACAGCAACGGTTATAGGTGTTTCGTGTAATATTTTTGGTGCAGATTTTCCACCTAAATTTATTCCATCTTTTTCATGGGGAGGAAGTGATGGTTTTGTAAAATTCAAACTCGAAAAGGCGATAGAATATTCTAATAACATGATGAACAGAAGAGGTTTGAGTTTGTCAAGTGAAGAAATCGAAATCTTTGAATTTATTGAGATAGAAAAGTGAAAAAAAAGAGGCGAACAAGAAATTAATCGCCTCTTTTGTAACTTATTTTTTTGGAATTAGAAAGACTTTCCGATAGAATAAATTTTAAATCCTATTTCTTTCATTTTTTGAACATCTAGGATATCTCTACCGTCGAAGATAAAGGCAGGTTTCATCATTGAGTCGTAGATTTTTTGCCAATCATACGTTTTAAACTCATCCCATTCGGTTAAAATGGCTATTGCATGTGTTTTTTCACATGCTGTATATGGGTCTTTTTCGTATGTTAAAAAAGATTCAATCTCATCAGATGAATGAACATTTAAATATTCCAAATCTTCAATTACTTGATCTTTTTCAACTTTTGGATCAAATACATGAATTGATGCATTCTCTAATATTAAATCGCTAGTTACATAAATCGCTGCAGATTCTCTTGTGTCATTTGTATCTTTCTTAAATGCCCATCCTAAAACAGTGATTTTTTTCCCAGAAACAGTATTGTAAAGTGTTTTGATAATGTTTTCCGCAAATCGCTTTTTCTGATGGTCATTAAGAATAATAACTTGCTCCCAATAATCAGCAACGGCATTTAAACCGTAAGATTTTGCGATGTAAACAAGGTTTAAAATGTCTTTTTGAAAACACGACCCACCAAAACCGACAGATGCTTTCAAAAATTTATTCCCTATTCTTGAGTCCATTCCAATTGCACTTGCAACCTCTTGTACATTTGCGCCTGTAACCTCACACAATTCTGACATAGCATTGATTGATGAAACACGTTGTGCTAAAAATGCGTTAGCAGTAAGTTTAGATAACTCAGAAGACCACAGATTGGTGGTTAAAATTCGTTCTCTTGGAATCCATGCATTGTAAACTTCAACAAGTGATTCTATGGCTTTTTGACCTTCTGGGGTCGTGTCACCTCCTATTAAAACTCTGTCAGGATTTTGTAAATCAGCAACCGCAGTACCTTCAGCTAAAAATTCAGGATTGGATAAAATTTGAAACTGGAGGTTATTTGAATTATTTTCTAAGATATTTTTTATTGCTTCAGCAGTTCTAACAGGTAAAGTAGATTTTTCAACAACAATTTTATTAGTTGTGGCTGTTTCAGCAATTTGTCTTGCACATAATTCAATATACTTCAAGTCAGCTGCCATTCCTTTACCTTTTCCATAAGTTTTGGTAGGCGTATTAACTGATATAAAAATTAACTCTGCTTCAACTATTGCCTTTTCTATATCTGTACTAAAAAACAAATTTCTTCCTCTTGCTTCTGCAACTACTTCTGCTAATCCAGGTTCGTAAATCGGTAATTTAGATAAATCTTCGTGATTCCAATTTGCTATACGATTCTCGTTCAAATCTACAACTGTAACCTGAATTTCAGGGTTTTTTTGTGCAATAACAGCCATTGTTGGTCCTCCAACATAACCTGCACCTATACATGCTATTTTTTTAATTTTCATTCTTAAAAATTTGGTTCAAAATTAAGATTTTATTTTAGCTAAACCTAAAGAGGTTTTATGCTTTAAATGCTTATCTTAATTGTTTTCAACGTTTCACTTTTAGTTAATAAATCTAGCAGTAAACACAAATGGATGGTAATTTTCTATTTTTGCTTAAAATATTCGTTATGACCAAATTATTTTCTGCTATTGTTTTAAGTTCGTTATTGTTTCAAAGTTGTGCGCAAAGCCCAACGAAAGAGGTGAAAAAAGTTATTTCTCAACCTGTTACGAAAATTGATTTCAAAATGACTGACTATTTAACTGACAATAAAGACTTAGAAAAAGAGGTTGAGCGTATTTTTAAAGAAATGGATGATACTGCACGTGTTGCGCAATTGATTATGCCTGCTGTAGGACGCCTTGGTAAAACGAAAGATCAAATCGATTCCTACATTAAAGAGCGTTTGATTGGAGGAGTTTTGATGTTAAACGGAACAAAAGATGAGTTTACAACTTGGATTAAAGACTTCGAAAACAGCAATAAAAAAGTTGGTAACTTGCCTTTTCTTTATAGTGCAGATGCAGAACCAAGTTTGGTCAATCGCAAAATTACAAGCTCAATACAAGTAAAAAAAGCCAATGAAGTAACTAATTTAGCAGAAGTTGCAGCAGTTGCACAAACAATCTCTACAGATCTAAATGCTATTGGAATAAACTACAATTTTGCTCCTGTTGTGGATATGTCGGCAAATAAAACCGTTGGATATCGCGGTTTTGGAGCAATTGCTGAAAACTTGGTTCCTTGGTCGGATGAATTTATTCAAGTGACACAAAAAAACAATATCATCGCAACGGCGAAACATTTCCCAGGTCATGGCTTGGTTTCGGGTGATACACATCACTCGTTGCAATCGATCGACGGAGAGATGAAGGAAGTGAAAAACTATCCTGAATTGATTAAAAACGGTGTGCTTTCGATTATGGTGGCTCACATTGCAGTAGTAAATAACCCTAAATTCGATACAGAAGGTTTACCCTCTACTTGTTCAGAAAAAATCGTAACGAATTTATTGCGCGATAGTCTGAAATTTAAGGGTTTAATCGTGACAGATGCGATGAACATGGGAGGAGTGGCAAGTGTTCCGCAAGCTTCTTTTAAAGCAATTAATGCAGGTTGTGATATACTTTTGATGCCTTTAGACGTTAAAAAATCACACGACGAACTAATGGCTGCTTACCGCAAAGACAAAAACTTCAAAAGAAAAGCAGATGATTCTGTGAAAAGAATCATTCGTATGAAAATTGCGATGGGATTGATTAAAGAATTTGAAAATTAGTTAATGGGCAGTGGCGGAGAAAATTTGAAATTCGAATTTATTTTATCAAAACGTTTTCTCCATAGCTGAGGTTATTGTACAAAACATGTCTTTATTTTTGATAATGTTCTTGTTAATTGGTATAAGAAAACCCAAATTATCGACTTTTGCAACAAGTCTTATTAGGAAAGTTTTTATTCCACTTAAAAATGTAGATCAGCGTCAATTTTTTTACGAAAGGAATGAATCATTTTTTCAAACTCATAAAAGTAATTATTCCGTTCTTTTTCATTGACAATGCTTATAATACTTGAGTTTGCAAGCTGTTTATCAATTATTTGTTTCGTATCTGCCACATAATCCGTATCGGAAGTGTGCAAATAATTCATAACATTATGAGTCAAATAAATACCAGTTTCTTCTTTACTTGTGTAATAGAAAGTAGCATCTGAATTAATCGTTTCATTTAAATACATTTGGAAATCATTTCCCGAACTCGGAGCTTGTGTTCCGAAGATGAATTTTTTTCCAATGGTAGATTGTTCTTTTAAATGTTTCGCCATTAAAAGCGCTCTGTCACACAAAAACAAGGCGTACTCAGGATCTTCAAACATGTGTGCCTTGTAATAATAGAAAATTTGACGCATAAATCCACGCATTAATTCAGGATCAAAAATTTCAATAGATGGAATAGAATTATAACGTTGCAGAATTTCTTTTCCTAATTCAAATGCGCGTTCGGTTGTTTTATCGTGCTTGAAAAGTTCGTTTTTGTAGTCGACAATCTGTAAGTGTGTTTTTGCCCAAAAAAACAAACGAAATCGGACTAATTGAGGGAAGTTTAGTAGTTGAAAAAAATGCGTATTGTTGACTGATAAAATTATTTTTGGATCATTTAGATTTTTTAATTTATCTATCGATTTTAAAATCCCTTCTAAATAACTTTCTAGGCTAAAATCGTAGGTATTTAAAGGCGTATAATTAAATGCAACTGTTCCTTTAGAAAGTGCACTTAAAGCGTCTAAAGAAATATCAAAATATTTTGCTAATCGCTGTGCTTCTTGGATACTTAATGTTGTTTCACCACGATATCTCCTGTAAACTGCGTCAGGACTTAAATGCAAAATATCTGCTAATGTATTTCCTAAAGAATCGCTGCCAGCAATTTTTTCTTTTACAATTCGGAAGAGTTCACTTTGGATATCTATTTTCATTCAATTAAAACTTGAAAAACCAAGAACACATAGGGATAGGGAAGGAGTAACGTTCTCCATCTGTAGCACCAATAATTCCTGCCAATGAAACTTGAAACGCTTCATTTGGTGTTTTTTGAAAGCGCATACCAGGCATTAGCACCAAATTAGTTGATTTAATCTTCTCGATATTTCCAGTTTGAACTTCCCCAACAAAAGTACTTGACGGATACCCTGTTTGTAAATCATAGTTATTGATAACGTCTTGCGTGTAAGAATAATTTTTAATATTACCTAAGATCAACATGGCATCGAAGATAAAACTTGCTTTCGTTCCGACAGAAGCTATACCACCAAGACCGATTATTGGCGCACCAATGCGTGGCGAATATTTACCAGAGTTCATTACGGGAAGGTTTGCAAAAGTGTAATATCCTGGATTGAATTGGTCTTCAACAGCTGCGTAGGTTCCAGGTTTGTAAAGAGTAGAGCCAAAATTTGCACCCGTTCGTAAGTAAGAATAACCAAGCGATAAAGTTAAATTATTCATTCGGTCACCATAAGTTACCATTCCCCAATGTAAACCACCAAAACTTCTTGCTTGGTTGAAGTAACCGGATGAACCTAAAATTGTTCCTACCCCAAAGTTAAGTTTGTCATTTGATGTTGGAAAAGTATATTTCAATGCTAAGGCAATTGGACTCGCAATCCATGTAGATAAAACACCAATAGAAAAGCGATTCGTTATAGAAAATTGAACCTCAGGACCGTAAAGGTTTACAACAGCGTAGTTTTCTCCTTTTTCAATCGGAAAAGCATTGGTTGTAAATTGGTAACGCGTAGTAAATGGACCTCTTGAACGATATTCACCATTGACAATGTCTTTGGTAACATCTACTTTTTTAATTGATCTAATGTCATATTTTGGAACGAAAATTTTCCCAAGTTCGTAAGTGTCAATCAGCACTTCACGCCCATCGTCACTAACAATTTTCCCAATTAATTCTTTGCCATTATTTCTAATTATGACATACGTATTTGTATCTATTTCAGCAGGTTGAGTAACTTGAGCCTTAACAGATTGAAAGGCTTGAAATCCAAAAAATAAAATTAATAAGGCGCAAATATTTTTCATTCTAACGATTTTATTGATGTTACAAAGTTAAGCAAGTTTTGAGGATATTAATTCAATTAAAAGCAAAGGAAATTAAACAGAAGAAAATCAAAAGGTTGAATTCTATCTTGCTACTGTTTCGGTTTCTTCTTTCCTTTCGGATCCACAACATGACCGTTTTTCCATTCGCGTGTGTATGACTTTCCACTTGGATAAATCATAGAACCTTGACCATTCGGAAGGTTGTCGCTCCACGCGCCTTCATAGCGGGTTTTATTTTTGAAGAAATGAGTGCCTTGTCCACTTCGTACTCCTGCTTTATAAGATCCAACATACTTTTCACCATCCACCCACGTATATATTCCTTGGCCTTCTTGTAAATCATTTTTCCATTCACCTACGTATTTTTGTCCGTTGTGATAACTAATAGTTCCCTGTCCAGACTTTTTGTCTTCTTTAAATTCACCAACGTACTCATCGCCCTTTTTATAGGTAAGAATTCCATTTCCATGTTGCATTCCGTTTTTCCAGTCGCCAACGTATTTTACTCCAGTTGCGTAAAATAATGTTCCTTTTCCTTCTTGAAATCCATTTTTAAATTCACCTTCATAGCGATTTCCATTTTTCCATTTTTGAGTTCCTTTTCCACTTTTAAGGTCATTTTCCCATAAACCTTCATAAACTATTCCATCGAAAGTTGTGAGTTTACCGAGGCCATTGCGTTTCCCATCTAACCATTTCCCAGAATAAATATCTCCATTGGAATAAGTTTTTACCCCTTCTCCGTTTTGTTTTCCTGCTCGCCATTCTCCTACATAGTTAGAACCATCTTTCCATTTGTATGTTCCTTGACCTTGTTCCATGTCATTTTCAAAGTTTCCTTTGTATTCGTCGCCATTTGAATAAGAAATTGTACCAGCTCCCCGACGTTTGTCTTCTTTGAAGGTTCCTATGAAAATACTCCCGTCTTTATAGTTTATTGAACCATCTCCTGACTTTTTTCCATCAACCCAATTAACCGAATAAATCGCACCTGTTTCTGAAGTATAAATTCCTTTTCCATGGGCTTGATTGTTTAGAAATTGACCTTCGTATTTTGAACCATTTCTATAAGTCAATGTGCCATCACCTGACTTTTTTCCTTGTTTATAAAATCCAGTGTAAACTCCGCTGTTGATAGATTTAAAAGTTCCATATCCCTCAGGAATAGCGGTTGAATCATATCCTTTAGTTGTTGGTAGTTTATTAAAAGTCCCTATGTATAAGTCGCTATTTTCCCAAACTAAAACCGGTTTATTTAACAAGGAATCAAATACGATTTTTCCAGGCGACTGACACCAACTAAAAAAGTTGATGGAACCAATTGAAAGAAGAAAAAGAATGAATTTCACTTCATAAATTTAACTGATTTATCAATTCATTTCAATTTTTCTTAAAAGATAATATAACTTAAAAGACCTAGAGTTTATACCATAATCATGGTCCAACCAAAAAGAAGTGCGAGGGCACAAAAAAGAAGAACGATTACATGCAGTGTTGATATTGGAACTTTTACAGCTTCTGAATCTTTTGTAAATGCCAACAAAATAAATCTAACATAAAGAAAGGCTCCTACAATTGAACTAAACAAAGCAATGATAACGAGAACGGGTTGGATTTTATAGGTTTCAATTAGTAAGAAAAATTTAGCAAAGAAACCTGTAAATGGTGGAATTCCAGAAAGAGAAAGAAAAGCCATGAGTAAAATTATTCCAAGGAATGGATTTTTATATGCAATACCTTTCCAGTTGGAAATAGATTCCGAATGTGAATTTTCAAGAACTTGGCTAATTGTAATCAAGGCAAGTGAAGCAGCAGTATAACCTAATAAGAAAATCCATAAAGAGACGAAATTACCATTTATCAAGGTTAGCATTGCAAATCCAGTGTTGCTAATACCTGAATAGGCCATCAGTCGTCTGAAATTTGTTTGTTTTAACGCTGAGATGTAACCCAATAAAAGTGTACCTGAGGTAACAACATAGAAAATTGGCAATAAGATTTCCTCGTTTAAAACAAATACGCTACTAAACAATTTAAGCATTACAGATAAACCTGCCACTTTTACTACAGTCGCCATAAAAGCGACAATCGCGTTTGGACTACCTTCATAAACATCAGGACTCCAAAAATGAAAAGGAACTGAACCAATTTTAAATAGCAAAGCACCTAAAACAAATAAAATTCCAACAACTGCCATTGGTATAGAAATTGCAGGATTCAAAGCCAATTCAATTAATTCAAAAGTTCCAGTTGCTCCGTAAATTAAAGCAATACCAAATAGCAAAATCGCGGTGATAAATGATCCTGTAAAGAAATATTTAACAGAAGCTTCAGAGGATAAAGTATTTTGTTTTTTGATTCCGACTAAAACGTAAACTGGAATCGACATAATTTCTAAACCTAAGAAAAACATAAAAAAGTTGGTGCATCCTATCAATACAAGTGCTCCACACAAAGAAAACAAAATCAATCCGTAATAATCAGCTGTATTTTCTGCTTCTTGTTTGAAGTAATTAAATCCGCCTAAAACAATTAGTAGCGTTAATCCTATGACCATTTCTGCAAATAACCATTGAACGAAATCAAAGCTTAAACCATCAAATTTTGTAAAAATAGAGTCGTATTTTCCGTGATAACTCATCAAAATAAAAGCAGCACTCAGTCCGACAGCTGAAATGGAAAGTGTAAGATTTGGCTTCTTCATCATTCCGACAAATAAACCAATCAAAGCGGTAATAAATATAACAATCAGCGCGTCCATTCTATTTGATATTATTTAGGTTGTTTGAAGTAATCTCCTGAATCACTGCAATACTTGGTTTTACAAAGTCAATAATGAATTGCGGGAACAATCCTATAAAAATGGCGGTACTTACCAACACCAGAAACACAAGTATTTCATTCCATTTTAAATCTTCAAATTCAACTAATTTAGGCGCTCCAAACATAGCAAGTTGGAATGCTCTCAGGCCATAAACTGCTCCAAAAACCAAGGTGGTTGCTGCTGAAAATCCTGCCAACCAATGGGCTTCAAATAATTCTTTGATTAGTAAAAATTCTCCAAAAAACCCGGCAGTAAATGGAACAGAAATCGCAACAAATGTTATTGCTGCAAACCAAAATCCAAAATTCGGAGCAAGTTTCGCTATTCCACCTAGTGCGGATAAATCACGTGTTTTGGTTCGACTTTCAATTATGTCAGCTGCCAGAAATAAACCAACAGAAACAATACTGTGATTGATCATTTGAATAATTGCAACTTCAACAGCGGTTGTTGAATAAACCATGATTCCTGCAGCGATTAAACCAACGTGACTTATGGATGCATAGGCAAAAAGTGTTTTAATGTCATTTTGTTTAATTGCAATTACAGCCCCATAAACTACACCAATTAAACCTAAAACTATAACAGGCCATTTCAAATAATCCATTCCTGTAAAACCAAGCGGAATCATCCATTTTATCATTCCGTATAAAGCCATTTTTAACATTAAAGCAGAAAGTAGCATTGTTCCTGCCATTGGTGCTGTTGAATAAGTTGAAGGTTGCCAAGTATGAAAAGGAAATAAAGGAATCTTGATTGCAAAGGCGAGTAAAAATCCACAAGAAATCCAACAAGCCGTTTTTGCAGGAAGCATCGCACCAACTAAAGCAAGCGTTGTATAATCAAATGATTCTGCGATTAGTCCCAAAACAATAATAGAAAGGAGCATTGCAAGAGAACCTAATAACGTGTAAATGAAAAATTTCATTAAAACAGCATTGTTATTCTGTTCTCCAAACCAATGCAATATCAGGAAAATTGGAATCAAGGTGATTTCCCAGAAAATATAAAACAACAATCCATCTTGGGCTAAAAACACACCTAAAAGTCCCATTTGCATGAAAAAAACTAAGGCTATGAAGGTTTTGTTTTTTGCCAATTCTTTATTAAAGTTAGAGAGTAGGATTAGGGGAACAATTGAATTCACAAGCAAAACAAGCACAAAGCTCAAACCGTCATAGCCTATTTTGAAGGTTAATCCAAGAGGAAAGGTTTTGTCAAAGCTTAAAAGTGAGACATAACTCGCAACATTGAAATGCAACAAATGCCCAATAGTAACTGCCAAAAGCGATAATGAAGCTAAAATCCCTACAACTCTAATCCCTTTGGAAGGAACTATGAAGGAAAGAAAAGCAAAAACGAGGGGTAAAATTATTAATTCCAAAATTGTATTTTTATTACGTAATATCCAATCAAACCAACTATACTAACTAACATCCAAAACAAGTAACTGGAAAGCAAACCAGATTGCCATCTTCGTGTTAGGTTTCCAGTTCTTGCAATTAATCCAGCAACTGCGTAAACACTATTTTTCAATACCAGGATGTCAAAGTAAGTATAGATGAATTTCGAAATAGCTTCTAGTGGCTTAACAAAAAGAAAATTGTACAATTCATCGATGTAAAGTTTTTTATTTGAAGCTAATTCCCAATCTCTTAATTCGGAATCTTCTTTCGCTAAATTTCCTTTTTTAACATAATTAAAGTAAGCCCAAAGCATAATACCAATAGCGAGAACACTTGCTACCGACATTAAGATTATAGCCTTTGAACTTTCTAAATGATGCATTTCTATTGCTGCTAATCCTGCCGTAGTGCTTTCCAAATAATGATTAAACCAATGTGCAGAAGAATGAAAAATTACACCGGGAAGGTTTAAAATACCACCAAAAATCGACAGAATTGCTAGTACTATTAATGGGAAAGTCATTGCAGGTCCGCTTTCATGTACATGCGATTCTAGTTCGTTTCCACCTCTAAATTTCCCATGAAAAACTAAGAAATATAAACGGAACATGTAAATTGCTGTTAATGTGACTGCAATCATCAATACGCCATAAAGAAAGGGGCTTTTCATCAATGCATGGGCAAGAATTTCGTCTTTAGAATAAAATCCTGAGAGAAATGGAAATCCTGAAATAGCTAATGTTCCAATTAAAAAAGTGAGGTGTGTAATTGGAATTTTCTTTGCTAAACCACCCATTTTTCGAATATCTTGTTCTTCAGACATCGCATGAATTACACTTCCCGAACCAAGGAACAATAGCGCTTTGAAAAATGCATGTGTCGTTACATGAAATAAAGCAACTGTATAAGCGCCCATTCCAAGCGCTACAAACATTAAACCTAATTGTGAAACAGTGGAGTAAGCAAGAACTTTTTTGATGTCACTTTGGCGCATAGCTATGAACGCAGCAATTAAAGAAGTTGCAAGTCCAACGTAAAGAATAATATCTTTGGTAAAAGGCGCTAATTCAAACAAGAAATTTGAGCGAACAATTAGGTAAATACCTGCCGTTACCATCGTTGCGGCGTGAATTAATGCCGAAACAGGAGTTGGTCCCGCCAT
The DNA here is from genome assembly GCA_044350515.1 of Crocinitomicaceae bacterium. Classification (GTDB taxonomy): domain Bacteria; phylum Bacteroidota; class Bacteroidia; order Flavobacteriales_D; family Crocinitomicaceae; genus UBA952. The sequence continues at coordinate 15,017 of JBILHL010000026.1, read as the reverse complement.
CGCATCTGGAAGCCAAGTAAATAAAGGTATTTGTGCACTTTTTCCAGTCGCTGCTATGAACAGACACAAAGTAATACAGCTAATTGCAAAATAAGGCAAAGTGACTCCGGCAAGTTTTAATTCTTCGATTTTGTCTGCAACGAGTGTAAATTCAAGAGTGCCAAAAGTGCTCAATAACATAAACAATGCGAATAGCAAACCGATATCACCAATACGGTTCATAATAAAAGCTTTACGTGCTGCGATACTGTTTTCCATTCCTTTTTCTTCGTCGCTGAAGTGGAATCCAATAAGTAAGTAAGAACAAATACCAACACCTTCCCAACCGAAGAAGAGAATAAAGTAATTACTTCCAAGCACCAAAAGTAACATTGAAAAAATAAACAAATTCAAATAAGCAAAAAACTTAAATATTCCTTCATCGTGACTCATGTAACCGATTGAAAATATATGAATTAGCGTTCCGATACCTGTTATAATTAAAGTCATCCAAATGGATAATGAGTCAATCTGGAAATTTGCACTTAATCTAAAATCCTCGAAATTAACAACGTTAAACAAGTGAACAATTACCGTTTTATCATTCATGTTGAACAGTAGTAATCCACAAACAAATGCACTAAAAACAGCTAAAGTCGCAATTGTAACAGTGAATCTTTTTGGAAGTTTTTTTCCAAAAATTCCCGTAACAGCAAAACCAACTAAGGGCAAGGAAATGAGCGTTAATAAAAGTATATTTTGAGCCATTTACTTAGTCTTTTAATTTGTTAAATAATTCAATATCAATTGATTTTCTGTTGCGATAAGCCATAATTAAAATGGATAAACCAACTGTTGCTTCTGCTGCGGCAACTACAACAATGAAGAAAACAAAAACTTGTGGATCTGCAGCTCCATGATATTTTGAAAAAGTAACAAGAAGCAAATTCACTGAATTCAACATTAATTCAATGCACATCAATAAAACAATCATGTTTTTGCGTGTCAAAACGCCAAATGCACCGATAACAAAAAGTGCAATTGCAACTATCACGAAGAAGTCGAGGGAAGAACCTATACTATTTACGTCCGTATTCATTAGTCAATTATTTGTTTTTCTCTCTTCGCTAACAATACGGCACCGACCATTGCTGCGATGAAAAGGATAGATGAAACTTCAAAAGGAACCACATACTTCGAAAAAAGTAGATTTCCCAAACTACGAACCGTACCAATCGATGGATCGCCCGCTACATAAGTTTTTGATAGTTGAATACTATCTTTTAATGCTGCGATTAAAACCAAAAACAAACCACCAGCTGCGATAACTGAACTAAATTTTACAAGTAAAGTTGACTCAGGTTCAGCAGATTTATTAAGATTGAGTAACATTAAAACAAATAAGAATAATACCATTATAGCTCCAGCGTAAACAATAATATTTACGATTGCCAAAAACTGTGCATTCATCAAAATGAATAAACTCGAAATGAAAAAGAATGTAATCACCAAAAAAATGACACTTCGAATGGGATGTTTGCTCAAAACTACCATCAATGCTGAGGCAATTGTCAAACTTCCGAGGATGATTGATATTAGTTGTAATGTCATTTTTCAGTTCTTTTTCCGGTGTGTTGTCTTTTAGTAATGTCTATCGGAAATTCGATTGATTCAACTAATTTATCTTTCCCATAAATAAAATCGTCGCGTTCAAATTCTGTAGGCACAATTCGATCGGTTAAGAAAATCGCCTCTTTGGGACAAGCCTCTTCACATAACCCACAAAAAATACAACGCAACATATTGATTTCATACATTTCAGCGTATTTTTCCTCGCGGTAAAGATTTTCTTCTCCTTTTTTGCGTTCTCCAGCAACCATTGTAATTGCTTCTGCTGGACATGCCACGGCACACAAGCCACAAGCCGTACAGTTTTCTCTTCCTTTTTCGTCTCTTTTTAGTACGTGCATTCCACGATAAACAGGTGCAAAAACACGTGTTTCTTCAGGGTATTTAATCGTTTTTCTTTTTTGCAACATGTGCTTAAAAGTAACCTTCATTCCACGAAAAATTGCAGGTAAATACAACTCTTCCATGAATGTCAAAGGCTTATCAGAAACTACTTTTTTTCTATTTGTTAGACTTTCCATTACATTAATTCGTTAAACCAACCTTCTTTTATTGCAATCGCGATTCCAGTAATTAACAAGTTGACCATTGCTACCGGAATCAAAACTTTCCATCCTAAATGCATTAATTGATCAAAACGGAATCTCGGGATTGTCCATCTGATCCACATGAATATGAAAATGAACAGGAATATTTTAATGAAAAATGCGATGATGCTCAGAATAGCTAACGTATTACCTGAGAAATAATCCATTCCAGGGAAGTTGTAACCTCCTAAGAAAAGAATGGCAATAATTGCTGAGGAAATAAACATCGCTGTGTATTCAGAGAATAAGTAAAGTCCCAACTTCATGGAACTATATTCAGTGTGGTAACCACCAATTAATTCATTCTCACACTCAGGTAAATCGAATGGTGCACGGTTTGTTTCTGCTAGTGAACAGATAAAAAACACAATAAAACAAACTGGCTGATAAAAAATGTTCCAGTTCAATCCATGTTGTTTGTTAACTATGTCGGTTAAACTCAAACTTCCAGAAAGCATAATGATAGTGATAGCAGAAATACCCATTGCTAACTCATAAGAGATCATTTGTGAAGAAGCACGAATCGCACCATAAAGTGAGTATTTATTGTTGGAAGCCCAGCCACCTATCATAATCCCGTAAACGCTAATTGAAAGAACAGCGAATAAATAAAGAATACCGATATCAAAATCAGCAACTTGTAAAGTGATTGTTCTTCCAAAAAGTTGTAAATCTGTTCCCCAAGGTATAATTGCACTTGTTATTAGTGAAGTAAACATCGCAATTCCTGGACCTATGATAAATAACCACTTGTCTGCATCTTTTGGAATAAAATCTTCTTTAAGGAACATTTTCACCCCATCGGCAATTGGTTGTAAAATTCCAAATGGACCAGCTCGATCTGGGCCTACTCGGTCTTGAATCCAAGCGGCAAGCTTTCTTTCAAAGTACGTTTGATATGCTGCTATTCCCAAGGATATAAGGAACAAAATTAGAACTAAAGCCGACTTTTCAATTAATAATCCAGTGTCCATTAGTCTAATTTTTTAATTCTTCTAGTCATATTTGTTTTGTACTTTCCTTGTGAAATTACTGAATGACGATTAATTGTTCTTGGTCCAATAACATTCCAATCGCTGGCTTCTTTTTTCTCAAAACGACATTCATTACAAATCCAAGCGGTTTTATTGTCGATTGTTTCGATTTCACCGTATTGATCCTTGCGACCTGTAACACGGTAAATTTCATTACCGAACATCCAAGCAACTGCTTTTCCACTACATTTAGTACATGAACGCTCAGCTTCCATAGGTTTTAAGAACCAAACGCGGCTTTTGAACCTAAAAGTTCTATCCGTTAAGGCTCCAACAGGACAAACGTCGATCATATTTCCTGAGAAATCGTTTTCAATTGCGTTTTCAATGTAGGTACTAATCTCAGCATGCTCTCCACGGTGTAAAACGCCATGTACGCGTTTGTCTGTCAATTGTTTAGCAACTTCAACACAACGGTAGCATAAAATACAGCGATTCATGTGTAATTTGATAGTGTCGCCAATATCAATTGGTTCAAAAGTTCTTCTTTCTTCCTCGTAACGTGTTTTTGCAGAACCGTGTTCGTAGCCCAAATCTTGTAAATGACATTCTCCGGCTTGGTCACAAACAGGACAATCCAAAGGATGATTAATCAATAAAAATTCAACAACACCTCCACGATTGTCATGAACGCGTTGACTAGTTTTATTTTTGACTATCATCCCGTCCATAACAGGTGTAGAACAAGATGCAACCAATTTTGGCATCGGGCGTGGGTCTGCTGTTGAACCAGCCGCAACTTCTACCAAACAAGTACGACATTTTCCACCTGTACCGGGTAATTTTGAATAGTAACACATTGCAGGAGGAACAATTTCACCACCTGCTTTTCGAGCCGCATTTAGAATTGTTGTTCCTGGTTCTACTTCAATTTCGATATCGTCAATTGTGACTTTGATCATAACTTTATATTAAACTTCAACCAGTGGTTGAGTGATTAATCCATAATTTCTTTTCTGAGAAATTTCTCGCTCATTTACATGCCATTCAAATTCATCACGGAAATGTCTAATCGCAGCAGCAACAGGCCAAGCCGCAGCATCTCCCAGTGGACAAATTGTATTTCCTTCAATTTTTTTGTTTATTTCTTCAAGCAAGGTAATATCGCGCATATTTCCTTGTCCGTGCTCAAGGCGATTCAATACTTTTTCCATCCAACCTGTTCCTTCGCGACAAGGAGAACATTGTCCACACGATTCGTGTGCATAAAAGCGAGCAAAATTCCATGTGTTTCTAACGATACATTGATCTTCGTCGAAAACAATAAATCCGCCAGAACCAAGCATTGAACCTGAAGCAAATCCACCATCAGCTAAACTTTCATAAGTCATCAGACGATCTTCACCAGCCGCTGTTTTTGTAACTAAATAGTGAGGTAAAATTGGAACAGAAGAACCACCAGGAATACATGCTTTTAGTTTTTTACCATTAGCAATTCCTCGACAATAGTCATCACCGTAGATAAATTCTTCAACGGTAACACCCATTTCTATTTCGTAAACGCCAGGACGAACCAAGTTTCCACTCGCAGAGAAAAGTTTTGTTCCTGTACTTTTTCCTAAACCAGTTTGTGCATAAGCATCTCCACCATCGTTCACAATTGTAACTACTGCAGCTATACTTTCCACATTATTAACAACAGTTGGGCAGCCCCACAAACCTTTAACAGCAGGAAAAGGTGGTTTCATTCTTGGATTTCCCCTTTTTCCTTCGAGTGATTCTAGTAATGCGGTTTCTTCACCACAAATGTAAGCGCCACCACCAGGTGCCACCACTAAATCTAAATCATAGCCAGAACCAAGAATGTTTTTCCCAAGAAAACCATTTGCATAAGCTTCAGCAATTGCTTTTTCAAGGATGTGTAAAATGTACATAAATTCTCCTCGAATATAGATATACGAAGTGTTTGCTCCCAAGGCATAACTAGAAGTTATCATTCCTTCTACCAAAAGGTGTGGAATTTTCTCCATCAAAAACCTGTCCTTGAATGTTCCAGGTTCAGATTCATCAGCGTTACAAACTAAATATCTCGGAACTCCCTCTGGTTTTGCTAAAAATGACCATTTTAGCCCAGTTGGGAAACCCGCTCCACCACGACCACGAAGTCCTGATTTTTTTACTTCTTCCACAACTTCGTCAGGTGACATTGATTTTAATGCTTTTTCTACAGAGCGATAGCCACCATTTTTTCGGTAAACATCAAACGTTTCAATTCCTGGAATATGAACATTTTCAAGAAGTAGTTTCCTGTTTTTCATTTCTTTTAGTTTTGATCGTATTTACCTGCGCGATAGTCTGAGATTAATTCATCCACTCGTTCTTTTGTTAAGTGTTCGTGGAATTTGTATTTACATTGTAACAAAGGACCGTAACCGCATCCACCCAAACATTCAGCTGTTTTTAAGGTGAAATACCCATCGGCTGTTGTTTCTCCAATGTTTATGTTGAGTTTGTTTTTTATGTATTCTATTATGTTGTCGCTTCCAACCAACATACATGGACCTGTGTGACATACTTCAAATACATATTTTCCAACAGGTTCTAGATGAAACATAGTATAAAATGTCGCAACTTCATATACTTCAATTGGTTGAATATTCAGTATTTCTGCTACTTTATCCATTGAATCTGTACTAACCCATCCTTTTTCACTTTGCACTAAATGTAAAATTCTAATTAAAGCACTTTTGTGTTTTCCTTCTGGATAAGAAGCTATTAATTCATCAATCTTAGCCATTGTTTCTGAACTAAACGAAACAGGCTCTTTTGTTGCTGAAGGTATGTAGTTGTTTGCTGTCATTTTTATGCGTCTAATTCTCCTGCGATTACATTCATACTACTCAAAGTTAAAACAGCATCACTGATTGTCATGCCAGTAATCATTTCAGGATAAGCTTGATAATAAATAAAACATGGTCTTCTAAATTGTAAGCGATAAGGTGTTCGACCGCCATCACTGATTAAATAATAACCTAATTCACCATTCCCACCTTCAACTGAATGATACACTTCACCCGCAGGAATTTCCGTTTCACCCATCACGATTTTAAAATGATAAATTAAAGCTTCCATATTATTGTATACTTCCTCTTTTGGAGGTAAGTAAAATTCGGGAATATCTGCTTTATAATCTCCTTCTGGAAGATTTTTATAGGCTTGCTCAATGATTTTAAGGCTTTGTCGAACTTCTTCTTGGCGCACCATAAAACGGTCGTAAGTGTCACCATTTATTCCAACAGGAATGATAAAATCAAAATCTTCGTAGGAAGAATAAGGTTGCATCACGCGAACGTCATAATCAACGCCAGCAGCTCTTAAATTTGGACCTGTAAATGAGTAATTTAAGGCACGTTCCGCTGAAATTGGACCTGCACCTCTTGTTCTATCCATAAAGATGCGATTACGCTCCAACATACTATTAAATTCCTCAAAAGCTTTTGGGAAAGTGCGTAAGAAGTTTTTTAATTTCTCGTGAAAAGTAGGAGTAAAGTCTCTTTCAAATCCACCGATACGACCGATGTTTGTAGTTAATCTAGCTCCACATACTTCCTCATATAATTCATATATTTTTTCTCTTTCCGCAAAAGGGTAGAAAAAACTTGTTAAAGCACCTGTATCTACACCAATAACAGAATTACAAATTAAATGATCAGCAATTCGCGCCAATTCCATGATTATCACGCGCATATATTGCACACGTTTTGGAATTTCTACACCAATTAATTTTTCTACTGTCATGTGCCATCCCATATTATTAATGGGGGAGGAGCAGTAGTTTAATCGATCTGTAATAGGTGTAATTTGATTATATGGTCTGCGCTCTGCTAATTTTTCAAATGCACGGTGAATATAACCAACCGTTTGTTCTGAAGAAATAATTTTTTCTCCATCTACCTTAAGAATATTTTGAAATATCCCGTGAGTAGCAGGATGAGTAGGGCCAAAGTTGATTGTGGCATATTTCCCATCAATTGTTTCTGTTGAATCTTCTTTTTTGGCAGTTGTTGCTAATTCACTTTTTTCAGCATCCTCTAAATTATTGTTTAAAATAGCCTGCAATATCTCTTTTTTTTCAGCGTGTTCAGCTTCAAAAACTTTTGCTGCGATTGCTTCAGGAGTGCTTTCAGCCATTTGATGTGCGTTATTTTCTTCCTTCATCGTGCTTATATATTACTAGATCTACCAAAAAAACGATCATCTTTATCTTCCCTTGTTGCATCCTCAAGAGCATATTCTTTTCTCATTGGAAAATAATCCATATCATCCATATTCAAAATTCTTCTCAAGTCGGGATGTCCTTCGAATTTAATTCCAAAGAAATCGAATGTTTCACGTTCCATCCAATTTGCACCATTATAAATTTTAACAATAGAGCGAACAGTTGGATTTTCCGATGGAACAAATACTTTTAAACGAAGACGAAAATCTTTTCTCCAACTGTGTAAATGATACACTATGGCGAATTCTCTGTTTAAATCATCTGGGTAATGAACACCGCCTAGTAATGTTAAAAACGAACAATCTAAAACCTCGTCTTTGTTCAACCATTCTATTATTTCATAAGACTTATCTTTGGAGATTTCTAAAATCAGGATTCCGAAATTAACCTCTGATGAAATAACCTCTGAACCAAATTTTTCTTGAATGCGACTTAAAATAAATTCGTTAGTCATTCGATTCTTTTTTATCTAGGTCAATATCGTATTTGTCTAATAAATGTCTGTATTCTTCACTGTATCTTCTTCTTGAAGATTCATTTTTGACTAATTTATGAATGTTCATTACGCCATCAATAATTTGTTCAGGACGCGGAGGACAGCCGGGAACGTACACATCTACAGGTATAATTCGGTCGATTCCTTGTAGTACACTGTAGGTATCGAAAATTCCACCTGAAGAAGCACAAGCACCAACAGAAAGCACCCATTTAGGTTCAGACATTTGTTCGTATACTTGTTTTAAAACAGGACCTAATTTTTTTGAAATTGTTCCCGCAACGATTAATAAATCAGCTTGTCTGGGAGAAAAAGAAAGTCGTTCCATCCCAAAACGCGACATATCGTACATACTTCCCATAGTTGCCATGAATTCAATTCCGCAACAAGAAGTAGCGAAAGGTAACGGCCAAACTGAATTCGCGCGTGCCAAACCAATAGCTTTGTCAAGGGTGGTTAATTGATAACCTTCACCATTTATAGTTTCTAACTCTCCTATTTTTCCCATTCTAAAGCTCCTTTTTTTCTAATGTAAATGAATCCTATCAAGAAAAAGCAAACAAACATAATCACAGCAATCAAACCTTCCAATTTTAACTCATAAAAATTAACAGCGTAAGGATAGAAAAAAATGATTTCAACATCAAATAAAACGAATAAAATCGCAGTCATGAAATAACGAATCGAAACTGGGAAACGCGCATTGCCTTCAGATTCAATACCACATTCAAAATTGGAGTCTTTCTTTTTGGATTTTAATCGAGGCATCAAAATGTGCGTTACAATCAAAGTAAAAACCACAAATGAACCTGCAACAATGAATTGTAACAAAAGCGGTAAGTAGTTAACGCTTGTTGATGCTTCAGTCATTTTAATAATGTTAAATTTATTATTAATTACTAACAAAACTTACACAAAATAGTTCTTTTGTTAAAATTTAATTTTGTGCAATTGGGCGCAAAGTTACCTTTTTATTCTATTCAAAGTAATAAAATTTGGAATAATATCATTGAAAAAACTTAAGATTATTATTCAAATTAATTCATTTTACCCCTTGTTTTCCAATTCCTTTTCTAATTTTATGGATAATGTATACTTTTATTCATAACTATGGAACGTCGCAAAGTTTTACGCCTCTTTTTTGTTTCTTCTTTGGCAGCTGTTGTTGCCCCCAATTTAACCTTTGGGCAAGTCAAACACTACAAAAAATTAGATTTTTCGAGTTTAGATTTTGGAACAGATTTTAAATGGGGAGTAGCCACAGCAGCCTATCAAATTGAAGGAGCTCATAATATTGATGGAAAATCGGTGTCTATTTGGGATACGTTTTCGCACAAAAAAGGGAATATTAAAACAGGAGAAAACGGCGACATTGCCTGCGACTTTTACCATAGTTACGAACAAGACTTGGACTTGTTAAAGTCGTTGAACATGACTGTTTTTCGTTTCAGTATCGCTTGGAGTCGCGTTTTACCCAATGGTGTTGGAGCTCCAAATCAGAAAGGAATTGATTTTTATCACCGCGTGATTGATGCTTGTTTGGCCCGAGGAATTGAACCTTGGGTCACTTTATATCATTGGGATTTACCTCAAGTACTTCAAGACCAAGGAGGATGGATGAATCGATCTTCTGTTTTGTGGTTTTCTGAATATTCGGAATTAGTTACAAAATCTTTTGGAGACAAAGTGAAAAACTGGATGGTTTTCAATGAACCTTCTGCTTTCACGGCATTAGGTTATTTAATAGGTTATCATGCGCCAGGTTTAAAAGGGTTTAAAAATTATTTACCAACTGTTCATCATGTTTGCTTATGTCAAGCTGAAGGTGGTCGGATCATTCGTAAAAATGTTACAAATGCGAATATTGGCACTACTTTTTCGTGTTCGCATGTAGATGTTTATAAAAGTGAAAAACGCGATGGGAAATCAGCTGAGCGTTGGGATGTGTTGTTGAATCGTTTGTTTATCGAACCTTCTTTAGGATTAGGGTATCCGATGGAAAGTTTTCCGATATTACAAAAATTGAATAAGTATATTTTGCCTGGTGATATGGACAAACTAAAGTTTGATTTTGATTTTATTGGTGTTCAAAATTACACTCGAGAAGTAGTTAAAAAAATGGGTGTAATTCCAATCATGAAAGGTTTGGAAGTTAAACCAGTTAAACGCGATGCAAAGGAAGTAACAGAAATGGGTTGGGAAGTTTACCCTGAAGGAATTTATCAGATTATTAAACAATTTGCAGCATATCCTGGTGTCAAGAAAATCTTTGTAACCGAGAATGGTTGTGCCTTTCCTGATGAAGTTGTGAATGAAAAAGTGAAGGATATTAAACGTATTGATTTTTATCAGCGCTATTTAAAGCAAGTGCTTCGTGCAAAACAAGAAGGCGTAAATATTGGTGGTTATTTCAGTTGGACATTGCTTGATAACTTTGAATGGAGCGAAGGATATAAACCTAGATTTGGTTTAGTTTATGTTGATTTTAAAACTCAAAAGAGAATTATTAAAGACAGTGGTTTTTGGTTTAAAGATTTTTTGGTAGATAAATAAACATTTCAGAAAAGCTTTTTCAATAGTAATTGAACTGAGGTTAATATAGTTCTCTAAAAAATATTTACTCAAACTAGTAGTTCTTTTTTAGTTAGAATAATGGTCAAGAGAACATACTCAGAAATCAAATAAACTTATTAATTTTTCGTTAAAAAAGTCTAAACCTAACTTGTGAATTTTAAACAAATTTTATTAGTTCTATTTGCTACTTGCATTACTGTTGCTTATGCTCAAGACCGAAAGTTCAATTTTGGAGTCAGTTTATTTCCTAATTTATCATTTGGGATTATTAGTAATGACGGAAGTGTAACAAGTGGTGTAGAAAATGGATTCAAATCTTTAGAGGTTTCTCAAATATGCTATAGTGCTGGATTTTTTACAGAATATAAATTGGGCAAAAAGTCTGCGCTTGGCTTTGGTTTAGGGTTACAGAAAAATGGTGAAAGTACAGGAAAAAGAGAAGCGTATTTTGAATTCGATCCACAAACTGGTGAACCAATTTATGGACCATATGATCCTCGATTTATTAAATTTGACTACAACCGATATAACGCCGAGATTCCGTTGTATTACAAATTGAATTTTGGTAAACGGAGTTATTTTGTTGTTGGTACTAGTTTGTTTTTTAATATAATAAACACCACAAGAAGTGTTTTATACTTCGAAACAGAAAAGAAAAGAAACACTTCTATTGACAATACTACTGATTATCGATTCTTGAATTTCAGTGGCAATATTGGTTATGGATTTGACTTTTTGAGAAAAGAAAATTTCAATCTTTTCTTCCAGCCTTATGCACAGTATGGCATTTTAGGTGTCTCAGAATCAGCACCTTTAAATCGTAATTTTCTTTCAATTGGCTTTGTGACAGGAATTAAGTTTTGATTAAGCATTAAGCATTCAACCTTAACTATTCCTACTTCCTTTTACAGCTCAAATAAATTCAAAGGATTCTGTGAATGCGCTAAGGGTTTATTTAAGTGATTTGGAAAAGTAAATGTTACTTTGTCCAAACAGTTTCCTCAAAATGGGCACTTGAGAAATTCTCACCATTAATTGTTTGATTTCCAATCAATCCTCCAAGATAACCAATTGATTCACATTCTTGATTTAAAACTTCAGAAGCCATATCTGCTTGTGCGCAAACTCCAGGGTCAAACACATAAACCGTTTCTCCTTGAAAAGTATATTTATCAACCTTGGCTTCGGCACATTCAAAACTACTATCAAAAGCTGTTATTTTATTCCAAATACAAGTGGGTGTTTCACGTTCATCCTTTTCACATGAGGATATAATTATTAATCCGATGGTAATTAAACCAAAAATGTATGGTTTCATAGTATCTGTTTTTTAGTAAAACGTTTTTTCGTTAGAATTGGTGGTGTCTTTTTCTTTTATTGTGATTTGTTATTCCCTTTTAATTTGTGTTAATTAATTATTTAAAGTGTTGTATTTTAATGTTCTAATTAATTTTTGTTGAAGGATATTTTTAATTATTTATTTGGGATTTGTGTTCTTGAATTTTTCTTTTAGTTGTTTTGAGAATTATTGGATTCAATTGTTTTTAACTCTTACCGCAACTTTAATTACTATTAAACGTTTAAAATTCTATTAAAGCATGACTAGAATTTCAAACTTATTATTTCCAATTTCAAAAAGTACAAAAATTCTTTTATTGTTTTTGCTTTTTCTTGGCAACTCCTTTTTGGCTCAAGTTGTTTCTCCTTTTAATATTCGCTATCAAACCAATCAAAAAGGTGGAATCGTCATACTTTCCAATGTTTCAATAACTTGTAATAGTAGCAGTTCCAATTGCGGAACCTTTCAGCAACAAGTTCCTCCGGGTGGAAACCACAATCAAGATGGAGGAATTGTTATGGATTTTGTTGATGTTGATGGTGTTTCAAGCACCTACAATTCTTCAAGTGATAGTCTGAATTTAGCAAATTGTAGTGAAATATTATGGGCTGGTTTATATTGGAGTGGAAGGATTAGTCAAAGCACAACGAACTATAACGCTAGAAGTCAGGTGCGAAGTAGGAGAAATTCGGGGTCTTATCAAACTGTTCAAGCAGATCAAACATTGGATGTTCCGAATATTCCATCAAATCCAAATTTTCAAATGCCGAGTTACTTTTGTTTTAAAAATGTAACAAGTATTATTCAAGCTGGTGGCGCTCGTGCTCGATATACGATTGGAAATCTCGTTTCAGAAACCGGTTCTAATAATTTATTTGGTGCTTGGTCTTTAGTTATTGTTTATAAAAATGTGTTTCAAACAATGCGTAACCTAACCGTTTTTGACGGAATGGCTTATGTTAGTAATGGAAACGTTGTTGATTTGCCAATTTCTGGTTTTACCACTCCGTTACTTGGTCCTGTTAGTTTTGAACTTGGTGTTGTAGCTTATGAAGGTGACCGAAACATTCAAGGAGACAGATTGCAGTTTAACGGAAACGGTACTTTTCAAGATGTTCCTGACGCGATGAGAAGCGCAAGCGATTTTTTCAATAGTACTTGTACCTACAACGGAGCCTATACTCCTTTTCGAAAGCCAAGTTATAACAATAATTTAGGTTTTGATAGCGGAATATTTTTTCCAAATAATACTAATTTAGATTATATCTCAAACAACGTTTCTAACGCTACTGTTAGAGTTGTTACTTCACAAGATGCGATTCTTCCTCGAGTAATCACCTCCGCCATCGACATTTTCGAGCCTGACCTTCGCGCCGACGTTCGCATCCGCGACATTAATGGTGGTAATGTCAATCCAGGTGACGTATTGGAATATACGGTTGTCGGAAAAAACATTGGTTCTGATTTATCGATAAATACGTATATGGTCGATACTTTGGATCCACGCACGACTTTTGTTCCGGGTTCTATTACTATTTCCTACGGACCAAATTCTGGAAACAAAACAGATGCTGTTACTGATGATCAGGCTGAATATATTTCGTCATCAAGAGCGATTCGCGCTAGAGTAGGAACGGGGGCAAGCGGCTCTACAGGTGGTCAAATGCAAGCCTCTGGGACTGGTGCTGACAGTACCGTTTTAAAATTTCGAGTAACCGTTTTAAACGATTGCCCGGCTTTTTTGTGTAATCCCACGATTTCCAACTCTGCTTACATTTATGGAACTGGAAATATTTCGGGCAATCAATACAACAATGGCGGTGTTTCGGATAGCTACAACAGCCAAGGATGTCCGCTCACTGCGAGTAATGCTTTGCAGATAAGTGTCGCCTCGTGTCCACCTTTTGCGATTACGAATAACACTGTTTGTATTGGTCAGACCTTAAATCTTGGCGCCACTTCCTCTTCCACGATCGCCACTTATTCGTGGTCAGGGCCGAATGGGTTTACTTCCACGTTGAGTAATCCAACGATAAGCAACGTCAGCGCTGCTAGTGCTGGAACTTATACCTTGACGATTGCTTTTCCAAGTTTAGGCGGTTGTAGTATCACAGTTACAAAAAACATCACGATTCAAAATCCACCGGTTTTAAGCTTGGTGAACCTTACAAATGTCACTTGCTTTGGTTTAAATAATGGTTCGATTCAGATTGCTACGACAGGAAATTCACCTTTTTCGTACTTATGGTCGAACAACGCAACAAGCACCACTATTTCTAACTTAGCACCTAATAATTACACCGTTACAACAACTGATAATTTAGGCTGTACTGCTACTCAAAGTTATACAATTACTCAACCGACATTACTTACAGCTAGCGCCAGTATCACTTCTAATTACAATGGAAAAGACATTTCGTGCAACGGCGCAGCAGACGGAAGTGCTTTGGTGACTTTTAGTGGAGGTACTGCACCTTATTCGATTTCTTGGAGTAATGGCGCAACAACAGCAGCTATTTCCAACCTCGGACCAGGAACTTACACAGCCACCATTACGGATGCCAACGGTTGTATTAAAGCCGCTTCTGTAACCTTGACCCAACCAACAGTTGTTGTACTTTCCAGTACTCAAGTAAACATCGATTGCTTTGGACAAAACACTGGCTCTATCGATTTAAGCGTTTCAGGTGGCACACCAGGCTACAGTTATTCTTGGACCAACACCGCAACTACAGAAGACATATCTAGTCTCATAGCAGGAACTTACACTGTTACGGTCAACGATTTAAACAATTGCACCAAAACACGAACAGTTACCATTACGCAACCCGCTGCACCATTGGCACTCACGATGAGCTATGTAGATGTAGCTTGTTTTGGTAATTCAACTGGTTCCATCAATTTAAGTGTTTCAGGCGGAACTGCACCTTACACTTACTTGTGGTCGAATGCAGCAAGCACCCAAGATTTGAACAATCGACCAGCAGGTACTTATTCCGTTACCGTAACCGACAACAAAGGTTGTGCGCAAACACTTGCTACAACAATTTCACAACCACCAGCGCCATTGAGTTCGACACTTTCAGCAACCAATATTGCTTGTTTTGGCAACGCAACAGGAGCTATCGACTTGACGCCAGCAGGCGGTACACCACCTTAC
>JBILHL010000025.1:0-47345 GCA_044350515.1 Crocinitomicaceae bacterium | reverse complement strand
TTTTGCGTACCTGAGAAATACATCTAAGATACTGACAATCAATGAATTATCCTATTTTTTAATCGCTTATTTTTCACTTATTTTATTGATAATCAATTGTTTATATCATGCTTTAACGAAGTGTTGTAGATAAAACCGAACTAATTTCTAGAAGCAATCAATTTTATATCGGGAGCAACCTGCCTTGGTTGGCGCATAGAGATAATTTTGCCATCTTTAAAAGACAAAGCAACAGTAAACAATATTTCATTAATGCTATTATTAGCAGGTTCGCCAAATTTTCTGTCGATTTGTTGAGATAGTTTATCATAAGGCTTGAAGTGTGAAAATCGAAACTCAAGCACATATTCATATATCGGAAGGTCGATTGCAACACCTTCATTTACAACAACTCTATAAAATGCTTTTCGAAAATCTATAAAAGTTGAAATAAGCTCTATGGCTGTGTTTTCGCTGTCCCCCTTAACAAAAAAAACACCTTTAGGATGCAGTAAATCTTTAAGTTCTGGAAATTTAATCCGAAACAAGGAGTCCAATAGTTGTTTTACAATACTTATTCGAGCTGAGGAATCAAGTTCGTTTATGTTACTACAAATATCAGGCATGCTTTTTATTGACTTAGAAGGTTTTACCCGCCTATAGTTACTCAACTCCGTGCTGTTAATTTGGCATAAATCTCCAACATATTTTTCAGGAATTCGAACACTAAACACCTTATTTTCCTTGTAAGAAAAGGCAAGGTAAAATACTATTTCTTTGATTGATTTATCACTTGGTGTTCCGAATTTCTTTTTTGCAGGTATTCTGCTTCCTCCAAAATCATCAAAATGGGAGCATCGAAATTCAATTACATGTTCATACGGAAGGTGATCTGCAGTGTAGCCATTATTCAATTCAACATAAAAATTCTTAGCACTTAATTTTTCAAACAGCAAGTGTAATCTCTTCACACCTTCATCGTATTTGTAATCGTCATAAAAAGTTCCATCCGGATGCAACAACTTTTTTAATTGCTCCATATCCGGGTACTTTAATATTTCTTTCAGTTGAGATACCGTTCCCTCCTCAACGGCTTTTCTGTAAGCTGCTAGTGTCGAATTTTTGACAGTTTTCATTTTTGATTGTATGTTGTTGGCTCGTTTTTGTCATTATGCCTTTTTCTAGGTCGATTATTTGTTTTTCATTCTTTTCCTACTTCAATTCCTTCTCGCAATTTCGACAATATCCCGAATGACTTTTTTTGGGTGACGGATGGAGAAAATTTTATCGTCTTTGAATTCAATTGCAAGGCGGATGATTCCTTCATTAAATTCAGGTCGTTTAGCAGTCCCAAAACTCGGAGGGCTGTATGTGTCACCTATGAAGTCAGAACCAAAAACGGAGAAACGAAACTCAATTACATCTTGTTTGGGTTGGTGGTCGAATGAAAATCCCTGACTAATATTCATGTTTTCTCTGTCGGGGAGGTTTTTCACTTTGTTAAACTTTTTTATCAAGTAAACCATTGCTTGCCCTTGCTTAAGTTTCCCGAAATAACAGCCTTTTGGGTCGAGTAGATCGGTCATTTTCGCTATATTTTCACTAAGAATTGCTGCAGTAAGTTGCTGCTTAAGTTCTACTTGCTGGATGATTTCTTCTTCGGTAACTTGCTTGATAACCACTTGATTCATAATTTTTCGATTGGAATTGTTTCACTAGTGACAAACGATGTGCCAGTATGCAAATGCCATGAAATTGGAGTAAAATCGCTAATTATATTATCAAAAGCGTATTCTTATAGTCAAAATTTGATACTTTTATTAAAAAATTCCCCCAATGAAAATCCTCGTTTCATGGCATGCTTACAATCATGATTTTGCAAATGGTCAGGTCATAGAAGATGGGCCAACGGCAGCATATCACAAGCATTTTTACAAACACGAAAAACACATTTTGCTTTCCACTGAAAAAGAGGAAGACATTCGATCGCTACATTTGCGTACGTTTTTACTGAAAAATTATCCGGATCGCAACGTTGAAATTCGCTATTTAGATGTGCACGACCCAATCGACCATTCCGAAATTCAATCGAAGATTCATCCTTTTTTGGCGGAATTGAAAGACGATGAAATCGATGTGTTTGTTTCTCCCGGAACAGCGGCGATGCAAGTGGTTTGGTACTTGGCACACATGAGCTTGAACTTAAAAACGACCTTGTTTCAGACACGTCCAGCTCAATATACGTCTAAAAAAGACAAACCAGAATTAATCAAAATTCAATTGGAACGTTCCGCGATTGGTTTAACAGCTTTGTATCACCAACAAGAAGTAAAAAAAGTAGCTGTATCAGACCGCTTTTTGATAACACCAGCCATTGAACGGATTTATGAAAACGCTAGAAAAGTAGCCTTAACCGAGGAGGTGACGGTATTGATTTTAGGCGCAAGTGGTACTGGAAAAGAAAATTTAGCCAAACACATTCACCACAATTCTATTCGGGCAAATAAGCCTTATATTGCCATAAATTGTTCTGCTTTCAGTGATTCTTTACTCGAGTCGCGTTTATTTGGTTACAAAAAAGGAGCGTTTACAGGTGCGGATAAAGACAGTGAAGGTTTGTTTGAATTGGCAAATGAAGGAACTATTTTCTTAGATGAGATTGGTGATATTTCACCTTATATGCAGCAGGCCTTGTTACGTGTTTTGCAAGAAAAAGAAGTAATGCCCTTGGGAGGAAAAGCCAAAAAAATTGATGTGCGTGTGATTGCTGCAACAAATCAGAACTTGGTCAATCGCTGTGAAGAAGGAAAATTCCGTTGGGATTTGTACTATCGACTTTCGGTGGTGGAATTGGATTTGCCAACGCTTCTGCAACGCGGTAAAACAGACTTAAAAGCGATGGTTGATTTCTTTATTGGTCAGAAAAAGAAGGAGTTGCGCAAAGCGAAAAAATTGACTTTGAGTAAAGAAGCACTGGAAATTATACTGAATTATTCGTATCCTGGAAATATTCGCGAATTGGAAAACATCATTTCACGTCTCTATGTTTTTAATGAAGAAACGGTTACAGCAGATGTGTTACCTAAAAGATTGAAACAAGAAACATTCAATAAACCGATGAATTGGGAATACATTGAAAAAGAACATATTGAACGCGTTTTAAAGCATTTCAACGGCAACAAAAGACAAACTGCTTTAGCTATTGGTTGGGCGATTAATACCTTGGTAAGTAAAATGGAGAAGTATGGGGTTGAGTGATTTATCTTCTTGTAAATTAGTACCGATACCGATTTCTTTCATCTTCAACAATTGCAAAATAAGAAGAAAATTCACCTTTCATTTTTACATAAACAGTATCCTCTTTGCCTCGAACTTGTCCTATGAAATTAATTGTTCCATTTAATTTTTGCAGAAATGTAAGTTGATCATCTTCGCTAGGTTTATACTCTATTTTTAAATGATTTTGAGTTGCTTTGGTTGAACCGTTAAAGCGCAAATCGTGCAACATGGCTCTGGTTTTTTTGAGCATTTTTCGGTCTACATTTACTTTTTCATTTACAACCAATCCTGTTACAAGTTGCTTTTTATTGGAAGTTCTAACTCGAAATTTCTTTTCATTTGGTTCAAACCCTTCTTGTACTAAAACCTTTTTAATGAAATCTATTTGTACTGGAGTAAAAGGCTCATTTGATGAAAAAGTTAAATCATCGGCGTAGCGGGTATAACTCCAATTGTTTTGATTTGAAAAAGCTGTGAGTTTTTCATCAAGTTCTAAACAAGCAAAATTGGATAAAATAGGAGAGGAGGGAGCACCTTGAGGCAGACAGTCATTTGTTGTTACTAAATAAGTTAATGCTGACGCAATTTGCGTGTCAAAACAGAATGGTTTTGCTCTGAAAATCAAATAAATCCGTTGGTCAGAAATGGAAGAAAAGAAATCCTTTATGTCCATATTTAAAACATATTTTTTTCCAACGTGTAGCAATGCGTTTTCTACAATATTTGCTTTTAAATTGCCGTCTTTTTTATGTAAAAAAAATCCTTTGGCAGAATCGGGTTTTACACTTGAATAAACACCTTGCAAATGGCGATTTAGTTTTTTTTGTAAATTTTTTAACCTTCCAATTGGTGCATTAATCGCTCGAATACCATTCTTTTTTTTCGGCAAATGATACGTGATATAATTTGGTTTATTAATGATACTTTCTAATTCTAAATGATGGATTTTGAAAAAAGCACAAAGATCACTTGGCCGATCAATAGAAAGTAAGTTTAAAGCATAGCGTTCAAAACTTGTTAGACCAGTTGGTGCATAATCTATGAATGAACCTGAATGTAATATCCTTCTGAAGATGGGTCCATATTTTTCTTTAAGTTCTAAAAGATTATTTTTCTTCATACTATTTTATAAAAAAGCCGTTGACGATTATCTTCGATTTATTTACAATGAAGCGTAGCTTCATGTAAAACAGCACTTATAATAGTGACTATTTTACAGTGTGGGTTGCAGGAACACAACCGCAAGTCTATTTCAGTAAATTCGACTCATAAGTTTCAATCAACGGCTTATATTATTTTGGTTTTAAATTGGCATTTAGTTTTAAAATGGACTATCAGCATCTTTTGGGTCAACAAATGGTTTCCGCTCAAAAACAAAAGGGGTATTTATATCCTTCATAGGTTCGAGTTTCAAAGAAGGAAATGTCAGATGAAAATAAAAACGATCAATTGCACCTGTTCGGTTTTTTACCATAAGTAATTCCAATTGACCTTTTGTGGTGTTGCCATCTTCATCTGTTGTAATACCATAATAATCAGGTCGATAAACAAAAATTACTTTATCGGCATCTTGTTCAATTGCACCACTTTCTCGTAAATCGGAGAGTTGTGGACGTTTATCACCTCCTCTAGTTTCTACCGATCTACTCAATTGAGAGGTCACAAGCATACAAATATTTAAATCTTTAGCGATTTTTTTCAAGGTACGACTGATATAACTAACCTCTAATTCGCGATTGTGTCTGTAACGATTACTGGAAAGCATTTGAAGATAATCTATTGCAATTACCCGAATGCCTTTTTCTCTCACCATTTTTTCACAATAACACCTTAAAGCAAACATTGAATCAAAAGTTGTTTCGCAAATGGAAAGTTGCATAACTTCTAGATAATCAGTTATAAAATTTATCTTTTCCTTATCGATTCTACGTAAGTCCTCCGGTCCTTTGATTGGTAAATCATAAACTAAAACACTTGAAATGATGCGATTTGAAATTTGAACAGCTGTCAATTCAAGAGAAATAAGTAAAACAGGTTCATGTAAGGCAATTCTTCTAATTAAATCTATCAAGACAACTGTTTTTCCCATTCCAGGTCTTCCTCCAAACACAATAAACTCACCTTGACGAATACCACCAATACTTGTATCAATGTTGTCCCATCCTGTTTTAATAGGTTGATATTGCTTTAATTGATCGGATAATAAATAATCGTTGAAAATGGAATGAATGCTTTTCGTCTTAATAGGGATGTTTTCAGTTGCCTTTCTTTTCTCAATAATTTGTTCTAATTTACTGAACAAGAACGCCTCGTCATCTTCACACATCGTTGCTAATTCTCTTATCTTTTCGGCTAATTTACTTTTCATGTTGTTGCTGTTGCCGCATGTCATTTCAATTATAATACCAATTCAATCTTTCAAGTAAACAAGGAGTTTTTAGTCAAAAAATATATCAAATATTGAGAAGTGTGTGAGATTTTGAGTTAGGATTAATAGAATTCAGGTTATTACTGAAGCTCGATTTTCTTTAGAATAACTATAAATTGAAATATCATCTGAAAACTGCATTTCTTGATTCATATTCAAAATTTGAGTAAAAGTTACAAAAATAAAAGAAATCACATTTATAGGGAGGCCTTCAATTTGTTGATTCTATCTCCTCCACAATCTTCCCTGCATCTTGCTTTAGCATACAATCAAAATGCTTTTTCGGACAGGATTGAAAACCGATTTTTGAACAAGGTCGGCAAGAGAGATTCGGAACTTCAAATTGAGAGACTTTCAGTTCTTTTTCTGGTTTGTAGGCATACATTCCAAATTCAGGAACAGTGTTTCCCCAAACGCTAACAATGGGCACAGCAAAACAAGAAGCAATGTGCATTAAGCCTGTGTCGTTGGTTAAAAGTACTTTTGCTTGGCTCACCAAACTTGCGGATGCCAACAAAGAATGTTTCCCACATGCATTGTGAACGGATTGATTGCTTAACTTTTGACAAATACGTTCAGCTTGTGCAAAGTCTTCTTTTCCTCCTAGTAAAACGATTGGCAAACTCACTTGACTCAAGATTTCCAAGAGTTTTGATTCGGGAATTCTTTTAGTAGCGAACTGGGCGCCGATGGCAACAGCTAAATAACTTTTTGGTGCTAAGTTATAAGTTGTGGTGCAATCTACTGTTTCAGAGGAAGGAATATAAAATTGATTGTTTCTGCCATCGTTTTTTACCCCAATTTGAGCAACTGCTTCGAAATAGCGATCTACCACGTGTTTTTCTGGTAAGCGATTGATTTTAAAATGTGTAAGTAACCATTTTTGGAAATTCAACTTCGGAAAACGGTAGCATTTTACTCCCAATTGAAAAGTCAATAAATGGGTTCGTAGATTGTTATGTAAATCAATAACTACATCAAACTGTTCTTGCTTTAATAAGCGAACCGTTTCTTTTAAATCCTTGGCAAGAAAATGGGTTTTGTCTGTGAATTTACACGCCGTAAGAAGGGTTTCAAAATTGGGTTTGGTCAAGTAATGCACTTCGGAATCAGTCACTTGCTCTTTGATGCAGCGCACAACAGGAAAGGTTAAAACGATGTCGCCTATGGAAGAAAAACGAATTACAAGGATTTTCACAAGCGTCTAAATTAGTTCAAAAAGTGATTAATCTACATTTTTGAAGAGTACTTTGTCGCGATTTACTTGCTCTTTTAGCGTATTGAAAAATTGTTCACGTTCGTTTTCTTCCACGCAATCTGTCGGAAAGGTCAATTGTAAGTTTTCCAAATAATCAAAATAAACTGTTTGCTGGCTGATACTTACTTGCCTTAGACCACTTAAATAGATTAGAATAACTTCTCTATCTGCAACCAAAATTGCTTTTGATGTAATGCCAATTCTAAACAAGTTTTTATGACAGACGATTAAGAACACTATACCTTCAAAACTGAAAAACAACATTACTAACGAAGGAAACCAAGCAAAAGGCGTAAGGTAATAATAAGCTAAACCCAAACTTGCCATTACTGCCGATTCCAAAATAGTATACACAATTACTCGGATTTTTCTAGGTGCACTCACTTTTGAATTCCATTTGTATTTTCCTTTTTGGTTGGTCATGCGAACGCCCATCCATCGACGAATCGTACGGCGCAATGAAATCACCAACAAGATTAATCCTAGTCCAAGAAATCCATAATCTAAGTAAGGAAGTTGTGCTGTTGTTGTTCGCAGAAATTCAACCGGTAAGTCAAATCCAACGTAAATAGACAACAACATTGTCGGCAAAGTAAAAACGAGTAAGAGAACGTTTATAAAACTATTCATTCGGAATGAGTTTCAATTTTTGTTTTAGTGTTTCAATTTTTGCGTTCGCGTGGGCTACTTTTTGTTCAACTTCTTTTCTCAATTGGTCGGCACCTTTTGATTTTGCAAAGAAACCAAGGTTGTTTTCCAACTGCATAATTTCTTTTTTCAAGATGTCAATTTGTTTTCTAAGTTCATTTTTCTCGTTCATCAAGCCTTTAGAACGCTCAGGACTTGCCTGCATCGTTTCCATTTTCGCTTGGAAGAGAATCATTTCTTTTTCATTTGCCTCCAATTTCAAAGCGGCATATTTACTATCCAACGCTTTTTTGAAACTGTCGTAGATTTCATTTTTCTGTTTCATTGGTACATGACCAATCGCATTAAATTGCTCTGCAAATCCTTTTAAAGCAGCTAACGTTTCTTGCTTATTCTCACTAACAACAAAAGCTTCAATTTGTGCTATTAAATCCGCTTTTGCAGTTAAATTTTGAGTTAAAGATTCATCTTGTGCAGCGAAATGTGCATCTCTAGCAGTATAAAAGACATCACAAGCAGCACGGAACTCCGCCCATAATTTGTTTTCAAAACGATTTCCAGCCGAGCCAATTTGTTTCCATTTCTTTTGAATAGTAACGATTTTGTCAGCAGTTGTTTTCCAATCAGTTGAGGTATTAATCGCTTTGATAGCGTCCACTAAAACACGTTTTTGGTCAGCATTTGCTTTGTAAACGTCGTCGATAGATTTATTAAATTCTTTTTTCGCAGCGAAAAATGTATCACAAACACCACGGAATTCTTGCCAAATTGCTTCGTTTTCTTTTTTCGGACCAAAACCAATTTGTTTCCAAGCCTCTTGAACAGCAAGTACTTTTTCTGTTTTTACGTCCCAATCTTTTGATTTATCTAATGCTTCAAGGTTGGAAATTTCTTCTTTTAATTGCTCAACTAGCGAACGTTTTTTAGCTAAATTTTCTAACAAAACGGTGCGTTGCTCGTCGTAGAAGTGATTTATTTTTTCGTAAATCGATTTTACCGCTTCCCAATAACTTGCTTTCAATTCTTCCCATTGCTCATTGTGAACAGGACCAATTCCTTCCCATTCATCTTGTAAGGTACGCAAAGAAGCTTCAATATCACGGATGTTTTTAGAGCTATTTCTTAAGGTTTTCAAGTTGAAAATCACTTGCTCTTTCAACTGCGTATTTTTCTTGTAATCGTTTTCTTTTAGCTCTTTGTAAATGCTAATTGTGTGGTAAAATAACTCCACATAACGCGAGTATTCTTTTTGAACTTCATCTCTTTTTTCGCGTGGAATGTCGCCAATTTTTTTCCAAGTTTCATGAATTTCTTTCTGAGTAGCGAAAGCAGAACCGATGTTTTCTTCGTTTTCAATTAAATCTTTCAAACGGGTAATTAAATCTCTTTTCTGTTTCAGATTTCCAGCTTCAAAGGCATTTTTAAGTTCCAATTGAGCCTTACGCTTTTCTTGTACTTCTTTGTAAACTGAATAAAATGCTTCTTTGATTGCTTTAAAATCTTTTTCTTCAATCGTTTCGCCTTTATCAGCAGCTTCGAGGCGATTGATTTGATCTACTCGTTCCTCTTCAATCATAAAATCTTCAAACGAAGTTTTTAATGCGCTGATTTCGCGGCCGCTACCAATCAAATCTTCCTGTGCAGAGAAGGCTGTAATTTGTTCTAGAAAATTCATGTTTTCCATAATTTATATCAACTGATTCAATTCAAAATTCGCTAATGAAACAAACTGTTCCAAGCGGTGATTTAAGTCATTTGTAGTTATTTGTGTTAATCGCTCGGTTCCAAATTTCTCAACGCAAAAAGATGCTAAAGCAGAACCAGAGATGATTGCACGTTTCATATTTTCGAAAGAATAATCATCTGTTGCAGCAATATATCCCATAAACCCACCAGCGAATGTATCACCAGCACCTGTTGGATCAAATACATCTTCAAGCGGTAAAGCTGGTGCGAAGAAGATATTTTCTCCGTGGAACAATAAAGCGCCGTGTTCACCTTTTTTGATAATCAAGATTTTAGGACCCATTTCACGAATCACTTTTGATGCTTTCACCAAAGAATATTCTTTTGAAAGTTGGCGTGCTTCTTCATCATTGATAATCAAAACGTCAACAAGCGCCATCGTTTTTTTCAATTCGTCCATTGCGATGTCCATCCAGAAATTCATCGTATCCATAGCTATTAATTTCGGACGATTTGGCAAACGCTCAATTACTTTACGTTGTACATCAGGGTTTAAATTTCCAAGCATCAAATACTCAACATCTGAATACTCAGTCGGAATGATAGGATCAAAAGTTCCCAAAACATTCAATTCTGTGATAAGTGTGTCACGCGAATTCATATCATTGTGATATTTTCCAGACCAAAAGAATGTTTTTTCGCCTTGTTTGATTTGAATACCTTTTGTATCAATTCCTTTTGAGTTCAAATAAGCTAAAGTTTCACTTGGGAAATCATCTCCAACAACGGAAACAATTCCTTGATCTTGAACAAAAAACGAAGAGGCCAATGAAATAAAAGTTCCAGCTCCACCAACAATTTTATCTGTTTTTCCGAAAGGCGTTTCAATCGCATCAAAGGCTACACTTCCGACTGTTAATAATCTCATACGTTTAATTTAAGGGTGCAAAGATAGGGAAATAAAAAATGGGAGTAACTAATTTAGCCACTCCCATTTCTACTATTTTATGAAGATTTTACTCCATTTTTTCTTTTTCTTTTAATAATTGTTTTCTCAACGCTTCAATTGCCTCATCTGTTGACTCTTCAAATGATTTTGTCTGTCTTTTTGCAAACAATTCTTTACCAGGAATATTCAATTTGATTTCGGTGATTTTGTTCTCTTTCTCTTTGTCTTTATCTAACCTCAAGAATACTTCAGCATTGATAATTCGTTGACTGAAATGTCCTAATTTATCCAATTTTTCTTGAATGAAATCAAGCAATTTTTGATCTGCTTTAAAATGGATAGAATGCATTTGAATTTCCATGATTTTTACTTGTTGTGCCCACGTGGGTGAGCTTGTGAATAAATAGCATTTAATTTTGCAAACGAGTTGTGTGTATAAATTTGAGTCGCAGAAAGATTGGCATGACCTAGCAAATCTTTCAGTGTTTCTAACCCTGAACCGTTGTTCAGCATGTGAGTCGCAAAAGTATGTCTCAAAATATGCGGACTCTTTTTATCCAAACTTGTCGTCAGACTAAGGTAGTAATTTATTTTACGGTACACAAGAACACTGTATAATTTATTGCCATTTGGTAGCACGAAAAGTTGTGGAGTTTCACCTATTTCTTTGTGTTTCAAGCTTAAGTAAGCATTCATTTTAATACACAAATTTTGTGAAATCGGTATGATTCGTTCTTTATTTCGTTTTCCTAGCACTTTAATTTGCGTTTGAGCGAAATCTTTTTCTTTTAATTCAATTAACTCACTCAAACGAATTCCTGTTTGGTAGAACAACTCAAACATTAATTCATCGCGCATTCCTTCAAAGGTGTTTGCGAAAATTCCTTCCAACTTTACTTGTTCCAATTCAGATTCTTTTGCAAATACAGGCAAACGTTTTTCGTTTTTAGGGCCTTGTATTTTTTGCATTGGCGAACTACTGATGATACCTTCTTTTCGCAACCAACGAAAATAGGTACGTAGGGAAGCAATCTTTCGATTAACTGATTTACTTTTCAATCCTTTTTCCATCAAATCTACAATCCATGAGCGAACAGTGGTAGATTTTACATCATACATTTCTGATTCTGTGGTGATTGCGATAAATTCAGCGAATTGTTTCAGGTCGTTTTCATACGCGACCACTGTATGTTCGGAAAAACGTTTCTCAAAACGCAGATAATCTATGAAGTTTTCGAACATAAAAAAGGGAGTCGTTAAACTCCCTTTACGTATCTTTTAAGACAAAGTTACAATTAGATTTCTGCAGATTGCATTCTTTGTTTGTATGCTGCTCTTATCACAAGTTGACGACGAGAAATCGATGGTTTTTCAAACTCTTTACGTGCACGTAATTGTTTCATTACATTCGTTTTTTCGAATTTTTTCTTGTACTTTTTCAACGCTCTTTCGATGTTTTCGCCTTCTTTAATTGGAATGATTAACATATAATTTTTTTTTAAAATTTTCAACTTGGGGACGCAAAGATATACTAATTTCAATAATTCACAAGGATTATTTTAAAATTTCTCTAGAAATCACCACTTTTTGTATTTCAGACGTTCCTTCACCGATAGTCATCAAGCGTGCATCGCGTAAAAACTTCTCTGCTGGGTACTCTTTTGTGTAGCCATAACCACCCATAATTTGCATTGCTTCGTTACCACATTTTACGGCAACTTCACTCGCATAATATTTAGCAAACGCTCCTTGTTTAGTTAAATTTTGCTTTCTATTTTTCAAATCAGCTGCTTGGAAAGTCAACAATTCAGCTGCTTCTACTTCTGTAGCCATATCTGCCAATTTAAAAGCAATTGCTTGAAATTTAGAAATTGATTGTCCGAATTGCTCTCTTTCTTGTGCATATTTTAATGCTGCTTCATAAGCTCCTCTTGCTACACCACAACTTAAAGCTGCGATAGAAATTCTTCCGCCATCCAAAATTTGCATTGCTTGTTTGAAGCCCATACCAATTTGACCAATTACTTGTGACTCGTGAACACGAACGTTATCAAAAATCAATTCAGCTGTTTCGCTTGCACGCACACCAAATTTCTCTTTGATTTTTACTGCTGAAAAACCAGGAGTTCCTTTTTCGATAATGAAAGCTGTAATTCCGTTGCTATCTAACAATTCACCTGTTCTAACTAAAACAACTGCAACATCTCCAGAAAGTCCGTGTGTTATCCAGTTTTTAGCGCCATTGATTACCCAATGATCACCATCTTTAACAGCTGTTGTTTTCATGCGCATCGCATCTGAACCTGTATTTGGCTCAGTTAATCCCCAAGCGCCGATAAATTCACCAGAAGCTAAAAGCGGTAAGTATTTTTTCTTTTGTTCTTCTGAACCGTGATAATAAATATGACCAGTACACAATGAGTTATGTGCAGCAACGCTCAATCCAACTCCACCACAAACTTTTCCAAGTTCCATTAGTGCAGTTGCATATTCAAAATAAGTGAAACCTGAACCACCATAAGCTTCAGGAATATAGATTCCCAATAGACCTAGTTCGCCCATTTTTTTCATAACGTCTACAGGGAAAATTTCTTCGTCGTCCCATTTTTTCATATTCGGACGGATTTCTTTTTCTGCGAAGTCACGCACCATTTGCGTGATCATTTTTTGATTTTCGTTTAATTCGAAGTTCATTTTTTATTGATTTTTGTTGATGAAGTTTAAAACGTTATTAAGCTGCTAATGTTCTCTGTGTGAGGAATTAGTTTTTCTTCTCCATTCAGAAAACTCAAGCCAACTAAGAAATTGAAGCCAGCAACTTGTCCACCACATTTTTTAACCAAAGTTGCTGCTGCATCTGCAGAACCACCAGTAGCTAATAAATCGTCGTGAATTAAAACGCGTTGTCCGGGAAGCACTGCATCGTCGTGAATTTCAATCACAGCACTACCGTATTCTAGGTCGTAAGCGTGGCTTGTTTTTTTGTAAGGTAATTTCCCTTGTTTTCTGATGAGAATAAAAGGTATTCCTAGTCGCATTGCAAGCGGATAGCCGAATAAAAATCCACGGCTTTCAATTCCAGCAATTGCTTCAATCTGTTGGTCACGGTATTGCTCGAATAAGTGTTCAACGATTTCAATTGACAATTTTGCATCGAGCATAATAGGTGAAATGTCTTTGAATAAAATTCCTGGTTTTGGAAAATCAGGTACATCGCGAATGGCTGCGACTAATTTTTCTTGAAGTGTCATTTTACAAAGATAAGTAAGGGATTAATTTCTCAAAGGTTTCTGCATCAATTAATTTTGATTCTTGAATTTCATTGATGTTGTTGAATTTTGTGCGTTGAGCTCGCATTTTAATGATTGAGTTCACTTGATTCCAATTAAGATAAGGATGATTCTTTAATTCTTCTGGTGTAACGTCGTTGATTTTGAGTTTTCGGATCTTTGATTTATCAATTTCTATTTGAGGAATTAATTTATCGTATGTCTCAATTGTCATTTTCCAAACTTCCAAAATCTGTTCCTTGGATGAAAATCCTCCAAGTCTGTCGCGGTATTTAATGATTTGCTTTGCGAAAAATGGGCCTATTCCTTTTAGATTTTCTAAATCCTCAACGCTCGCAGTATTAATCTCTAATTTTTGAATTTTCTTTTCTTCAATAACTTTTGGAGTATACTCTGTTTTCGGTCGTTCGGGATAGAAAGTTGAATCTTTTATGAGTGCGTATAATTCATTAGAAATGACAAAAATGCGCTTTAAATCTTCATTTGAACGAATGCCATTTTTTGTAAACTTCAATAATACAGCAACTTGTTTTTCAGACAAACCCAAATTCATCCAGTCTTCAGTCGTATAATCGTTAGGATTAAACTTATGAGGAGGAGTAGAAAAGCGCTTTTTCTTCTTTTTGTAGTTGTTTTTGTAGCTTCTTTTCTCGTATTTAAAGTTCTTTTTAGCCTTTTCAAATGCTTGCACATCTTCCGTAGAAACAGCTAGAATTACTTCATCATTAAAAAGTTGGGCAACTCTTGGAAAGAAAATGAGTGCAATAGAAATTACAATCAGCGCGACAACACCTCTTCTATTTCTTTTGGAAACATAAAGTGGTTCGTCGTCTTGACTCATGGTTTAACTATTTTTCTTTGTCGTTGCTAGAATAAGAATCCGTTTCCGTTTTTTGCGGAATAGTAAGGACTTTATAGAAAAAGTAGCCTGTCGCAACAATAAACACAACTTGTGTTACTATAGCCATAATTAATGCACTTGTACTCATTTTGATACCTCCTCGTTTTTAAATCGTTTCTTATAAGCAATGTAAACAAAGTATGCGATTAACAACCATAATCCTAACAACAATGCTCTACTTAAATTCTTAAATAATTTTGTTTTCTTTTCACCTTCAACGCTTTCCTTTCTGTAAGATTCATCATTCAAAAGTTTTAATAATGTTCTTTGTTTTTTTACTGTAAAATAGGTGATAACAGAAAGATTTCTATTTGATTCAATTTTCTTATCTGAATATTCTTCTGTTAAATAAATAGGATCAAAGTCTTTAAATTTTAGGAGTTTCAAGTTGTTTTCTATTATTTTCTCACTAATCAATTGTTTATTTTGGTAGAATGCGATTTTTTCATTTGAATCTTTGTGAGCAATCGTATCCCAGATACCCGGTAAACTATTGAATAGTACCCAACCCAATAAAAGTGGAGTTACGTATTTAATAATATACTTAAATATAATTGGAACTTTAATATCTGAACCCATTGTAATTTCAGACCAGCCTTTGTCCATTCCAAAAACCCATGCAAAAAGTATAATTTCAATAAAAGCAAAAATAACTAGCGAAACAGTACCTGCCCAATAATCATACTCGTCAAAAACACCATTATTAAAAAACATTACTGTTGGTAAACCAAGAATAAAAACGATGGTTCCGAACATCCAAGCAGCATTTTTTTCTTTCCAACCAAATTCATCCTTTAAAAATCCCATAACTGGTGTTCCCATAGCTAAAGAGGAGGTAATTCCTGCAAAAAACAATAATCCAAACCAAGCAACTCCAGCAACAACACCTAAAATTCCACCCCACTGTTCAAATAAATAAGGTAAAGTCTTAAATCCTAAACCAAGTCCACCACCTTCACTTAATAATTCCTTCATACCATCAATTCCAAAGTAACCAACAGCAATAGGAATAATTATCGAAGATCCTAAAACAACTTCAACAAAACCATTCATCCAACCTGCTGACATAGCATTTAAAGCAACATCGTCATTTGATTTTACATAAGATGCATAGCATTGAATTGACCCCATTCCAATGGAAAGAGTAAAGAAGATTTGACCAGCAGCTGCTAACCAAACTTTCGGCTCCCAAATAGTGTCAAATTTTGGTGTCCATAAAAAATCAAGTCCTTTTACACCATCAAAAAGTGCTCCTTGTTCGCCACCTTGAATAGTTAT
This sequence comes from Crocinitomicaceae bacterium, assembly GCA_044350515.1. Classification (GTDB taxonomy): domain Bacteria; phylum Bacteroidota; class Bacteroidia; order Flavobacteriales_D; family Crocinitomicaceae; genus UBA952. The sequence continues at coordinate 31,649 of JBILHL010000025.1, read as the reverse complement.
TGCTTTGTAAGCAAGAAAAGCTCCAAAAATTATCAGCAACGGCATTCCAATTTTGGCAACTTTTTCAACACCACCACTTAAACCTCTTGATAAAATCCAAGTGTTAAGTAATAAACAAACTAACCAGAAAACGATAGGTTCAGGTGATGAAAGTTTGACGTAATTATTAAAATGTCCCGCTACTTGACCTTGGGTTTGTCCACTGAATGTATCAATAATTGTATGATAAACATAAGAAAGAGTCCAAGATTCTAAATAGCAATAGTAAGCTGCAACTGCAATGTTTGTAAAAATCCCGAAGACTCCAATGTACTTCCAGATTTTTCTTCGATCCATTGCATCTAAAATAAATGGGGTAGAATGATGTCCAGAACGACCACCAAATCTTCCAATAGCCCATTCAATAAATAATAAAGGAATACCCATTAATAAGAAACATACAAGATAGGGAATTATAAATGCCCCACCCCCATTTTCGACAGCTTGAACTGGAAATCGTAAGAAATTCCCCAAACCAACAGCATTTCCTGCCATTGCTAAAATCAAACCTACTCTAGATCCCCAACCGGAAGATTGTGTATTCGCCATATTCGTTTTTTAAAGAATGTCAACGAAGATACAATTTTTTTCTTTTTAAAGGTATTTAAGTGTTTCTTCTATCGTTTTTGGATTGTATCCTAGTTCATTTCTAGATTTAGATAAATCAAATCCTGTTCTTGGTGGACGTTTTGCTGGTTGATTTAAGGTTGAACTATCTGTTTTTGTTAAACTTTCAGTGGATAAACCATAAAAATTTGCGACGCGTTCAACAATTGTATAAATGGAAATAGTCTCAGGTCCAGAAATATGATAAATTCCAGTTTTGTTTAATTCACAAATTCGTAAACAAGCCCAAGCTAAATCGTCTGCCCAAGTTGGCGCGCGGAATTGATCGTCGATTATATTCATTGGTTGACCTTTAGACAATGCTTCTTTTGCCCAACAAATGATATTGGTTCTACTTAAATTATTTCCAGTTCCATAAACTATAATTGTTCTTACAATTGAATGATTTTTATAATCTGAATTTAACAAAAGTGCTTCTCCATCTACTTTAGATTTTGCGTAAACGCTCAAAGGATTTGGTTCGTCTGTTTCTTTGTAGTTTCCCTTTTCACCATCAAAAATAAAATCAGTTGAAAGTAACTGGAAATGAGCGTTTAATTTTTGTGCTGCTTCAAACAAATAACGCGTTGCGGTAACGTTTACCAATTCGCAATCTTCGGGATTTAACTCACATGCATCCACATTTGTTATTGCTGCTGTGTGAATAATATGCGTTGGTTGATAAGCATTGAATACATCCTCGATTTCAGCTTCAGAACAAATGTCTAATTGCTTATAGTTAATTGAAGGGCAATCTGAATTTCTATTTTCACCTTTTGAGGTTGCTAAAAAATCAATTCCTTTTTTGATAACTTGACGCACGATTTTTTGTCCAAGAAGTCCATTGCTTCCGGTGATTAAAACTTTCATTTATGATTTTATTTGTAGGTTGAATAATTGATTGACATGTTGGATTTGCTCTGTCGTTCCTAAAACAAGTAAGGAAGATTTTTCCTCTAGTAAAATTGATTCAGGTGGATTCACGATGAATTCTCCATTATTTGAGCGAAAACCAATAACGGTTGCTCCAGTTATTTTTTTTAAATTCAATTCTTCCAGTGACTTACCTTGATAATGCTGTGGTAATTCATCGAAGGATATTGATTCTATGTTTGAACCATTTCTTCCTTCGAGTTTAATTTGATCTAAAAATTCAATTACATCTGGTGAAGAAACCAATGAAGCCATGTGTGTACCTCCAATCGAATCGGGCATTATTACGTGATGTGCTCCAGCAATCTTCATTTTACCAATTGTTGCTTTTTGAGAAGCTCTTGAAATAATTTGCACATCATTCGTACAAGCTTTCGAGGATAAAACAATGAACAAATTATCAGCATCATTCGGAAGGCAACAAATAATTGCTTTTGCTGTTTTTAGTCCCGCTTTTATTAAAACTTCATCTTTGGTAGCATCGCCATTTACAATGATTAAACCTTCTAAACTTAAATCAGAGGCTTTTTCTTCAATAGCAACTACTTTACAACCAGAATTTAATAAATCTTGTGCCACTTGAATTCCAACTCTACCAAGTCCACAAACGATGATGTGATTTTCTAATCCAGTCATGATTTTTAATAGTCTAAAGTTTTTAATGTTTCTTCCAAGTTCACCTGAGGCAATCAAAGATGTTATAAGTGAAATTAAATAAGTGAAAGTACCAAAAGTACTCAAAATTAAAAAAGAGGTAAATAAACGACCTTCAACAGATAATGGATGTACTTCGCCAAAACCAACGGTTGTAATTGTGATAACCATCATGTAAAAGGCATCTAGGAAAGACCATTTTTCAATTAAGATATAACCACTAATTCCAAAGATAAAAATGAAAATTAACGCAAATGCTACGATATAGAACTTTCTGAAAATACTCCAATGGCTTACAGTTCCCATATTGATTTTTTACGCTTTGGTTGAAAGGTAAAGTAATGTTTGTGCTCTAAAATCCAAGCCATAATTAAGTATAACAAAACAGGTGAACCCAGGGCAACAAACGAAAAATAAATGAATCCCAAACGCACTTTTGAACTGTTAATTCCTAATTTTCGAGCCCACCAAGCGCAAACACCAAATGATTGCATCTCAAAGAAAAATACTATTTTTTGGAAAAATCGTTTCATGGATTCAAAAGTTTAATTCCAACCGTGCAGTTTAAGCATTGTTTGTGGGTACAAAATTGCTGATAAATTTCCAATGCTGCTTGCGAATCATAAGCTGTTTTGGAAATAACATTCATTTTTTTCCATTTTTTGACAAATACGTTTGATTCAGTCGGAAGCTGTTTTAAAATGGCTATAGCTTGATCTTGAAAATTTATAGATTGGTCGATTGTTTCTTGACGTCCAAATAAATAAGGGACAACAGCATTGATTATCAAATTGGTAAAAAGCGATTTTTCATAAATTCCATAATGCTTGAAAAAGACAGTCAACTTTTCTATGAGTATTTCTTCTTTCAGCTGAAATTCAATTGTCGTAACGTCAAAATGATAGAGAAAAACTGCAAACTGTTCAACGCGTTTGGGAACATTTGCTGTGGCATGAAATCCTTTTGTTTTCCATTGAATACCTAGATGACTTTCTTCTGAAAAAGCAAGGAAATTGATTCTACTTACAAATTCGTCAATTGAAAAATCGTGAAGTGTTTGCCAATCGATTGAATTTAATAACTGTTCGAAAGGTTGCTGATTTAAATTGGCTCCAAAAGCTCGCGCAACGAAATGGAGGAATAGGATGTTCTGGTCTTTGTCGTCATTCTGTGGAAAGTAATTTGATTTACGTTTCAATCGATTGATGATCGCGCGATTTTTCATGTTTTCCCAATATTCAGTTGAAACCGTATGAAACAAACTTTCGCAAGGGATAATGGATTTGTTTTTTTGTAAAAATTGATATTGTTTGAAATGATCTAAGTCTATCCACGATTTTAATTCAAGTGTTGGAAGTATTCGTCCATTTTGAATGACGTCACAATCGGCCTTGTAAACGACATGCAAAATAACATTATCGTAGTTCGGGTCAAATTGATGTTTGTGTTTGTACCAATCAGAAGCATTCACATGAATTTCTATGGAACCAAACCATTTTAAATCATCTAAGATGATTGAACCATCTTTGAAGTCTGGACCGTTCTCAAATTCATTGTAACTTCCGAAGTCTAACAAAGAAAAGCTTCTGTCGTCGACTAGCTGCATTAAATGAATTGGCAAGCGTTTCATTTTCCATAAGTAGTGTAGATAAAGTTCATTCATAAAATTCAATTCTCTTATGAATATAACAAAAAAAAGCGTCCCGAAGAACGCTTTTATCTATTTTTTATAATCGATTATCTTGGTAGAGGATCGATGTAAACTTTATATTTAGGATCAGCTGGTGGTGCAGAAGCTGCGTCGAATTCTAGAGGAACATCTGTTGTTCCAGGTTGGAATACCACTTTAACTGTTGTTCTACGATTGATTTGGTGTAATTTTTCAAATTTCGCTTTATCAGTTGCCTTGAATTGGTTAATATAAGTTTCTGTTAACACTTGTTCAACTCCTTTTTCGTCCATCCATTTAGCTGGTTCAGCTTCACCACGACCAATTGGTTTAATTCTTCTTGGGTCAATACCTTTTTGATCAACTAAGTAACTATAAACAGCTTTTGCACGATTCTCAGACAAGGCTTGATTGTGTACTTCTGTATCACGAGCATCTGTGTGTGAATACAATTCAATAACTAAAGTTGGGTTGTCTTTCAATAAATTCTCTAAGAATTTCAATGAATCTAATGACATACATGTAGCATCGTTGATGAACGACCATTTATCCAACGGGTAGCGAACCTCAGGAGTTCTTATTTCAATTGGAATTAATGGAATTTCGATTAAGAAACTTTGGCTATTGTCAAGACCTTTAGTTGTAAATTTCGCTCCGTTTTTATCTGTAAAATAGCGAGCTTTGCTTGATTTGATTTGATAATCATGACCTTCAGTAATATAGCGAGATTTATCTTTACGCTCCACCCATTTCTCTGTACGACCTGTTTTGTCAGTTGTGCCTTCCCATGTTTGACCGTCAACTTCTGTTACAACAACTTTTGCTCCTTCAATTTTTTTGTTTTTATTTCCTAATTCGTAAACAACAACTCTTAGGTCATAAACATTAGGAGGTATGCTATAGCTCCAAATATCTGGTGTATATTCAACACTTGAACTTGTTTTTCTTTCAGATGTAAAAAATCCTGATTTACCATCAAAATCACACATTGCGTAATCATTTCCTGGCGAGTTAAATGGTGTACCGATATTTTTAGGATTTGCCCATTTGTTTTCTGTTCCAACTCTTTCAGCAGAGAAGATGTCTAATCCACCAATTCCAGGAAGACCATCACTTGCAAAAAACAATTGTCCTTTTGGTCCTAATGAAGGGAATAATTCATTTCCTCCTGTGTTGAAAACTGGACCCATATTTTTAGGAATAGAATCCCATAACTTTTCTTTTTTGTTGTAGTTTACAAACCAAAGATCACGACCTCCAAAGCTTTTTTCACCAAGACTATTTTCAACCATATCAGAAGCGAAAATCATCATCATACCGTCTTCTGAAACACAAGGATGTCCAACAGAGATAGTATCATTAGCTTTAAGTTTGATTTTTGTGATATTGTCGAAATCTTCACCATTCAAATCTGTCATCCAGATATCACAACCTAACATTGATTTTTCTTTGTTAGGACATCTTGTAAAGTACATCGTTTTTTTCTTAGAGTCAAAACAAACGGAACCTTCGTTTTCAGCTGTATTAATAATTCCTTTTGTGTCTATTGATTTTACGTTGATAGGATTCATTTTGTCATCGTATTCAGCAACGAAGATATCCATGTATTTTTGACCTGTAATAGGATCTCTGTCTTTTCCAAAAGCATCTTCTCTACTTGAAGAGAAATAAATTTTCTTTCCTTTTTTATCAGCGAAAGAAGGCGCCATATCGAATTCTTTTGTGTTGATTTTCGTTTCAACTTTAGCGATTATTTTAGATTCAAAATCTTCAAATCCTTTAAAAGTTTCACATCCAGCTATCAAAGCGTCAATTTCTTTATGCTTGGATTCAGGAGCAACACGCTTGTATTCTTTATAGGTTTTTGCAGCACCGTTAAAATCCTTCAACATACGTTGCATGTTTGCTTTGTGATAATAAACCTCTGGTTTGATGTCGAAATATCTCAATTCCAAACATACACCATACCATTCGTTCGCTTTTTCATAACGCTCCATGTTACGATAAGACTCAGCCACTTTGAATGCCATGTCACCTTTTTGTTTTAAGGAACCTTTAACACCGAGCTTTTTGAAAGCGTCCTCACATTTTGGAGCAGCTTCAAAGTAGTTTCCAGAATTAAATGCAAAGTTGGCTTCACGAACGTACTTAGGATCCTGTTTTTCTTGAGAATAAACATTCGTTACTCCTAATACAAATAATGAGAATAATAAAATTAGTTGTTTCATGATGGTTTATTTTACTTGACTTTTTTTCGTCGAGGCCAACAAAAATAATAAAAATTTAATTTGATGCACTATAAATCCGCCATCTTGATAATAAGTCTGTAAAATTTGAAGGAAGTTCGGAGTCAAACGAGAGGTGTTTTTTAGTGTTAGGTTGCAGAAAACCAAGTGTTTTAGCGTGCAGTGCTTGACCTGGTAAAAGCTCAAAACAATTTTCAACGAATCGCTTGTATGCATTTGATAATGTGCCTTTTAGTATTTTATTTCCACCGTATTCTAGGTCGTTGAAAAGTGGATTTCCGAGGTGTTGAAAGTGGGCTCTAATCTGATGTGTTCGACCTGTTTCAAGCTTACATTCTACCAATGTAACATACCCAAATCTTTCTAAAATTTTATAGTGAGTAACAGCATGTTTGCCATAATCTCCATTCGGAAACACGGTCATCACCTTTCTGTTTTTTAATGACCTTCCAATATTTCCTGTTATTGTTCCGCCTTCTTTGAGGTCTCCCCAAACCAGTGCATAATAATAGCGTTCGGTGGTTCGGTCAAAAAATTGCTTTGCTAAATGTGTTAAGGCCATCTCCGTTTTGGCAACTACCAACAATCCTGTTGTATGTTTATCAATGCGATGAACTAAACCGGGGCGACCGAAATAGTCTGAGGGTGGTTTTGGTAAGTTATCAATATGGTATACTAAAGCGTTAACTAATGTGTCTTTGTAGTTACCATATCCAGGGTGAACGACCATGTTTGCTGGTTTATTAACCACTAATAAATCGTCATCTTCATAAGCGATTTCGATTGGAATATCTTGAGGAATCAGCGTAATTTCGCGCACCGGGTAAGGTAAAACTATCGCTATTTCATCGCCAGGTTTAACTTTATAGTTTTGTTTTACAGCCTTACCATTAACGTGTATGTTTCCGTTTTTTGCTGAACATTGAATTTTGTTGCGCGAAGTGTTTGGAACCCTGTCAATAAGAAACTTATCGATACGAATTACTTCTTGTCCTGGATCTGCTTTGAATTTATAATGTTCGTATAATTCTTCCTCTTCAATCTCACTATCCGAACTAAATTCTTCAATCATAATTTAATAAACTTTGATGTTTTACTCGAAACAGACGGTATTGACACAAAATAAATTCCTTTTGTTAAATTACCAATTTCAATGGATTTCCCAATTTCTTGTTTAACAACTCGTCCATAACTATCGTAGATTATTACTAATTCTGAATCGCTATCAATATCAACATTAATAGTTTCATTTGCTGGATTTGGATAAACTAAAATCGTTGGTTGTTCTGCTAATTCAGGAACCGATAAAACAGGATCTAAGCCAGTTGAGAATATTGGACGAATCATTGCTGCACCCGCAAAAGGGGATGTAAGCCAAGTGTTTCCGCCATTTACACTGTATTTGATAGCTTGTGATTTGTCGATATTTCTATCTAAACCAAGGTTTAAACGTTGACCTTCTAATTGTCTCCAACCTACAAAAAACGAAGTTCCAACAGCAACCTTCATGGTATCTAAGAAATAGTATGGGATGAATTGATTAGGGCCATTTCCATATTGAGGGGAACGTGGGAAAAACACATCATCTTCATATAAAACCTCGCCCGGTTTACCATTGTTTTCCGACCATATGGTTAGAAGAAATAGTTTATTACTAACATCGTTCACAGAAGGAACAAAATTCATTGTAACTCCAATTAATGAATCAGCTTCGTAAGCATCGTATCTTACAGCTAAGCGCGCTTGCACTCCTGTTGGACCGAACGCAGCTTCGGCAGAACCATCATCATAACTGTAATAGTTGTAAAATTCTTGCAGAAATTCGGTAGAGTCGTTTTTAGGAAGATTTGGGAATTGTGCAGAAGCATTTGCTTTCACTTCAAAAACTTGTTGATTTCCGCCTAAACTTTTCAAAAATTGGGCACCATTTGAAAAGTCGTGATAGCTTGTGTGTGTTGTACGAGCTGCAAAGTTGATTTCTTGTTCAGCTAAAGTAAACCCTTGTAAAACGAACGAACCTTGTTGTGTTCCGTTTTGAGAAATGATTACTTGTCCATTCTGGTAATTTTCAGGATTTTGACTTCCATTATGAACCATTACCAATAAGGAATCCGTCATTTTATTGTCCGTACTGTTTTTATAATGATCCCATGGAGCTGAGGTGTAATTTTTCAACAATGTGTTTAATGGATAGACAAATGCAAAGTCCTTGAACAAGGTATCATCAAAAAAGGATAAGGCTCTAAGATGTATATAATCCAAGTGAAAATGATCTAAAGCTCCAGCTAAAGAGCCATAATTTCTAAATCTAAATTGAAAGCCTTTTTTTAGATATTTTTCTGCAGTAACAGGAAGATGCGCGGCTTTAAAGGGATGAACGGTATCACCATTAACACTCCAAACATGGAACCATTGGTCTAATTCAGCAGCATAAAACTCTAAAATTAATGAGTCAGTTGATTCTGGAATATCTCCTAATCCTTCAGGTTGGTATAGGAAACTAAAATAAATAGAATCATTCGCTGTATAAGAACTTAAATCAATTGGTTTTGAACTCAATTTATCAGCGTAATTCGTTATTGTTGAACCAATTTGGTAGGGATAACCAGCTTCATCAAGACCATCAAAAGTAACTACTCCTAATGTTCGAGGATTTACACCATAACGGTAATTATGATAGGTGTAGTTATCAAACCAAAGTTTGCTTGGGTCGTTAATTGGTGCAAAAAACTGACGCGCTGAATCTTGGAAAAAAGTAGGATTTGTTATCCAAATTGTGTCTGAAACATCAGTAATTCCAAGTGTGTCATAAATGTAATATGGAGGATATAAATCTAGTGTTTCGTACTGAACAGGATATTGACTTAAATCACCCACTTTTACGGAAATAGTAGGAAAAACCGTATCCGAAAAAGTACTTGTTACAGAATTGTAATACCTTCTAAAAGTTACCTGATCGGTAAAAGATGCATTTGCTGGTAATTCCTCAGAAGTGTTTGGGTTTAATAAGCGATAATGCAATGTGTTATAAATCCCAGGAAGATTGTAATCCAACACATAATCTTGGAATTTGTTAGTTGAAAATTCGTCCAGAAAAGGCAATTGTAAGGTGTCTGGAATGTAAATTATGGTACTGTCAAATGTTACCCCATCAATTTTAAGTGTATGATTTATTTTTCCGTTAATGCTTGTGTTTTGCATCAATGGACCCATTTCCATTCCTTGTGAAAATGCGAAATTGGCAACTAGTAAAAAGACAAAAAGAATGCGCATGAAGGCTTTTGTTTAGTTCAAATTAGTTACCAATGCCTGATTTAGACATGGTAATTGTAAAATGTGTTGACTTAAGAACGGTTTTTCCTTCAATATATTCTGGTGATTGACCAAAAATAATTGCTGCTAAAGAATCGTCACGTGTTAAACAGTCTGGACAAATAAAACTGTAAGAACTAAATCCAGTTGTGTCAAGCATCATTTTTACTTGGTCCATCGATAATCCTACTAAGTTGGGAAGTGGTAATGGTTCACCTAAATCATTTTGCCCAACAATTAAAATTACAACTGCTCCACGTGGAATTTTTTCTCCTTCTCTGATTCTTCTTCCTCTATACAACTGTTCTAAAACCGAACCATTTTCTTCACTTGTGGAGCGATATCTTATTTCAAAACGAAGGGAACGTTGCTCTAAAATACTTTCCGCTAATTGAATTTGTTTGTGAACGAGCGAAGGCATTTCTACTAATTCTGATTTTTTGGAAAGCCGCAAACCAATTGCTCTACCCGATTTTACATAAACTTTCGACAATGCTGTTGGATCAACTAATTGCTCAACGACAGTTCCTTCGGGTAATTTTGGATTGTAAACACTGTCTAATATTTGATATTCTAAACCAAGTTCTTCGATTTTTTGTCTTGCCTCGTTGCTTGACATTCCAGTGAAATTTGGAACAGCAATTTTTTCTCCATGATTGGTTGCAAGATTTAAGTAAATAACTGTGATAAAAACAGCAGTTAAATAGAATAAAACAACGAGTCCGAAATGTTTTACAAAATGCTTTGAAAAAACAAAATCCTTAATTTTTTTAATCATGTTGAATGGATAAATTGCAAGACAAAGATAGCAATGAAATCTAAAGTTTAGAAATTTGGAGAAAGAGAGTGTGAACGGTAGAAGTCTTCAATGATTTGAGTTGCTTCATCAGCAGTTTCAACAATTTTAATCAAATCTAAATCTAAAGGAGAAATATTGTGTTCTTCGTTTAACATTACTTCTTCTACCCAAAGCATTAAGCCTGTCCAATACGATTTTCCGATAAGTACAACTGGACGTTTAGCAATTTTCTTAGTTTGAATTAAAGTTAAGGCTTCAAAAAATTCATCTAAAGTTCCAAAACCACCTGGGAGAATTACGAATGCTTGCGAGTATTTTACGAAAATAACCTTGCGAACAAAGAAATAATCAAACTCTAAATTGTGTTCTTGGTCGATGTATGGATTATGGTTTTGCTCAAAAGGTAAATCAATATTTAAACCAACAGAAGCACCTTTTCCTTGTTGTGCGCCTTTGTTTGCAGCTTCCATAATTCCAGGTCCACCTCCAGAAATCACTCCATAGCCAAGACGTGCAATTTTCTCAGCAATCTCAACTGTCAACTGATAATATTTGTTGGTTTCTTTGGTACGAGCCGAACCAAAAATAGAAACGCAAGGACCAATTTTTGCCATTCTATCGTAACCCTCAACAAACTCGGACATAATTTTAAAAACTGCCCAGCTGTCGTTACTTTTTATTTCATTCCAATCTTTCTTAATGTTTTCCATATCTCAAATAAAGTTCAAAGATATAATTTGAAGCGTGACATGTAGGTGAAAAAATGATAAATTGTCCAAATCGTTTTTTAAGAATTGTGTCTGTTAAATGCAACCATTTTCAATTCGTGTAATTTAGAGTAGGGAGGAGGCGTTGGATTAACCTGAGTTCGATTATTAAAATTGGATTCAGACTGCTCAGAAACAATGAGTTACGAACAACGCTTTTGAAGATTTATCGGGATAAATCAAAAAAGCTTTGTGAAGTAAATCGTTGTTTATCAGCGGAATACTTTTTCGCTTTACATAAAAACCAGTTATTCAGCGTTGTTTAATCTCGATTTAGCCCGCTACCGCGTAAGCAGCACCGGAGGTAAACCTTCGATTAAACGCCTTGACTAACAGATTTTTATGTCAATCTGAATTTCAATTTTACAATCGAACTAAGGTTATTAAATTGATTTTATAACTGGTCACTCGCATAAACTAACTCTCCCTTGATAAAAGTTTTCCAAGAGAAATTTTGCTGAAACGTTGGTTGTGAACGCAAAGGATTCTCAAAAATTACAAAAGTTGCATCTTTTCCTTTTTTCAAAGTTCCAATTCTGTTCTCATCAAAAGAGGCAAAAGCAGCCCAAATTGTCATGCCGCGCATCACCTCTTCCAAACTTAAAGCTTCGGAAGGAAGGAAACCATTCATAGGTTCGTTGGAAGCATTTTTTCGTTCTACAGCTGCATGAATTGTTAGGAATGGATTTGTTAATTCGACTGGGAAATCAGTACCAATAGCCAGCATTCCATACTGTTTGAGTAAGGTTTTGTATGCGTATGCACCTTTGAGTCGCTCTTTACCAATTCTACTTTCCGCCCAGCGTTGATCAGAAACGGCATGAGTTGGTTGAACAGAGGGAAAAACAGCATATTCAGCAAACCGCTCAAAATCAATAGGGTCAACAACTTGTGCATGTTCAATTCTAAAGCGATGATCTTTTTTGCGTTCAAATGCATTTTTGTAAATAGACAAAATCAATGCATTTGCTGAATCTCCAATGCCATGCGTGTTCATTTGGTAATTGTTTCTTAAACAAAAGTCTGCGATAGAACGAATTTCAGCAATCGAAGTCAATAACAGTCCATGCGAATGATGTGCGTCTGAATAAGGTTTTTTCAACAAAGCACCGCGTGAACCAAGTGCACCATCTGCATAAACTTTAAAGCTTCGAATGTGTAAATTTTTAAAGCGGTAAGGTCCATTTTTTCGAGCGAAATTGAAGTTCTCTTTTGAAGGCAAAAGCATTGCGTACAAATTGATTTTTAACTTATCGTCTCTAATTAACCTTTTGAATAAATTAATGTGTTTGAACTCAATTCCGGCTTCATGAACTCCAGTGATACCATACATAAAAAGTTCATTTTGAATTTCTACAATAGTTTCACCAATTTCTTTTTGAGTAAATTTTGGCAAGTGTTTTTGAACTAAATTAATAGCGTTGTCAATCAATAAACCTGTAGTTTTTCCATTCTCAAGAACGATTTCGCCACCAGCGATTTTTGTATTCGTATCGATTCCAGCTTTCTTCAATAAATAGTCATTTACCAATGCTGTATGACCATCAATTCGCACCAAACATACTGGAATAGTTGGGAAAAGCTCGTTTAATTTTTCATTATTTGGTAAAGCTGAATTTCCCCAAAGTGATTGATCCCAACCCCTCCCAATTACGAACTTTTTGTTTTTTCTACTTGCATATTTTTCGCAGCGTACAATCATTTCTTCAAACGATTTTGACCCCACTAAATCGGCACTCAAACGCTGTTCTGCATAAGAAATCAAATGTCCATGTGCATCCGTCAAACCTGGGTAAACATCTTTTCCTTGTGCGTCAATGGATTCGTCGTAGCGGTATTTGTTTAAAATCTGTCTTTCAGGGCCAATTTCGATTATTTTTCCATCGCGAACAGCAATAGCTTCTTCTAAAGTGTTGAGGTCATTCATGGTGTGAATACGAGCATTGTGGATGACTAAATCTACCTTGATTCCTTTCATACAGGAACTTAAGAATAATAGAAGGAGGAGTGGGAGGTATTTCATTTTTTTTTTTTTGATTTTATGAGTGAATGAGGAATGATTTTATGAGGAATGAGAGAATGAAATTAGACTTTTTAAGTGAGTTAGAGTAATTGCAATTTGCAATCCGTAATCCGCAATTGACAATCCGCAATTCTCCACTAAAAAGGATATCCAATTCCAAAGTTAATCGAAGGTACAAATGGTTTCGGCATAATTTTCTTCACTTGGTCTAAAGTCATTCCAAAAGCTTCCATTCCTTCCTGATAATATGTTTTTCTGAAATTTTCTTTTGTAAACAAATCTTGGAAAACCCAACGCGCACCATCAGCAAAAGCAGGGTTATAAACTGGAAAACCAAAGTCTAAGCGAATAATAAAGAAATCTAAATCCATTCGAACTCCAGCTCCTGCTGCAACGGCAATTTGGGGTAAAAAAGTCTTGAATTTAAACTGACTTCCGATTCGACTTTGTTCCTCTTTGTAAGTCCAAATATTACCAAAATCAGTAAAAACAGCTCCTTTCAAAAGTGATCCCATCGAAAAGCGATATTCTAAAGATCCACCAATGCGAATGTCAGCTATTTGAGTTGCCAAGCGATTTGTATCCAAGTGATATTTGTAGGCTCCAGGACCTAATGAACGTGCTCGCCAACCTCTGTTATCATTTGATCCACCAGCGAAAAAGCTGTAATCGTAAGGCATTGAAGTTTTTGTATTTCCATAAGGAATTCCGAAGCCGGCGTTTAATTTAACATGTCCAGAAGTATTATGAGGTAATTTTCTTGTTAGAATGTATTGATTGTCAAATCGTACGAATTGTGAGTATGGTAAATTGTTAAACAAATGCTGATTATTAGCCGTATCTTGTCTTGCTTTGAACAATGAAAGTGTATTTCCAGCTGCGTCTAATGATGCTGTGTAATAAATTCCAGCGTTTAAAAAGCGTTTTTTTCCATCTTTAAAATCTTTGTCTTTGTTGTTGTATTCAAAGCTGAACTTCATGTCTTGCCAAATAAATTGATTGCTGTAGGTATTTGTTAAAAAGACATCATTAATTTGGTTCAATTGATTCGTAAAGGCAGTGCTTTTGTCAATATTTACGAATTTAATGATTGAGGCTCCTGGCAAACCGATTTGAAAGATTTGGGTTTTTCCAACGAAGAATTTCCACAAGTAATTCAACTGAAATACACGTCTATCAAAGATGTCGCGATTCTCCCAGTTTAGGGCAACAGCAATGACAGTTCTAGGTTTTTGACGTTTTGACATTTTGGTTACCGGAACTGGAAACAACCCTGGGGTATCAAACTTAATACTTGGACCAATTTCAAAGGTATTAAAAGTACGTGAACGAGTGTTGTCATCAAAAACTTGCGGTTGCGATTCAAAACCAAAACCTAATGATGCTGTTAATTTTTGTGCGCCTCTTGCTAAATTTTTATTGGTGTAATTAATTGAAGCAGAAACTCCAAGTAAACCAAAAGAAGTGGTGAATTTAGGCTCAATTCCAAAAGAATTTTTCTTAGTTGCTTGAAGAAAGTAGTGAACGTTCACTTTATTTGTCCCTGGAATTTCAACTATTTCTGATTTAATTGATGAGAAAATCCCCAATTGATTCAAGCTACGATAACTTCTATCAAGGTAATATTCTTTGTATTTGTTTTCGTGTTCTAGGTAATTCTGTAATTCTAAAAGACCGGGACGAACCCATGGACTTTTTCCATTATAAGTCACATAAATTTCTCGAAATGGGTCTTTTGTACCATTTGGTAATTTTTTCTGTTTCAATTTCTTTTTAGAATAATTAATTTCCTCGTACTTGATTTTGTTGAGAGTTATAAGGTACTTTTCAAATTCTGGATTTTTATTGTCATAAATTCCTTTTTCAATCAATTCTTTGTGAAATTTACCTTTGTAATTGAGCGTGTCAGCTAAATGAAAAAACACATCATTGATAACAGTTGCTTTAAAAGGTACTCGAATCAATGAGTCTTTCTTGTTTGGATCTGGAATGTAGCGGTCTTCAAATTTCAGAACAAGATTAACTTTCATGGTTGTTTTAAAAGTATCCGCCAAAAATTTAATGTTTGAACTATAAAACTTATAGATTTCCTCATCGCGCATAAATTTTGCGACCGTTTCGCGGTAGTCATCCAAATAATTGATGTCAAATGGTTTTCCAATTAAAGGATTTTCACCCGTACCTTCCAAAGTTCGTTTCAGGAAAAGATTGTATTTTCCAATAATTAAAGATTGCCCCTCTACCTTTACGGAATCAATTACATAAACGGGTCCAGTTTTTAAGGTATAAGTTGGAATAGCAAACCGCTTTTTCTCATTGTAGTTTACTTCTGCCTTGACTGTGTTGTAATAATAGCCTCTTTTTTTTAGGTAAAGTCCCAACTGTTCAACGCTTTTATTGTAGAGAATAGAATCGAAAACTATAGGTTTTTGACCGAATTTATACTTGATTCGTTCGCGGAAAAGAACGTGGTCATAAACCGTGTCTTTGTATATTTTTTCAGTGTATTCTGTTCTACCTTTTTTTCGCGCTTTTTCAATGCGTTTTTTATTGATTGCCTTCGTTTTTAGTTTTTTATCTTCAACTTTTAAGTAAAATTTTGTAATCTTTTTTTCTTTTCGAGAGGCAACTTTTGCTGAATCAATAGTATTGAAAATACGTAACTTGAGGTTTAACCCTAAGGTTTTTTGATTGGGTTGCTGGCGAATTATTGGTAGTACATCATCTGTTAAGATAGCTTTGTTGTCAATGTTTATAACGTTTGATTTGAGTAAATAGCGTTTTTCAGGGACATTACGTGTGATATTACAAGCGCTCAAAACGAGCAACAACAAGAGTAAGTTTATATTTTGTAATTTCGCTTTTTTCAACATAATCAAGATTGCAAATTTAACATTATTCACTTGGAAACTATTTCGATTCAAAAGATTAAATGGATTAAGTCACTTCATCTAAAGAAAAACAGGGAAAAGGAAAATCTATTCCTTGTGGAGGGAGAAAAAATCGTGACCGAACTGCTGTTAAATTTTCCAACTAAAATTAAGTTAATCGTTTGCAAAAGTTCATTTACTGAAAAATCAGAAGAACTAAAAACGATTCGAAAGGAGAGTGTTTTTCTGGCAAACACAGAAGAAATGGAACGCATGAGTACGCTTACCAATGCTTCTACGGTTCTGGCGGTGGTCGAAAAAATTCAGGCTAAAGCAATTGATACCTCCAAGCGATTAGTGCTTTTGGACGGCATTCAAGATCCTGGTAACTTGGGAACAATCATTCGCACAGCAGATTGGTTTGGAATTGACCAAATTTTATGTTCACCAACCACTGTCGATTTATACAATTCAAAAACACTTCAAGCGACAATGGGAAGTTTTTTGAGGGTCTCCATTCATTATTTAGATTTAAAAATTTTCATTCAAGAAAATCAAGAAACAGTTTACGCAGCATTGATGGAAGGAGTTCCTTACCAACAAATCCCGAAAGAACAGGTAAAAATGATTCTTCTCGGAAACGAAGGGAAAGGAATCAGCGAAGAACTACTTCCTTTACTCAAAAAACCGATTACGATAGTAGGTAAAGGGCAAGCTGAATCCTTAAACGTTGGTGTTGCTTCTGGAATTTTGTTGAGTTATTTTTGTGAGGTAGAATAAATTAGTGGACGTGTGTTAACAATTAATACTATGTTAATAAATATTTTAGCCATTTACAATTAGAATGGTTATTTCTAGTTTTAATTTCTTATTTTTACTTTCAAAACATCGAAAAAATAATTTTCTATGAAATAATCCATAACGAGATTCGTCACAATCAATCCGCCACGGCGGATGAATTTATTGGCGATTTCTTTGTACTTTATTAAACGTACGATATGACCCTTAAAAATACAATTAAACACATATGAAACAATACTACTTTTCAAAGTTAAAATTAGCTTTTTACAGTATTTTTTTGACGCTTTATTGTTTTGAATCTTCGGCACAGCAAAATGTAAGTATTTCAGATGTAAATTCTACACCAGATGCTAGTAGTGTTTTAGATATAAGTTCAACGAATAAAGGTTTATTGATACCTAGGGTTGCATTAGCAGCCACCAATATAGGTGCTCCAATTACTTTACCAGCAACTTCCATGTTGGTTTATAATACAGCCACAGCAGGATTGTCTCCAAATAATGTAATTCCGGGATATTATTACAATGCAGGAACACCAGCAACTCCAAATTGGTTGCGAATGAATGCTGGATCTACGGGTGGAACAGAATGGAAATTACTCGGGAATTCGGGAACTAATGCGAGCTCAAATTTTTTAGGAACAATAGATGGTGTTGATTTAGTATTTAGAACTAATAACACCGAAAAAATGCGAATTATGAGTGGTGGAAATGTGGGTATTGGAACAACAACACCAGCTCAAAAACTCGATGTGATTGGAAATTTACAATTCAGCCAAGCATTAATGCCCAATGGTCAACCCGGTACAAGTGGACAAGTTTTGATTTCTCAAGGTGCTAATACTGCACCGATTTGGGCAGCTGGTGGAGGCCCAAGTGGAATTACAGTATACACTTCAGGAAGTGGTTTATACACTCCACCTGCTGGAACGAAATCAATTATAGTGCAACTTGTTGGAGCTGGAGGAGCTGGAGGAGCAGGAAATTATTGGTATAGTGCAGCAGGACAAAATAATATCGTAGGTGCAGGAGGAGGCGCAGGAGGTTATTGTCTCGGAGTAATATCAAATGTTTCTGGATCCTACGCCTATAATGTTGGTATTGGTGGAATTTGCACAGCTGCGGCTTCTAATCAAGTTGGAGTTGCGGGAGGTTCTGGGAGTTCAACAACTTTTGGTGGCTTATTTTCAGCGAATGGAGGTGCAGGAGGAATTTCAATGAATGGATCTGGTAATCGTTATCAAGCTGGGGGTGCAGGAGGGACTGCTTCAGGAGGTTTAGTCAATTTAGTTGGTAGTCAAGGTGGGGCAGCAACAAGTGGAGGGGTTACTTTTACTGTTAATGGATTTCGTTTGGGGCAGACGGGAAATGGAGGGGCTAGTTTCTTTGGAAGTGGTGGCCAAGGGTCTACTGTTATGGGATCTAGTGTTCCTGGGGCTAATGGAATTGCTCCAGGTTCGGGTGGTAGTGGTTGTGGTGCTGATGTAAACAATCAGGGATCAATCAATACTGCAGTAGCGCCATATACCCCATTTGGTCCTGGAGGATCTGGTGCAAATGGTTTAATAATTATTTATGAATTTAACTAAAATACAATAATTTAACATGTTTATTATGAGGTATTTTTTCTTATTTTTCTTTTTTGGATTCTGTGTTAAAAATTCATTTTCGCAAAATGAAAGCAAATTAGATTTTAGTCTCAAAGCAATATCTGTAGAAGAAATCGGTGTTTCTACGTTGTCATTAGAATCGCAAAACACTTTAGAATTAACATTAGATGTTAACTCGCTTAAAGTTGATTCTACAACTATGATGAAGCATCCAAGTGTTGCTAATTATAAATTTCCGGAATTGAATTTATATCCAATAGATCCAAAAACTATGTTGAGATCCTCAGATTTAAAGGATGATCTTCAGAAAAATCAAATTCCGTCAAAGAATGTTCATAAAAAAAATCCTGACTAGTGAAATATAGTGCAACATTATATCAAACGTTTAGCGATTTTTCATTTCAAATTATTTGCCTATTTTTACTTTTTAAAATAACGTTTACTACAGTTTATGAGGCAAAATTATTATTTAATGTTGAAAAATATTCTTGTAAGTATGTGCTTCATTTTTGTCTTTCAAAAATCTAATGCACAACAAAACGTGAGCATTTCAGATTTAAGTACTACACCTGATGCTTCAAGTGTTTTAGATGTAAGTTCAACAACTAAAGGTTTGTTGATACCTAGGGTTGCATTAGCAGCTACCAATACAGGTACTCCAATTACTTTACCTGCAACTTCAATGTTGATCTATAATACAGCAACAGCAGGATTATCTCCAAATAATGTAATTCCAGGTTATTATTACAACGCTGGAACACCAGCAGCTCCAAATTGGTTGCGAGTGTATGCTGGATCTGCCGCAGGAACAGAATGGAAATTATTGGGAAATTCAGGAACGGATGCGAACACAAATTTTTTAGGAACAATAGATGCAGTTGATTTGGTTTTTAGAACGAGTAATTTACAAAGGGCACGCATCAACAGTGTTGGAAACATGGGAATTGGTGTTGGACCAATGGGCACAGCGGGTCAAGCAATTTTAAGTCTTTCGAGAGATGGTGTAAACGCTTGTTGTGGTGGTGAAAATTCCACTTTAGCACTTGGTGAAGCAACAACAACAACTGGTAGAAGACCAAGTATTTCCTTCCATGCAAGTGGTGAATCTGAGGGGGTGGTGCACATTACTCAAGAGGCGACTGGAATGGGGGTAATTGGAGTTAATAGACGATTAAAGTTTTTTGATAATCAAGCACAGGGTTTAGGTTTAGAATTAACAGGGAATTTATGGTATGGAAATGGTAATTCGAGAACACAATGGAGGGATAATGCTGGTTTACAGGGAAATGCTGGTGCTCAATCTGGCTTTTATGAAACAGTTACCCCATCCAATTATCCTGCAACTCGAGGTCAAAGTATTGGCTCTTGGTATCATTTATTAGATGTTAGACATAATAACCCTGCGAATAATTATGCTATGCAGTTTTCAGGAAGTTTTTTTGATCAAGATGTTTTTGTAAGAAAGACTAACGATAATCCAGCTCAGCCATGGTCAAGAGTAGTTACTACTAGAGATATTTCTTTCGTAAAAAGTGAAGCTACAGGTGCTCAAATTACCAAGAATGCTTGGGTCGCTGTCACAGGGTATTCTGACTGGATGAATGTAAACATTGGTGATAAAATCAAGTTAGATGGGATGTATTATGCACGATTGACAGGGGGGTCAAATGATGATTTTTTTTTAACTCAAATAGAAATTTCAGGACAATCTGGTTGTGTTGCATTGCAGTATTCAAACCAACATGATTACTTTCATGCATCAGAATCGGGAGCAGACCATGATAATTTTAAGCCAATCGTTTATATGGATGTTTGGAATAGCAATTGCAATGGTCAAATACGCTTTAGATTAATGATAAGAATGAATGGGGATGATAACTGGGAAGCAAGAGAAATGATTATAACTGGAACTCGTTATTAATGATGAAAACAATAAAGAAAAAACTTTTTACCTTTTGTGAATTTTTCAATTCTCTACTGCTAATATTCTTTACAGCAGCTTTACTCAATTCGCCAATTTTCTCCCAAGTTTTAACCAATAACGGAGCATTCATCAAATCTCAGCCAGGTTCATTTATTCGAGTGAATGGTAGCGTTGAAAACAACAATTCTGGAATAATAACTGTAAATGGTGATGGTACAGCATTAAGTGCTCAAGTTTATGTAACGGAAGACATTACGAACAATGCAACGATTACAGCAGATGGTTATATTAAATTATTGCGCCATTGGTATAATAACAACACTTTTAATTACGGTTTAAGTACCGTTTTTATGGAAGGAGGAAACCAATTTCTTAGTGGAACAGTTGCCACAACTTTCAACAACCTAACCTTAGACGGAACAGGAGTTAAAACCCAACAAATCAATAAATCTGCAGTTGGAATTTTGGATGTAAAAAACTTGGAATTGAATACGGATATTTTTGGTTTTTTCATGCTTAACCCTTCAGCTACTGCAATTATTCGGACCTCAGGAAGTTTAACAGGAGGTTTTGTTTCTAGTGCAAATGGAGGTTTTCTTTCCAGAGCTACAAATGCAACCAATTCCTATTTGTTTCCAGTTGGCTCAACAGCGAATAACAGTGCCAACACTCCAGGTTCAGGAACAACTCGCTACAGACCTGTGGATGTGACTCCCAGCACAACAGCTGCAACAAGTTACACGGTTCGAATGGCAAATGTTGATGCAACAACTGAAACTTTTGATAGAACTTTAATTGCACCCACCATTTGTGCAACGAATCCCTTATTTTACCACCAAATAAATCGAAGCGCAGGTACAGCAAATGCAGATGTTACCGTAAACTTCATTGTAGCTTCAGATGGTGTTTGGCAAGGTTTAGCCCGTTGGAATATAACTACACCCAATTTATGGGAAGAAATAGCTGGAAGCACTATAACAGCCGGAACACCATTTTCACAAGCGACCAAAACTTCATGGAACAACTTTAGTGCAACACCATACATTCTTTACAACGTTAAACCAACTGTTACAGTTACTTGTGCAGATATTTGTTCAGGTTCAACAACTGCAGTAACTGCAAACCCAACTCCATCAGGTACTTACACTTACACTTGGACAGTTCCAGGAGCTTTTTCGCCAAATCCTGGAAGTATAAATACATTTAATTCTGGAATTGGTGGAACTTATTCAGTTGTTATTACTGATCCTGTTACTAATTGTGCAAGTGACCCAATTGACTGTACGTTTGTCGTTACACAAAACCCGAGCATCAATGCTTTGTCGCCACCGTAAGCGCAATTTTAATACATTTAGATTGGTGTGATTTTTTTAAATTTTTAATTCATGGGTTTTGCTAACAAACTCAAATGAAATAAAGATTCGCCAATTTCTTGTTCTGTTAAAGGCACATCGTATTTACATGAACCAATAGCATTTAAAAGACTTCCAAGAATTTTTCCCGATTCATTTTTTTTATCTTGGTACATTAGTGAAATAACGGCACTCACTTCATCTGCGTTTAATGAAATCATTGGGAAACTAGCAGTTATTGTTGTTTCGATATCGGAAAAATCCTCTTTGCTAATCCATTCTTTTTTTAATGAAATAAATGCTTCAGCACACATTCCTAAGGCTACAGCATGACCGTGAGCAATAGGAGTTTTATCCAAGAAATAACTTTCAAGCGCATGACCAATCGTGTGTCCAAAATTTAGAATTTTACGCTCGCCTTTTTCTGTTGGATCTCCCTCTACAATGTCGTTTTTAATTTTAATTGAAGTGTAAATGATTTCAGGTGTCGTTAATTCCTCTTCAGAATGAATGGTTCTAATTTTCGACCACAAATCTTTATCTTTTATTAATGCATGTTTTAGCATTTCAGCGTAACCATTAAAAATTTCTTCCCCTGGTAAGGTGCTCAAGAAAATGGGGTCAATGAAAACATGTGTAGGATGCGAAAAAGTCCCTAATTGATTTTTGAATCTATCAAGGTCAATTCCCGTTTTTCCACCAATTGAGGCGTCAACCATTGCCAAAAGAGAGGTTGGGATATTGATGAATTTAAGACCGCGCTTGAAAATCGAAGCGATAAAACCACCCATATCTGTAATCACACCACCACCTAAATTTATAACCAAATCTTTTCTACCAAAACCATATTCTGTAAATGCTTGCCACACCTGAAAACAAACTTCCATCACTTTATTTTCTTCACCAACAGGTAACAAAATTACCTCTGCACGCTCCAATTCTGGAAAGGAAGTAATCATGTATTCAAGACAGCAGTCGTGCGTGTTTTCATCAACGATGATAATTAAATTGTGGTCTTTAAATGCTTGTAATACTTTTGAAAGTGAACCTTCTAAAATGGAGCCAATTTCAATGGACGTTTCGTTTGTGGAGAGCGTTTTCATACTTAATTTGAGCACCAAAAGTAATTAAACTTTAAAGATTGAATTCTGTTTTTAAAAAAGCAATTACTTTTGACCCATGGTTTCTTTTGATAACACCGAAGTAGCTTTTCAAAGCAAAACGAACAAAGATTTAAAACGCGCTTACTGGCTGTTTAAAATTATCGCATCCCCTACCATTGTGAAAGTAGGTAAATTCTTTACAAATCTCGCTTTAACTATAGGTTTGCCGATTCGTAAACCTGTGAAAGCCACTATTTTCAAACAATTTTGTGGTGGCGAAACAATCGTGGAATGCACAGATACTATTCAGCATTTAGGAGCATTTCAAGTGGGAACTATTCTTGATTATTCAGTAGAAGGAAAAACATCAGATGAAGATTTTGATAAAACAGTTGAAATAATTATCAGTACAATTGAACGTGCGAAAAACGACAAAAACATTCCTTTTGCTGTATTCAAAGTAACCGGAATCGCTCGTTTTGATTTACTTGAAAAAGCATCGGATAAAAAACACAAATTAACAGACAAGGAGCAAAAGGAAATTCAAATAATCATTGGTCGAATAGATAAAATTGCAAAAGCTGCTTTCGATGCTAAAGTTCCTTTATTCATTGACGCTGAGGAAACTTGGATTCAAGATGCGATTGATACATGGACTTTTGAGATGATGTTAAAATACAACAAAGTAGAACCAATAGTTTACAACACTTTGCAAATGTATCGTCACGATCGCTTGGAATTTTTAAAAGATTGTTACGAATTAGCGAAGAAAAACGGTGTGTTTTATGGTGTAAAATTGGTTCGAGGTGCCTATATGGAAAAAGAGCGTGACCGCGCAGCAAGGATGAATTATCCTTCACCTATTCAGCCAAATAAAGATGCAACTGATTTTGATTATAATGCAGCATTAAAATTTATTGTAAAACATGCGGACGTTTTTGCGCTTTGTGCAGGTTCTCACAACGAAGAAAGTTCTTTGATTTTAACAAAATTATTAGCTGAAAATGCCATTGCCTCAGATAATAAACAGTTTTATTTCGCACAATTACTTGGCATGAGTGATCACATTTCATACAATCTATCGCATGCTGGGTTTAACGTTGCGAAGTATGTTCCTTTTGGTCCTGTTAAAGAAGTGATGCCTTATTTGTTAAGAAGAGCTGATGAAAACACTTCTGTTGCTGGTCAAACAGGAAGAGAACTTTCGTTGATCATGAGAGAGTTGGAGAGGAGAAAATCTATTTAATTCTAAATTATTAATACTTAATTTTTAATTAAGATTGTAAGTCGAAGAAGATATTGTGAATCTCAACTCGAAGGAGAGAATTATTATTTTTTAGTGTTTAATGCTTAATACCGACGCGACGAATTGATCCTTGATTAGGATTGTTAGACAAAGAAAACTTTGGTGAATTTATATTTGAAGAAAATATTTTTAACTCTTAATTCTAAATTCTACAATTTTAATTCAACATTCAACATTATTAATCCAGTTTCACCAATTTTATCATTGAATTTCCAATCTTAAGAAAGTAAGTTCCTTGACTTAAATTAGCCGTTGAATAGGTTGTAGCTGATTGAAATTCAAACGTTTCGATTTGTTGTCCGAGGTTGTTTAACAAAATCGCATTTGTTAGTTCGTTTCCTTCAAGCTCAATGGTAAATTCATCTTTAATTGGATTTGGATACACTTTTCCTTTTAGCATTTCAGAGTTGAAATCGATGCCAACTAATTGATTGAATACAGGTGTTCCAGAAACAGATGGGTAAACGTCATTTTTATCGATTTTCATTAAGTAAATATTAGAACCACCATTATTCGTAAACGCATTTAAACCAGTACTTTCATTCGTACCAATAACGATGTAACCTCCATCAGATGTGCAGAGAACATCATTTACCTCGTCTAAACCCTCATTAATCAATGATTTAAATTGATTCATCCAGTATAATTCTATGGGATCAAAATAGGCAAAAACCAAGTCAAAATTATCTTGAAAAGTACTTGAATTTATAATTTGGTAACCTATTGCTACTTTGTTTTTTATTGAGTTGTAAGCAATTTGCATGAATCGTTCATTTCGAATTTCTCCAACATCTTCTGTTGTATAATGGTTAATCAATTGACCCGAAAAGTCGTAAACGCCACAATAAGCATCATGATTAGAGGGATTTACAATTCGATATCCTGCGACATACAATTTATTAACCCCAACAGAAATATCATTAACAACATAATTCCCTGTAAGATGAGAAATTGTATCAAATCTGTTTATATCACCGCTATCATTCATTTCAAGAATGAAACCTTTAACCATATTTGAATCAGGAATAAAGTATTGACCACCAATGAGATAATTTTCATTGAGTTTTATGATTGTATTGGCTCTATCTTCTCCAACGCTTCCCAAATTTTTAGTCCAAAGTGTGTCGCCATTTTTATTGGTTTTGATAATTAAAACGTCTGTGTTTCCTGTATTTAAATCAGTACTTTCTCCCACCATCACAATTCCGGAATCGAGCGCCATTATTGCATCATTTACTCGTTCCCAATGTGTTGATTTACCATAGTTTTTCTCCCACAGTTTTTCTCCATTTAAATTCGTTTTTACTAGATAAGCATCAAAATCGCCAGCACCAAAAGAATTTGTAAAACCAGCAACGTAAAATCCTAAATCTTTGTTGTAAAGAACACGTTTACCTTCTTCGGATTCAGGTCCTCCTAATTGCTGACTCCATAGGTAATTCCCAAGGCTATCAATTTTTAATAAAAAAGCTTGCGAACTGCCTTCCCAACTACTAGATGAGCCAGTAATTACATAAGAAGAATCCTCTAATTGAACGATACCTTGACCTTTGTCGAAGCCATTTCCAGAATACAACTTGTAAAAGGAAATTTGACCAAAAACGATGTGT
This sequence comes from Crocinitomicaceae bacterium, assembly GCA_044350515.1. Taxonomy (GTDB): domain Bacteria; phylum Bacteroidota; class Bacteroidia; order Flavobacteriales_D; family Crocinitomicaceae; genus UBA952. Next base: position 6,026 of record JBILHL010000025.1, on the reverse strand, counting down.
TGTAAGATCAAAAATGAAATTAGGGTTAAAATGCGCATTGTAAACGTATTAAGTATGAAACACCAATTTTGCTGAATAAATTTTCACTGGAAACACCAATGTTTAATTTTACTGAATTATAGGATAGGTATGCACCACTACGCAAACCTGAAAATCCACCATAAGTTACGCTTGCACCTACATTTAAAAAATCAATGGGATGATAGTTTAATCCAGCAAATACTTGTGGAATTGCAACGCGACTCAGGTACATTCTCCCACCATAAAACTCTTGTAGTTTGCGTCTGGAATTGACATCCACTAATTTGGAAGCTTGTACCAAACCCGGTAGGAATTCCATATTTTTTTCTGTAGTCTCCTCAATTCCTAAAGAATCCATCAAGGCAGCATTATCATTAATAATTGTACCACCGTCTACAATTTCATTATAGGAAAATCCAGTGAAAGTTACTAGGCTGTTTGTTGAATAGGCTGTTTGTGAGCTAAGCGCTGAAACAAAACCTAAATTGCGGCCCATTACTTGAAAATAAGTTGCTTCTCCTTTTTTATTTGGACTATTAAAACGAATATCAAAATCTAAAGCAAGTCCAAAACTTTTGATGTAATCTGAATTGTCATAGAAATTGTAATTACCTGCATAAGCTAATTTCAATGTGTCATTTTCTGCTGATTGATACAAAGCAAAACGGTCTAAATCTATCGAAGCAGCATTGTTCAATCCAACCAAATTCAAGGTAATGGAAGATTTTGAGATTTTATCAATGAGTCCAAAACCGATTTTTTGAAAAGTCATGGTTTTGAATTGCGTCCCTGATAAATTCGCTGTATCTCCAATGAATCCCGAATTTCCATACATTGCGAGGTAGAATGCATCTTTGGAATACATTAATTGATTGAAATTATACATTCCAGCTTTTATAAGAAACCCAAAACGTTCATCTTTAAACATATTCACTTTGTGGTTGCGGTATTCAATTTCAAAATTTGCGTCCGAACCAAAGCGATTCATGCTTTTATGGCGTTCCAGTGATTTGTCTTTCATTTCTGTGGTAATTGCACCGCCAAAAAGAAATTTTTGAGCTATATCAAAACCTATTGCGGTAGAACTTGCATCTGCGATTCCTGTTAGAATTAATTCCTGTTTTGGTTCGATTAAGGTATCGAAATTCATTGGAATATAATGTTGTCCAAAAATGGAAATTTGAACAAAAAAGGAAAAAATGAATAGTTTAAATTTCATCAAATAATAATTTTAGTGTTCAATTTCACATTCAGTTTTACTGCTAAAAATGCACCTAATGGTATTGATTGCATTTCACTCAAGCCTGAAGCAGGATTTGGTGTGTCAAATCGGGCTTCAACTACTACTTTTTTTATTTTATTGATGTCTTTTAACGCTGCTTCACTTAGTACAAAGTCAACTTTGGATTTCTTCTTGAAGAGTCCATCATTGGCATCTAAAGCTCCTAACAAAGCTGAGGAAATCTGTGAATTGGCAACAATTGTATGTAAAATAACATTACTTGAATCCATCAAATACAAAACAGCATCACATGAAAGAGGAAAAGCATTGGTTGCGTTCATTGATATTAAGCCACTTTCAATGTGTGTTTTCGAATTATCTTGCTCTAAATCAAGGTCGAAAGTATCTTTTAAAGTCAAGCCATTCGCAGAAAGAGAAAGAGGCATTTGCGCTTTAACTTTTAATTTTATCTTGCTAAATGGAAAAACTTCATCATTTCCTCCCGAAGTATTTCCCCAAGGATTTAATTGTAATTGATAGCCTATTTGGTGCGTTGAACCTAAATTCTCAAGGTAGTTTTTAATGTTGCTATTGGTTTCGTCGAAATTTAATTGCTGAAAGGTTGGTGTTAGGGTATTCCAAACTCCTGTAGCTGGCGAAACATAAAAAGTATTGTTGAGTTGATTGGAGCTCAGGTTGACAGTTGTGCCGTTTACATTCGTATTAGAGGCTTGAGTGATTTTTCCTTTCAACGAAAGTTTCATACCGTTTTCGATAATCACTTGAAGAGCAGTGTTTGGAAGTGTGATTGAGCCTTCAGTTATGTTGTTGAAGTAAGGAACAGCGAAGGTGCTTAATTCTTCAAAAATTTGATTGCCAAAGTAACCTTTTGCATAATCTATTTTTAAATTTGAGAAAGTTGCTTCAAAACGGAAAGTGTTACTTGGCGCAATAGAAATTGCAGGTCCGTCGGGGTCGGTTTTGATTGTTAAACGCGATTGCAATAAGTTATAATCTATTCCTTGTTCGCCTCTTAAGTCGATATCGTAATTTGAAATGTCTAAAATTTCTTCTGCAATTCCTGGGTTGAGAACTGTTCCTGCGTCTACTGCATAATTTTGTTCAAACACAGCACCATTTCTTGTTACGCCCGGTAATTGAATAGTGAAAAATGCTTTCGTCCCCATCGGATTTGAAACTTTAACACGAATGGTCCCTTGTGAAACATGAATTTTCTTAAGTTGAATTGGTTCCAAGTCCATTTCATGTTCTTCGACTGAATTTACAAATTGATAGCCCGGAGGAACATTGTTTAGGGAAACAGTTGGATTGAAGTTTTGCTTAATCGTTGTGTCTGGAATGGCCACAAAATCAGACAATCCAATATTCAAAATCGTTCGCGTCAAGTCAACGTTAATGGTGTTACTTGTACTAGCAACCAAAGTCGAATCGTTGAATAGTGAGGTCAAACGTAAGGTGTCTGAAACTGCTGGCGCCGACCAATCGGTGTTCCAAGTGGTATCCTCTTTTTTACAAGCGACTAGCGTTAGGAAAAGAAGTAAGGGGAGGAGGTTTTTCATTTTTAGGACTTTAGGATTTTAGGACGTTAGGACTTTATGACAAACGAGATTCAGGTTTCCCCCTTTGAAGGGGGATTAAGGGGGATGAATTTTAAAAACTTATTAATTTTAGTCACCTCCCTCAATCCCTCCTCAAGGAGGGAAGTTGGTTCTTACTTCGAATTATATCTCTTTATTTTCTTTTTTCATTTTTCAATTTTATTTTGCCTCTTCATTCTCAATTATCGTAGCATAGCCTTGACCAACGCCAATACACATTGCGACTAAGGCATAACGTTTTCCAGTTCTTTTTAATTCTCTTGCGGCAGTTAATAAAATGCGTGCTCCAGACATTCCAAGTGGGTGACCTAATGCTATTGCTCCACCATTCGGATTGATTCTTGGATCGTTGTCTGCTAATCCCATGGCACGAGTACAAGCCAAAACTTGAGCAGCAAAAGCTTCGTTCAATTCTAAAACATCCATATCTGCTAAAGTTAAACCTGCTCTATCTAGTGCTTTTTGTGCGGCGTAAACAGGACCAATCCCCATGATTCTTGGTTCAACTCCTGCAACAGCTCCACCAACTATTCTAGCTAAAGGTTTTAAATTATGTTGAGAAAGTCCATCTTCAGAGGCTATTAACAATGCCGCAGCACCATCATTTAATCCAGAGGCATTTCCTGCTGTTACAGTTCCCTCTTTTTTAAAGGCAGGTTTTAATCCAGCTAAACTTTCTATTGTGGTTGAAGCACGTGCAAATTCGTCTTTTTGGAAAACGATTGGATCTTTTTTCTTTTGAGGAATAGAAACTGGGGCTATTTCTTCATCAAAAAATCCATTTGCTTGCGCTTTTGCAGCTTTTTCTTGCGACCAACAAGCAAATTTATCTTGTGCTTCGCGTTCGATACCATATTTGTCAACTAGATTTTCGGCAGTCATTCCCATACTGTCAACACCATAAATTTCTTGCATTTTAGGATTGATAAAACGCCAGCCAAAAGAAGAATCGAACATTTGTGCATCGCGACCAAAAGCACTCGAAGTTTTAGAAATCACCCAAGGTCCTCTTGTCATGTGTTCAACACCACCTGCAATGTATAAATCGCCGGCTCCATCTTTGATGGCTCTTGAAGCATTGATGGTTGCAGCCATACCTGATGCACACAAACGATTCACTGTTTCACCAGCAACTTCAACAGGAAGTCCAGCCAATAATCCAGCCATTCTTGCCACATTGCGATTATCTTCTCCTGCTTGATTGGCACAACCTAAAATCACATCTTCAATCGCTTTCAAATCTAATTCAGGATGACGATCGATTAAACTTTTAATAGCAAAGGCTGCTAAATCATCTGCTCGCATTGTGGATAAGGTTCCACCGAAACTTCCAATTGCCGTTCGAATACCATCAACGATATATACTTTTTTACTCATTATTTACTGTTTTGATATAAAATTAATCTTTTCAAATGAATCATTACTTTTGAATCAAAAATATTATGTCATTACAAAAGCTTCACCTTGACTTTTTTCAACAACTTTTAGCAGATCGAGCTATTGTTGATTTGGAAGTTTGCAACGATTACAGTCACGATGAAACGGAAGATTTGCGTTTTCCTCCTGCGATTGTTTTGAAGCCAACAACAGTGGAAGAAATTGCAGCGATTATGCTTTATTGTAACGAGCATGAAATCCCTGTGACACCAGCTGGAGCAAGAACAGGTTTGAGTGGTGGTGCCCTTCCAATTCACGGCGGAGTTTTACTTTCGATGGAAAAGTTTAACCGTATCTTAGAAATCGACGAAAAAAATCATCAAGTTACCACAGAGCCAGGTGTAATTACGCAAGTTTTACAAAATGCAGTGAAAGAAAAAGGATTGTTTTATCCACCTGATCCAGCGAGTAAAGGTTCATGCTATATCGGTGGAAATGTTTCTGAAAATTCAGGAGGTCCAAAGGCTGTTAAATACGGTGTTACCAAAGATTATGTGTTAAATCTTGAAGTAGTGTTGCCAACTGGCGAAGTAATTTGGACAGGAGCAAATGTCTTGAAAAATGCCACTGGTTACAATTTAACGCAACTTTTGGTGGGTTCAGAGGGAACTTTAGGAATTATCACCAAAATTGTATTACGCTTAATTCCACACCCGACAACTGATATGTTGATGTTAGTGCCGTTTTACGATGCACAAAAAGCGTGCGAAGCGGTTGCAGCCATTTTTCAAGCAGGAATTACACCAAGCGGCTTGGAATTTATGGAACGTGATGCCTTGTTGTGGACGCAAGATTTTACAAAAGATTATTCCATAAAAGTTGCAGAAAATCACCAAGCACATTTGTTAATCGAAGTAGATGGATTTGACGCTGAGGTTTTGATGCAAGAATGTGAGAAAATCCTCGCGGTTTTGGAAAATTTTGAAACGGATGAAGTTTTGTTTGCTGAATCGGAAGCACAGAAAAATACGCTTTGGAGCTTACGAAGAAAAGTAGGAGAAGCTGTTAAATCACAATCTATTTATAAAGAAGAAGATACGGTTGTACCGAGATTTGAATTGCCTCAATTGTTATTCCACGTGAAAGAAATTGGCAAAAAGTACGGTTTTCATTCAGTGTGCTATGGTCATGCGGGCGATGGGAATTTACATGTGAATATTATAAAAGGAAATTTATCCGACGAGCAATGGGACAAAGAATTACCAAAAGCGATACGTGAGTTATTTACGGAAGTGGTGAAACTCGGAGGTACAATCTCAGGTGAACACGGAATTGGATTAGTTCAGAAAAACTACATGGATATTGCGTTTCCCGAAGTTGCCTTAAATCTGATGCGTTCTATAAAAACTGTTTTTGACCCTAAAGGAATTTTGAATCCAGGTAAGATTTTTTAAAAGGGATTTTAGGATTTTATGAGGGAATGAGAAATGATTTTAAGATTTTATGATTTTATGAGGGAATGAGAAATGATTTTATGAGGGAATGAGGGAATGAGGGAATGAGAACGAGAGAATGAGAAATGAGGTAATGATATTATGAGAAATGAGAGAATGTCCGCTTCAGAGGATTATGAGGAAATGAAAGAAATTAAAAATCAAGAAATAGTGTTCATGGCTTAATATCAATTTGTATGTCCCTGAAATAGGTTGACCGAAAAAGTCAATTTATTATGGATAAAAAAATTCGATTATTACGGAGTCCCAGAAAATTTACCGAGGACTTCAAGC
>JBILHL010000072.1:0-6893 GCA_044350515.1 Crocinitomicaceae bacterium | reverse complement strand
AAAATGGAATAATATGAAAACTGAAGATAGACCTAAAATAACTATTTTTGATGATAGAAAAGTATAACAAAACGGTCAACCTATTTTAGGGAAGTACATTTTATGCTTTGTCATTTTTGATTAATATTTTATCACCCTAACAACTAGAAATAACAATTATTGAATGAATAGAGGTGTAACTTTTCTAAGTGTTAAACTGTCTTTATTAAAAACCGAAATGAGACAAATTTTACTTTTTACTTTGCTTCTAAGTTTTTCCAACAACTTTAATGCGCAGGAAAAACAAACGAATTTTCCATTAGAAAAAAACACCATTTATGCTGAGGCTTTTGGTCAAGGATTTTGTTGGTCTTTGAATTACGATCGGCTTTTAAATACGGATAAAAAAGTATTTAATTCTTTCACTGCAGGAGTAGTTTATGTTCCAAACCAAATTCAATTTGGAAATGGTAGCTATTTTGGCGTTCCAGTTTCTTATAATTGGTTATTTGGTAAGAAAAGTCACCATTTAGAACTTGGAGTTGGAATCACTGGAATGGCTGTCAAATCAGAGTTTGGTCTATCAACAACTAATAATTTTTATACCTATTTGACTCCAAAAATTGGCTATCGTTTTCAGCGTCCAAAAGGAGGTTTGTTTTTAAAAGTTGCAGCAACCCCTATGATTGATTTAGTAAGCTTTAGTAGCTCTGGAAACAATAGGTCAATGCGAATTAGTTCCTTGTTTAGTAATGTTCTTGGACTTTATTATCCTGCTTTTCCTTGGCCAGGTTTCAGTATTGGTTATACGTTTAAATAGGGTCTGCTGAAAAACACAAAATCTTTATTTTATCTTGTGTTTAGATTTTCAATATACTTTTAGATGCAAGGTTTTTTAGTTGTTTTTAGAAATTTCCTTGTATCAAAGATGATATAATTTTGTTAGCCAGAAATAAACCATCTTCTTCGTTGCAGTCAAATTGAAGTATTACTATACATCTTCATTGACTGCTTCTAGAATCTGGCTCATTTGGCTCCGCCTCTTCTTCGAGGTCTGACTTTTTCAGCAGACCTTAAATAAGCATAAAAAAAGCGCTAAAGAAATCTTTAACGCTTTTAATTGGTTGCTTCAAAAAATCCTAATCCATTCTTGGATGCCAAGCTTGTTCTGCAGCACCCAAATCGTGAGAAATTTTACGACCTAATACAAAAAGGTAATCACTTAATCGGTTCATGTAAGATAAAACTAAAGGTGCAACAAACTCTTTTTCATTTAGTTCCACAATGATTCGTTCCGCTCTTCGGCAAACGCAACGTGAAACATGACAAAAGGAAACGGCTTGATGTCCACCTGGTAGCACGAAAAAGCGCATTTCAGGCAATTGTTCGTCCATTTCATCCATCCAGTTTTCTAATGCTTCGATATCACTTTCCTTCAAATCTGGAATTTTCATATTTGACTTTTCAGGGTCTGAAGCCAAACTTGAACCAATGGTGAACAAACGATCTTGAATTTCAATGAGTTGCGTTTTGTATTTTCCGTCGATTTCATGGTCACGAACTACACCCAAAAATGAGTTTAATTCATCAACCGTTCCATACGCATCAATACGAATGGCATTTTTTGGAACACGTGTACCGCCAATTAATCCAGTTTTACCTGAATCACCTTTTTTTGTATATATTTTCATTTATATTTGATTTAATAATTCGGTTGTATCAACAGTTGGGTCAATCAACGAAATGATTTTATGAAGCACCCCATCAACTAAAGCATCAGGGCAAGATGCTCCAGATGAAATAATTATCCTAACGTTTTCTTTTTCAGGAATAAAAGTGTCTTTATCTAAAACTTTACTTGAATGAATGTCAAAGGAGTGAATACTGCTTTTAGACTTGATTTCGTCTTTTCCTCGGATATAAAAAGTTGGAAATTTTTGTTCCAATAACTCAACTAAATGACTGGTATTTGAACTGTTGTAACCACCAACAACAACCGCTAAATCCGCTTCGTTTTCCAATAATCCATAAGTTGCTGATTGATTATCATTGGTTGCATAACACAATGTATCTCTCGTGTCAGCAATGTGATTTTTGATTTCAGCTTCTCCGTATTTCTGAAGCATAATTTCACGCAAATAATCAGTGATTTCTTGGGTTTCAGTTGCCAACATCGTTGTTTGATTCACCACCCCGATTTTAGTTAAATGAAGCGTTGGATCAAAATTTGGACTCATTTTTCCTTCAAAATAGGAAAGAAATTCTTCCGTAGATTTTAAACCTAAGATTACTTCACCAAGAAACTTTGCTTCTTTAATGTCTTTTATAACGAGCGCAGGCGCATTACTTGAACTGTGTGAAAAAGTTGCACGTGTTTCTTCGTGTTTTGCTTTTCCATGGATAATAATCGTGTGTTGGGTTTCCCCTAATTTTTCTGAACGATTCCAAACTTTTTCAACGAAAGGGCAAGTTGTATTATAGTTGTCGATGTTTACACCAATAGCTCGAAGTTGTTGTTCAATCTCGAGTGTGGTTCCAAAAGCAGGAATGATGACAATATCTTCAGCAGTTAAAGTTTCGAATGGAATCAGTTGTTTTCCTTCTGTGTCTTGTAAAAATTGCAGTCCATAGGATTGTAAATCTGCATTCACATCTGGATTGTGAATCATTTGGCTCAATAAAAAAATGCGTTTTTCTGGATTTTCCTGAATGGCTTTATAGCTTTTTTCAATTGCATTTTCTACACCATAACAAAAGCCAAAATGACGTGGTATCAAAAAGGTAACTTTACCAAAAGTAATTTCAGTAGGAGTGAAGTCCTTTTTACGTGGATCCTCCAATCTACGTTTTGCCTTGACTTTGCTTATGATGGGTGAACGATAAAATTCAGGAACTTCGAATTGCTTCATGTTTTTATTTTAAACAACGCAAAAAATGCATTGCTTGTTCAAAAAATGTAAAATTTAAGAGCCGCAACCTACACAATCAATGTAAGTATCCATCGGTTTAACACCGTTTAATTTCATTTCAAGATTGTGAATTTGGTCTTTCAAGTCCATGTCGGCAAACAAATCGCCAGTTAATTGTGCTTTTAAAGCATTGATTTCTTCTTGAAGTGTTAGTGTTTCTGTGCTCATAGTTTAAAGTTTTGCTCAAAATTCTACTTTTTTTTCATGTACTTGAAAATTCAAAAATTAAGTTTTCAAATGAGTTTTCAACCAAAAAGAAAATTGCCAAAAATCCCCAAAAAATCCCCAAATTTTCCCTAGAATAATTCCAAATTTTAGTTGATTTTTAAGTTCTAAGTTTTTGAAATAATTGTATTTAGCCAATTAAACCTGTTTACCGTTCATGTATTCTTAAATCTGTTGACAAATAAATAGATTGTCTAATTAAGTTAAAACCTTATATTCGCAAGACAAAAAACTATTAAATGTCAACATCAACAATCAACTTTTCTATTCAAAAATCACTTGATTCTAAAATAAACCAAGTGGATTGGGAGAATTTACCATTTGGTAAAGTTTTCTCTGATCATATGTTTTTGATGGAATACAGCGATGGTCAATGGCAAGAAGGAAAAGTAATTCCATTTGCGCCTATTCCAATGCACCCCGCAATGTCAGCAATTCATTACGGTCAGTCAATTTTTGAAGGTTTGAAAGCTTACAAAAATAAAGCTGGTGAAATCACCATTTTTAGACCTGACATGAATGCTAAACGTTTTAAACAATCGGCTGAAAGAATGTGTATGCCTCCAGTACCAGAAGAAATTTTTGTGGAAGCGGTTCGTAAATTAGTCGAAGTAGATGCCAATTGGGTTACGGATAAAGAGGGTTACTCGCTTTACATTCGTCCATTTTTATTTGCAACAGATGAATACGTTGGAATTAAGCCTTCTGATACTTATAAGTTTATGGTAATTACCTCTCCAGTAGGCGCTTATTATTCTGAACCAGTGAGAATTAAAATAGAAGAACATTATACGCGTGCGGCAGAAGGTGGAGTAGGTAGAGCGAAAGCAGCAGGAAATTATGGAGCTTCCCTTTATCCAGCGAAACAGTGTCAAATTCAAGGATTTCACCAACTTTTATGGACAGATGCGAAAGAGCATAAATACATTGAAGAATCTGGAACGATGAATATTATGTTTCAAATTGGTGGAAAATTAATTACACCTTCTGAAGATTCGGATACGATTTTACGTGGTATTACAAAGCGTTCACTAATCGACCTTGTTTTAACTTGGGGAATTGAAGTTGAAGAACGTAAAGTTACGGTAGAAGAAATTGTGTTAGCAGCTAGAAATGGTTCTTTAGAAGACGCTTTTGGTGTTGGAACTGCCGCTACAATCGCACAAGTAGCAGTAATTGGTTACCGCGACGAACGTTTGGAAATACCTGCAATCGAAACGCGCACTTTATCTAATAAAATCAAAGCGCACATGGACGCGTTGAAAATGGGTGAAATTGAAGATACTTTTGGTTGGAACTTTAAAGTGTAAATTAATTCCATTGTGGATTTTTCAAACTAATTGCATCTATAAAATATGATGCGCCAATTAATTTTACTTTTTGTAACAATTGTCCTCAGTTCAATCAGCTGGGGACAAGTTGTTTATATCCAATTCGTCGATACTAAATCAGGAGAAAATATCCATAATGTTAACGTTTTAGCTAAGGTATTTGATGCTAATTCGAAAGTAAAAGATTCATCTTTTTATCTTCGATCTTCAGGGAAAGGAGTTGTTAGTTTCAAACTTGAAAATGTGGTTGTTGGAACAATTATTAATCTTAATTGCACACACCCAATTTATGAAGCATATACCAAAATCTTAAAAACGAAATCACTTATTGACACATTAAAAGTTACGCTTTATTTACAAGCTACGAAATCATTACAATTGAAAGAAGTTGTAGTTAAAGCCCCAGGAATTCCAGATACTGTTTTTCGTTCCGAACGTTTGAGTGTAGCAGACTTTGAAGTTCAAAATAACGGTGATATTTTATTATTGACTTACCCTAAACAATTGAGCAAAGGAAGTGAACTTGTGCTTTACGATGGGCAACAAATTATCACAAGTTTTCAGGTTAACGACCAAGCGCAAGCATTAACGAGAGATTACCGTGGAAACACCCATATTATTTGTAAAGATAATGTCTTTGGTGTTTTCATTAAAGAAGCTGAAATTCAGTTGGGAATGTTGCCAAAACCCTATTTTATGCAATATGTTGCACCAATTATTGATACCATTCAAACAAAGCTATTTCTCTCCAATTTCAACAAGGATTATCCGGCTTTTGAATATTACACTTTTGATCAAATGGATTCTACCTATCGTGTGATTTTAAAAATAGAAGATGAATTGATGATGGAAATGTATCGCGCTGAGTATAAATGGATGGATATTCGCACGAAGTTATGGGCAAAAAATAAAGAGTTGGAATCGGGAATTGATGCAGAAATTTGGGTTGGAGCAAACTTTTTTACCCAATCTATTTACTACAAGGAAGTTTATGCACCGATGTTTCAACGGAACGATTCTGTTTTCGTATTCAATTATCCGAAAGACCGTTTGGAAATTTATAATAAAGTGGGTGAGTGCATAGATTCTATTCCGATTTACCACCATTACAACGCAAAACAAACGGGCTGGAAAAGTCATTTGATTCAAGATAAAATCACAAGTGCAGTTTATGCAATTTATGAAAAAACAGGTTCAACTTATTTAGGTTTATTTGATTTAAAAACAGGAATTATTATTGAAAAAGTAAAACTGGGCTTTCGATACGTAGATAAAATTCGGGTTCACAACAATACGGTGTATTATGTTTATCGACCATTTGAATCTCCTCAAAAGAAATTTCTTTACAAAGAGCGTTTGCCTTATGCGTTCAAACCCAATAAAAAACTAGCTTCAACTATAATTGAAGTAGGAGGGAAGTAATATTTGAATTAAGGTTGTTTTATTTTTAATGGTACGAAAGCGCTTACTAAAATTTTTATTTTAATAAAAACTTTTAGCTATTGTTAAATCAAAAAAATATCCTAACTTCAAACATCTAAATGAGTTCCTCAATTCAAAGCAACTAAAACACGAACAAATGCCTTTAAATTCTTCGATAAATCTTAAAAAATGGATTGTTGTTGTTGTTTGCTTCAATTTTGTAAGTCAGGTTTTTGCTCAATTTCCTAATCCTGTGACGCTTGCAACGGGACAAGGTCCTGTTGGAGCTTTGGATCCACTTTGGACAGTTTCACCTTGGTACACATCCAATCCACCAAATCCTGTAGGTTTAACTTACACTCCAGCTTTGATCAATAATAATTGTGCTCCAGGGGCTTGGGTGAATCCTGCATCACTGCCACCTCCAACAAATAATGGGAAATGGATTACTGGAAACGATGCTTCTTGCTCTGAAAATACAAGTTCTGGTTATCGTTATTTTCGTTTAACCTTGAATTTGCCTTCCACATGTAACGGAAATAGTATCGCTGGAATAGGAAATTACACTTTGAATTTAACAGGTTATGTCGATAATACGATTTCAGATGTATTTGTAAATGGTACGAACACAGGAATAAGCGGAGGGAATTTTGCAGCTGGAGGACAATTAAATATTAACCTCACTGGTCCTTGGGCTGCAGGTGTGAATTACGTTGATATCATGGTTTATAATTTCCCAAGTGATGGGGCAAATCCGTATGGCTTATTAATGGTTGCGGATGGTGGAGCAAGTGCAAGTTTGGATTCTGATGGTGATGGAGTGACCGATTTAAACGATGCTTGTGTGTGTGAAGTTGGTACTTTAACAAGCGGATGTTTGGCTTCTTTATCAGGGAATTTAACAATATGTCAAGGCGAAAGTACTACACTTACAGTAACAACCAATGGAACAATTCTTTGGAGTACG
>JBILHL010000068.1:0-8143 GCA_044350515.1 Crocinitomicaceae bacterium | reverse complement strand
ATTACTGTTTCTCCAAATCAAAATACGACCTACACAGTAACAGCAACTAATCCCAATGGCTCATCAAATGAGCTTACGGCTAATGTTACCGTGAACCCTATTTATGCTCCAGTTGTAAATCAATTGATTTGCCAAGGAGAAAGTTATCTTTTCAATGGTTCAACTTATAATCAAACAGGTACTTATTTATTCAATGGTCAAACAGTTTCTGGTTGTGATTCTATTGTAACATTGAATTTAGTGGTAGCACCAATTTACAATCAAACCATTCCAGTAGATTTATGTAGTGGCGGAACTTATGTTTACAGCGATACAGCACTTACTACCGAAGGTGATTATGTGTTTGAATTTCAAAGTATTTCTGGATGTGATAGTATTGTAATAATTGCTTTAAATATACTTCCTGCGTATCAAGTAAATCAAGTTATTTCTGCTTGTGATTCTTATTTTTGGAATATTACCAATCAAAATTACACGCAAAGTGGCATTTATCAATTTCTGTACACAACTGAAGGTGGTTGCGATAGTTTGTTCATTTTGAATTTATCGGTTTATCCAACTCCAAATGCACCAGTATTAACGGGGAATTTTCCTAAATGTCCGGGTGATGCCTTTATTTTTTCAGCTGAAAGTTCAACTTTTGGAATCAATTGGTCGGGACCTAATAATTATGCGTCGAATCAATTTTCTAACTCAATTCCACTGTTTACTGCCCAAACAGGCATTTATTCAGCGATACTTACAACGAATGGTTGTTATTCTCCTTCGAGTTCAATTATTGCGGACATTGAATTTAATAATCCGCTAGATTTTTTGGCCTTTCCGAATGTTTTGACACCAAATGCTGATGGGGTAAATGACGTTTTGAATTTCCCTGAATATGCAAAAAGCTGCGCGAAATTTAATATTAGTATTTACAATCGTTGGGGTGTTGTAGTGTATTCCGGTGATGAAACTTCTCCACCTTTTGATGGAACTACCAATGGAACGAAGTTAATTTCAGGCGTCTATTTTTATAAATTACTTTTTGAAGACAAAGAGAAATCAGGATTTATTCATTTATTCGATTGATGCTAGCTTAATTATAACTTAATAATTGAGCTAAATAAAAAATAAATTGGGATAATTGTCTGTTAAATCAAGCCTTTTATTAAAGTAATCCTTTCAAATTTCATTTTGTAGTTAGAACGAACTTTCAAAATCTTTCATCGATTCCATCGTTGTATTTTTTACTTGTTCCATCCATTCAGACAAATACGTTAAAATAGCATGTTTTTATGTTTTCCTCAATTGGTCAAAAGACTGTTTTAATTGATGTGTTTTTACTGTTAAATAAGTATCTTTTTCAATAAAATCAGCAAGTTGGATTTTCTCGACGAAGCAAAGCTTGGAATACAAAACTTGAGGTCTATCATCGTAATTACTTCAACCAAAATCAACCAATTAAGCATGAATTCGGCATAGCACTTCGAGTAATTCACTTTAGAACCTATGTTTTCTTGAATTAAAGTATATTTTCAAAACATTAAAAATCAAAGTCATGAAAAAGTTAATCGCACTTGTATTATTGGCTGAACTATTTAGTTCTTGTGTCACTAATAAATCGTGTCATAGTAAGGGACATTATGTGAGTAAATCCGTGAAAAAGGCCCAGAGAAATTAGTTGAAATGTTTCGAAACTTATGCTTTTAGGCTATCTCTAAAATTATTACTTTTGGGAAAAGACGCGTTGATATCTGATGTGATTGATCTTAAAGTACTTTAGATAGTTGTAAATGAAAAAAGAAAAACAGTTGTATCAACTTGATTTGTTTGAAAACACAAATCATTCGCCATTATTGAATGAGGCCATCCTTTCAACGTTTAATGTATCGAAAAAAGAAATGGCTAATTCCCTAATTTATTTGTGGAAAGTTTATCGGAAAAGAAGTAAACTTTATGCTAAAATTGAGATTACTGTTTGTGAGAAAAGTGTGATTTTGAGTATTTTCGAAGAAAATTTTTATTCAGACCAACACATTAAATGTGAACCATGCGGTTATGTTCGAGCTATCGTTTATTTGGAAGATATCCAGTCGGCTGTTCAAAATTCGAGAAGCAATGAACTTACGATTATCGCTCAAGAAAAAGTTATTGCTATAAATGGAAGGCGTATGGCTGCAGAAATTGTGAAAATCAATCCTCGAACAAGTGCACTGGAATATAAATTGAAAACATTAAATTCTCTCAAAAATCAATCGGTAGAATATTACAAGCGTTCAGATGGCCAAATGAATTTTCACATGCATCTTTTTCTTGAGGACGTAACAAAAGTAACTGCTAAACTAAATAAATACGGATTTAGCTACGAAGAGGTAAAGGAATTCATGCTCACTAAAGTGGAAAAAAGTAACATTGATTTTGGGAGTGAAAATTCAGAAGAGTCAATAGATTCATTGTGGGAAACATTTTTTAGACCATAGCTATAACTGCTATTTTAAAACTTTACAAACCAAAAAACTAAAAGATTCACTTCTCGGTTCACTTTAAAAAAATATTTTTAATTTCCTTCGTTATTCTGGTTGTATTCTTTCATTATATCGGCTATAATAATTGCAGGTGCTTCTTGTTCAATTATCAAGCGATGAAAGGCTTTGAAAACGTTTCTATTCTATAATTTGCTTTTCATTTCTTAAGCTAATCAACATATAAACAGCAACTATCACATCAACAATGTTCCATAAAACTCTACCTAAAGCGATTTTCTCAAAGAGCTGAAAGAGAAGAACTAAAAAGATTAAAAAATTATCACCCCCCAAACCCAACCAACTCCCGATTCAATAAAATCTTATGCGTTCCTTCAGGCGTAAAGGTGATACTGTAATCTTTGGCTTGTTCTTCGCCAACTGCATTTTTGAATTTTGAACGAATACGAGCCATTACTTCATTCATATTATTGTCTCTTACATCTACAAGTCGGTTAATTGCTACATCAATCAGTTCGTTTGTTGCTTGGTTACTTATTTGAGCGTAATACGACCTAAGTTCATCTTTGTAATCAATCAAGTAACTTCGTTGAATTCCTTCAGGATGATTCAAGTAGAGTAAATAAAGCGCTCTTTCCTTTGGATTTAAGTTGATTTGTAGGTCTCCTAAATCAGTCAGGTAAATTGTTTTACTCAAACCTCTAATTTCCATTCTACTCAATTGCATTAATAACTGTGAACGTTGACGAAACATAATGTTTTCTCGTAATCCATCCATTATTTGAAAAAGCTGACGGGCGTAAGTACGGTTTATGTCTCTATTTTCAAGAACTTTTAGACATTCAGGGCAGAGGTCTGCGGTACGCATTTTAATTATTATTTGCGTTTTATCAATGCAATAATCCATAATACATCCTTGCGGTTCCTTATGAAGACTACTAATAATTTCTGTTTGGTTTTTATACATCAAACTCCGCAAAAGCCAAGATACAATTTCATAAGCCACAGGAAATCGAGTATCAATACTTCTTCCTAAGTACCAATCCCAATCATTCGTCTGCACAAAATAATTCTTCTTTGTTGAATCAACACAACCGAACCAATTGTTTTCATTAGGAACATCATTTAGTAAAATAACGTGGTCACAGTCATCAATAAAGTAATCTCTTCTGTAATTTTTACAAACGTTAAATAATTCTTCCCAAGTAATTGTATTTCTTTTGTGGGGAAAAGAAATTTCTTCATCAGATGCATATATACTGTTTCTCGCAATAGACATTGGAAAAGGTTTTTGGGTTTCAAAGTCTTTCTTAGTGTCATAAATTTCTTCTTGCAAAGAGTCAGGAATCACTATTGGTTCAGAAGGTACAAATTCAATACTTCCTCTGTGTTTACAAAGTAAATTAAGCACGTTGTTAAAATCTTCAACGTTATAATTTTTAGAGCGAATTAAATGTACCTTCATGAGTCCAATGTATTTTTAGTTGTTTCTTCTGTCTTTCGTTTTAAAGATATCAAAAATATCTCGTTTCAGATTGCCCACAGATTTTTCTTGTGCATACGTTCGAATCGAATCACTCACGTCATCCATCATTCCACTATATTCTGATTTACTAAAGTTCATCACATTTTCTCTTCGAATATTGAGCATTTGAGAAGTGTGGATGGCATCAAAATCAGCACCTAAAAAACTAAAAGTCCATTTTCCAGTTTCGTCCAATTGTTTAATTAGATTCGCAATATCATGATAGGAGTAGAGCCTAGATGAATTTTCATGTCCATCCGTAATAATGACTAAAACGATTGAAATTTTATCCTCAGTAATGTCTGCACCAAATTTATTTTTGATAGAATAAATGGATTTTCCGATTGCGTCCAATAAAGCAGTTGTGCCACTTGGAACATAATTCTGAAAGGATAAAGGTTGAATTAAATCAATCTGCCCGAATTGAATGCGATCCTGAACTTCATTATTAAAAAAGGTGAGCGAGCATAGATATTCTTGGTCTGGAAGTTCCTTTTTTAATTGTTGGATAGTATTCAATTGCGTATTGAATCCTGCGATGGTCTGATTTTCTAATCCAGCCATAGAACCACTTTGATCGACAATAAAGTGGTAGAGTGTTGTTTTGTTTTTCATATTTTCTGTTTTAAATTGTTTGACAAATATTTCTTCTTTTCCAACTGAAAAACGAATCCTTGCAAGCTTGCAAAGAATGAATACTTGGGGAAAAAGCAAATTTAGATTTATGGTTTTAAGGACAATAAAATCGACCTAAATTCATATTATGGCTTGGTTGTTTTTTCTAAAGATTATTTTCGAAAAACGCGAATTAATAAATGAGTTGGAAGTTTGTAAAAGTCATTTCACGAAGTATCTTAAACCTAATATTTACTTGGCATTATTTTCTTATGTATGCTCTTTTTTATGCTATTTCGGAATAAGAGAAGAATGGTTTATTTACTATTTAATTGGTGTAAATGTGCCCTTAAGTATCTTTCTGTTCTTGAATATTAAAGATGCTTCCTTTTATAATAAAGTGATTAAAAATTTAGAGAGGAGGTTGTAGTTTTTTGAAGTAAATTGAAGTTCTTAATGAAGTAAATGAATTGTATTTATTTATCCAATTTTAAAAATTAATTATTCTCTTCGTAATAATATGAGTAATCAATCCCTTTCATGTACATCTCTCTGTCGTTTATTTTAGTGGTCAATGCATTTTTTAGAACTGACAAAAGTATTTTTCCATTTGTTGGGCTTAACATCATAGCGTTCATATAGTCACTTTTTGTAATCTTACTCCAGTCAACACATCTTTTAATACGCTTTTTAAGCATTAAATCCAACCAAATTCTAGTACTTCTTCCATTCCCTTCCATAAAAGGATGCGCAATATTCATTTCAATATATTTCAGAACTATTTCATCAAAAGTACTTTCTGGCATTTCTTCTATCTGTTTGAGTGATTCACCTAAAAAACGTGAAACGGCAAATTGGAATCCACCTTTTGAAATGTTTTTTTGCCTAATTTGTCCTGCAAAATCGTACAATCCACCAAATAAATAGGCATGTATCTGTTGTAGACCTTTCGTAGTTCCTATTTCTATACTATTTATAAAAGTACTTTGAAACAAGGCATATGCTTTTGCTTTGCTTTTTCCATCAATACTTTCATCACTGTATGTAAACCATTCTAAAAATCGATTTGCTTTTTTTCCAGGAAATTCTTTGCCTAATGCTATAATTCCTTTGTAATCAAGCATGTCTGAAATACGTTTTTTCCCATCAGGGGCAAGTATTTTCAACTGGGTAGTGGTACTAACCACTTCACTGTTTTCTTTTTTAAGTTTGGACTTTAAGTATTTCCAATAGTTTCGATTTTTTGAATAGTTGTTTTGGTCATTGAGTACAGCAATTATGTCTAATACACTAAACCACCATTTAGCATTTTCATCGTCCCAAATCGCCCGAACTTCACGGTCGTTAAAAAATCGTATGGATATTTTAGTGTTACTCAAGTGATATTATTATTTTTAAATCTTCTCAAAGTATAAAAGCTAACAGCTTACTTTAATAAAGTAAATATAAGGTTTTTAATCAGATCTTTTTTTTCACTTTATTCATTTTCTTGTTAAACCCCCAATTCCATCACTAATTCCATTCGCTCGTCACAATTTAAACACATCAGATCCTCAATAACGCCATTTGAAGTCATAAAGTCGCGACAGATTTGTAGTTTTTCTTCACGTTTTTTGGTGCTCAGAAACGAGGAAATCTCGCTAAAGATTAATGCATTGTCTTCTGTTTCAGTAAAATTTAAACAAAATGCGACATTAAAAAACTAGTTTAAATTACTGAATATCAATCAAAAAACAACTTCAATTCCCTTAACATCTTCAAGTGAAATACCATAATAATTGAAGTTATTTTCATTGGGATTTTCTTTTTCAATGATTTCAATTATGCAATCTTTTATTGGTAGCGGTTCAAAAAATAAACTGAAAACTTTCCAATCTGATTTGGTTTCGAAATCATGACGTTCTGGAGAAATAGGGATATTCAGTGCGTTAATTAACTTAAACTTCTCTTTTGAATCTACTTTTCTAATGTATGTTTGCGGTGCAATATCAATCCATCCACCTTTTATATACATCCAAGGAGCAGCATAACCAAAATCAATTTGCGTGAATTGTTCACTTAATAGAATTCGCAATATTGTTGGATTACTTTTTTGTGCGTCCTTAATAACTGGTTGCACTAAATATGTTTTATTTTTCATTTTTAAGATCTTTAGCAAATTGATTAAACCATTTAGGTGAAAGGATTCTCACTTGATTACCTTGCGACAAAAAATGACGAGCGAGTTCAAGTGAAGGAATGAGTTCAAAAGTTATGTCTGAAGAACCAAATTCGTTCTTTTTTATTATTTGACTTTCATGTAAAGGATAGGCTTGATAATAATGAGTCGTTAACTGATTCGCCCAAATTTGAACAACTTCTTTTTGTGCTTCTGGAATAGGGAACACACCATAAACATCATTTAAATAAGTGTCAATTTCACTTGAGTCCGTAAAATGATATTTCTTTTTTAGTTTCAAAGGCTCATTTATGCGATCTAAACCAAATGTACGGACTGCCTCATGTGTTTCTGAATACCCAATCACATACCAACGATTGTCAAATTCTTTAATTAAAAAAGGATGTAAAATGGTGTGTAGAAATGTTCTTTTACTATACGAAAAGTGTAAAATTGATAGTGGAGTTAGGTCTTTACAGGATTCATAGAATAAATCAAAATATTCAAATCCTCTCGAAATAGGAGGGACCATTGTTTGTAGAATTGTTCTTTTGTGTTCAGTTGACTGTCTACCTTCAATAGTAGCAGAAAGTAATTTTTCCACTGCATGATTGAATTGATCGCTAATACGCGAACCTCCAATTATTCGAATTAAATCCACTGCCTCTGCAATCGTTTCAACTTCTTCTTGTTTGAGTGCAATTCCAGTCAAAGAATAATTTGGGTCAGTGTATTCGTATCCTTTTTTACTGAAATTATAACTAATTGGAGCATCGAATCCATCAGGATAGGGAAGACGCATGTTCGCTAAATCTTTTTGAATGGTTTCTGCTGAAGGTTCAAAATCTAATTTTTCTAAGCAGGCTTCAATGATATCTTTCATTTGTGGCAAAGGTTTCATGGTATTTCGAAGCAGACCATCAATAACCTTATACCTTCTAAATGCACTTTTACTCAGGTTCATAATTGACTATTTTGGACAAATGTATAAATTATTTTAAACTCCGTATGTGTAATACGCACCTATATTTTTACTTTGTCGAAAATTTAAAAATATGGAAACAGAAATTGAGAAAATTATTGAAGTTGATAGCACTGAGAAAAGTGTTACACCAATGAAATTGTACAATCCAAATGGAATGGATTTCAAAACAGATCACAGGATGAAAAGCATTGAAGTGACAGATGAATATACTCGGATTGATTTTATTTTTCGATCCTCAAAGATTTATATAAATGGTGGTTGGATTCAAATGGAACGAGATGCTTACATTCAACCAAAGGGATCCACTACAAAGTATCGGTTAGTTAAAGCTATCGGAATACCAATTGCACCTATAAAACACTATTTTAAAAAGCAAGGTGAGTTTCATACTTACA
>JBILHL010000024.1:0-48681 GCA_044350515.1 Crocinitomicaceae bacterium | reverse complement strand
TAATTGATTATCAGTTAAATATACGAACTATTAACCAACTAACAATGAGATAATCGACTTATTTTTAGACATTTGTCAAGTGAGATTTGTTAGTAAAGGTTACTTAAAAAGTATGAGTTTGCCCTGGGAGAATATCGAGATTTGGAATTAAATAGGAACTTCAACAAATGTAAACTCAACGTATGAATATTGGTTAGTTGAGATCTTTAGTATTAATCAAAAAATAAGCGTCCATTGACCCATTCTCCGTCAAGAATTGCATTTTGTTTTCTGTAAAATTGTAAAGCGGCTTCGTTCCATTCTAAAACTTGCCAATCCATGCGTTTTACTTGACGTGTTTTTGCAACAGCAACAACTTCTTCAAAAAGTTTTGCGCCAATTCCCAATTGACGTTTTGATTCTTTGACATAAAAATCTTCTAAATATAAACAGCGACCTTTCCAAGTAGAATAGGAAACATAATATAAGGCAAAACCAATTATTTCACCGTCAATCGTTGCAACGATTGCATCACAAATTTTAACTTCAAATAAATCGATTGCTAATTGTTCAGCAGTATTTGTGACTTGTTCAGGTGCTTTCTCATACAATGCTAGCTCACAAATTAACTCAAATATAGCTTGTTCGTCTCCTGGCTTTGCTGCACGAATTTCAAACATTGCTTATTGTTTTAACGCATTCAAATCGAAACGAATAGTGATTCCAGTTTTCATTGAACCTGTCACGTAACTTGTTTGTACTACCGGAATATTCAACGATTGGTCGTAATAGAAAATCGCGGTCAAGTGATCGGTCAATTTATAGTTGGCATCCAATTTAATTGAAATTGCTTCTTGTCCTGCTGTAGCTTGATTGGTGTTTTCAACTACTTTACGAATTACCGTTAAGTTATTTCTGTAGCTAAAGTTTAAGTTGACAATTAAGTCATTTTGCTTAATTCCATCAATTGGTAATTTCAATTTAGGAATAACTAATACAGTACCAAACGTGATTTCATCTGTTAAGTTTTCCGTAACTTGATTGTTGTTCAACGACAATGTTGCATCGCGACTTTTCTTATATTCAAAATTAGTTGTCAATGTTTTTCCAAAGATTTTCCAAGTCGCCAAAACACCGATTAGCGGAGAAAATTTCTCAGAAATACGCACATTTTGAACTTGTAATGGCGAAATGTAATTGTTGTTTATGTCGATTGAATTTGCAAAACCTTGTGCGTCCACCGTTGAATTTAAGTTTGTTTGCATTCCATCCACCGAAACGGAAGAAGTGTAAGCGTGGTTCAATTTAAATGATTTCAAAAAGTTTTTAGTAAAAGCAAATTGTGTCAATCCACTGTAGTTGATATTCCAGTTTGGAAGTGGAATATTTTTAATCGGGTTGATGTTTCTATCATTCACTTTCGAGTTCGTGTAAGCGGTTAAGAATGCACCTACAATAACATCTTGCTGCGAACCTGAATATCCAGAATTATATCCACTTGGCAAAGAAGATGAGTTTTGATTTTGAGCTCCAATCAATTGCGAAACCGTTAGTCTATTTGTCAACATATTGGAAAAAACTTGCGATTGATAATCTCTTCCTTGTTTAACAAAAGCAGAATTCCAAGTAATCGTGGAATATGTCAAACGCGCTGTTTCGAATTTACTTTGACTTTCAAATGCTTCACTGATGGTATTCCAACGATAGAATTCACCTGAATTTCGGCCATAATTTCGGGTCATACTCAAGTTGATGTTTAAGTCTTTGAACGGTTCTAATGTTGCTTTTCCTGATAAGTTAGCAGAATGTGTCGTTGTAAACTGACGGTTCAAGTTTTCATTTTGAACCAACCAATTATTGTCTCTTGATTGAGTAGATACATTGTAACCGTTTTCTCTTCCAAATACATTGTAACCTTGTTTTCCGAAAGCAAAAGCACTCAGACCAAAGGTGTTTTCGTTCATTCCAAGTACACTTGTTTCTTCTGCGAAACCTGGCAACATTGTTCCGTCATTCAAGGCGTAAGTAACAGAAGCATTTCTAACACTTGTCAATAAACGCACCCCCATACCTGCAACTGGAGGAACTGGCTCTTTTTCTTTTTCTTTGCGTTTCTCTTCACGCTCTTGACGTCTTTCAAAACGTTTTTTCAAGCGTTCGTATTTTTTCAACTCTTTCGGTGTCATTTCTTCAACCGGCTTCCAAGGCTTATATTCTTCTTTAGGTTTTGCTGGTGGAGCATTTGGTTTAGTTGGCGTGGTTGGTTTCCCATCCGAATTAACTTTTGGTGTCACAGCGCCTCTACCCTTTCCATCACCTAAAACTTTCTTAAAGAACGGTATTTTGTTGTAAAGTGTAACAAAGTTTGCTTGACCAGTCATGTTGATTGTACGGCTATTTTGAATGGTATTACCAAAAGCAGATTGACCAAGCGGTGCACGTTGCCAGTTATACGTCCCTGAATACCTTGCGTTTCCTGAAATCCAATTGGTTAGAGGGAATTTATCAAACGGAACGTTGTAACTCAAACTGTATGTTTGGTTATATTCCATTGTTTTTCCGAAGGATTGGATTTGGGAATTAATCGTATCCAAAAATTCGCGGTAACCTTCTGGATCATTGATGCGGTCAACACCGTGATTTCCTTCTTCAAAGATGGATCTGTTTGTTGCCGAAAAAGTTGTTTTAATGTTTTTAGTTAAGTCATAACCGATTTGATAGTTACGATTCCAATCAAAACGTTTTAAGAAAATCGCATCAAATTGATAGTCTGGAACGATTATGTTTCTTACTTGACGTTGGTTGTAAATACGTGAATAATCATTGGTAAAAGAGATGTTTTTAGGCATCAAGAAAAGGTTGAATTCACGCACCAATTGTAACCATTTTGATTTTTCGATGGCTTTGATTTTTTTGAAAGGTTCAATTGCTTTTCCAGGGAAGGTATAATTATAGTTCAAAGCCCCTGTCCAAGTTTTTGTCAAATCTTCGGTGATGTTGAAATCGCGTCTTAAGTTTTCAGCATAAGCATAAGTTGCCGACCAGTTTGAAATACGATAGAAATGTGGTTTTGCTCCCGCTTTTGCTTCTTTTCTAACGTTTGTGAAGTTGAACGATTTTCTTGAAGTAAAATCTTGTCCTAGTTTCGCACGTTCTTTTCGCGTAGCTAAATCATAATCAGCCAACTTAACATCTGGATTGAATGGATCGTATTCTGGGTTGATAATCCCCAATGAATAGCCATAGAAGAATGGTAAAGAAACACGTGCTTGTTTTCCGAAGAATTGACCCAATTGAACTGTAGAATTCATATCTACACCAATTCGCTCATTACGTTGACGGTCTTGCACACGACTTTCAACACTTCCCCAGTTGATTCCAGAATAATTCCCCGATGCGGAAACAGTTGCAAAATCAGCCAACTGTAATTGCATTTGCCCAATAGCTGCCGATCCTCCTTCACTTACGAAATCCGTCAAACGCATTTCATTGATCCAAACTATCGCACATTCTGCATCTCCATCGTCTGGTTGCCAAATATTATCAGGGTCGTTTTTCAAAGGATTTCTTACCCCTACCATGATTGTACGCATTCCCTGTAAGTTCGGACTACCTTTGACTTTTAGTTTGCGCTGATTGTTTTGTGGATCCGTTTTAGAGTATTCTACAACGTAAGAAACGCCTGCTATTCCATCTTCAATTTTCTTGTTTCGTTCCTTTTTAATATCGAGTAAATCATCAAAAATAATTTCTACATTATTACTTTCTGGCCAAATTGATTCTGGTACCGATGTTCCCCATTCAGTAACATCCAAAGGCATTTCGTATTCGTAATAATTTTCAACGTAATCTGTTCCTAAACGCACGAATAAAGTAAGGTCTTTATCTTTCAATTGGTTTTGATTCACTGATTCCGCATGTACAAACATTTTCATTTTTTTGTAGGTACGAACATCGAATTGTACGTTTCTATACGCTGCTCTTGCGTCGCCATCTTGTAAGTTACACACTTCTAAAGAAAGTGATTGTTCGTTCATCTGGCGTTGGTAAACTTGTGAAGGGTCCACCTCGCGAACAATTCCTGGAGGAACTACATAATTTACAGGTAAACGTTGAGCATTTTCTTCAATATTTACTGCTGCGATATTGAATGAAGTAAGATTTGGATCTGTTTGAACGCTCAATCCTGGTTGTGTTAAATCGTCGTAATAACGTCTCCATTCACCACGAATCAATTCTAATCTAGCAAAACGCAAAACGACCTCTTCATCGAAATTTTTCAAGAACATACGCATAAAACGAATCGATCTAAAATCTTGAATACCATTCACTCGTTTTTCAAAATCTTGTATTGGAATTTTGAACTGATACCAAGTCTCTGTTTTCGTTCCGTTTTGATAAACTTGCGTATTTGTAATATAATTCTGACCAACAGTTTGTATGTCATTTGGACGCATACTCACACGGTACTGGAAATAGCTTTCACTTTCGGATAAGTTGTTATCAGCATTGATGTCTTCAATATCTGGTGCATTCGTTGCTTGCGTTGGGTAACCGTCAGCATTGATTGTGTTTGACATCGTCGTGGTTGGCGAGTTTCCTTCCATTCCGTTGAAACGTTTGTAGCGTTGCAAAATGTCTAAAGTTGCTGCATCGTAGCGATCGTCTAAGTAATAGGTGTAATCATCATTCGATGGGTCGGCAATCATTCTGTCTTTTGTTGCTTGGCTTAAAACGGAATTTCCTTGTACCCAATTCACAAAATTTTGGTAAGCAATTTGCTCGTCTTCACTTTTCCATCCGTCTAAACCTATATCTTGATTTACGCGGGCTTGCTCATCGTTATCAAAAGCGTTAACAACGATTTGTTGTGTTGAAATTCGTGACCAAAATGTAGTGTCAATGTTATCATTTAAAGTAGATTGTGGATCTGGTGGTAAACCATTTTCAAAACTCTTGCGCGAGTCAGGAAGGATGTCTTCAGAAATATTTCCCAAGTTAAAATATAAATCTCCACCTGTATGTGGTGAGTTTGGATTCACTCCTTCTGCGTCTTCATTGAAAGGGTCTAAAACCCAAAACTGAATAAATTCGATGTTTGCCAACTCAAAATCATTTGTTGTCAAACCACGCATAATACCGCCCCAACGATTCTCAGGATTGATGAAGTTTCCGTCTGCATCCACTGTGTTTGTAGTGTCGTAATTATAGTGTCCACGCTCTTTTGGGTAATAAGCAAGGTCTAACACTGCAATATTTGAAATCGAACCGTATTGTTGCTGTAAATTAGGGAAAATATCGATTTGATTCACCAAACGCATTCTACTGTCATACAACATCTGTGGGTTCTGCTTGATGTGTGCAGGTGTCAACTGATTGCTTTGGTAGAATAAAGGGTCGATGGTGTACCAAGATAATTTGGAACGTTTGAACCCAGCGCTTAAATCTTTTTTAGTTGCCTCTGGAAACATAGTAGGCTGACCTTGTGGAATAGAAGCCAACCTCCAAGCGGTTACACTTTTTAAATCAATTGCACTTTGACTTGCTTCAAAATCATCAATGTAAGAAGTTCCTTCCTTGTTGATTGCTCGCGGTTGACCTGGAATTAAATGTGCAACCTCTCCTTGAAACGAAAACGTTGACATCTGGTTAGTAGAAATAACTGGAAGCAAGTCGACTAATTTCGTTAAAAAAGGAACATCTGTTCGAATAGAAAAGTCAGCACCGATAACGTTGTTTTTGAATGGTTCACTACCAAAATCTACTTTTTGTGTCACAGGTCGTTCCATCATTCGCACCCAAGTTGCACCTAATTTTATGTTCTCATTGAAACGGTAAGCATAGTGTCCACCTATCATTGAACGTGCTTGGAATCCGAAAACGGAATTACTTTCTATTGAAATCTTAATTGGCGTATTTGACTCTAGAATTCCAGTATTTAAGATTCGCACCGAACTTGAAGCGTAATCGATGGAATAATCTTGACCTTCGATTAGTTTTATTCCTCCAGCAGTAACACTTACAGCACCTTGCGGAACGTTCATTACATTTAAAGGAATGTTTGAACTCACAGAAGATTGATATTCACCTTTGAAAACAAAGCGATTTTTACTTGGAATTTGTTGTGCCGCTGTTTTTGTTGAGTCGTAAAGTTCTGTAAAGGCAACTTTATTAATTATTACTGGTGAAATTCCAACATCTTGTAATTTACCTGCTAATGTTTTTCCGAAAGGTTCAACAGTTGAGAAATAAATTCGACCATTTTTCTTATTGATTGTTCCTCCGTTATCTATTTTATTAGCTATTTGATTGAAAGGCGCAAAGTCAAAAACTCCATCTGCGAAAGGCTGATTGTTTTGATTGATTTTATCCATGTCCAACAAAGTAACAATCTGTTTTCCATCCACTCCATCTAAAGGTATAAAAGGAGCAGGAACAGAAGTTTCAGGATTGTTGTATAAAATGTCAATTTTGAAACCTGTTTGGTCAACTTGGAAAGCGCCAATTGAATAAACGTTTTTCATCATCAAATCCCACACTTTATTTTTAGGACTTGTGATGGTTGGTTTAAGTAATTTTTGGATTAAAGCTTGTTGACCGCTTGCTCCATCAGTTGAGAATTCACCTATTTGATAAGTTTGACCTCTGTAAGTATATTCGTAAGCAACGGATAAAACCTCATCGTTATTTAAAGAAGTATTGAGTGAAATATAACCCAACAAAGCGTTGTAAGAGAATTCACTTTCTGCAAGTTTTCGTGCATTTTCAACTTTTTCGTATTCTACTGCTTGATTGAATGGTCCAGGTGCATTTACTTGAGCTGATAAAGCAGTGACAGAATTAGAAAAACCCCTAACCAACGGTTGATTTGCTGCCCATTCATAAAGACCATTTGCCTCATTGTCAGGAATATTATTAGCGGATGGATTTCCAGGATTTCCTTCCCAGTTTTCTGGTTTTGCTTCCCCTAAATCGGCAAATGCCAAAATGTTTCTTGTATTCTCGGTAACAGAAGTTCTATTGGTAACCCAAACCTCAATACGTGTGATAAAAATCGTTGAGTTAACCACTGGCAAAGTGGACATCGCTGTATCATATTGCTGTTGGTGATACATATTTAAAAAGTAGTGGCGATTCGCTTCGTAATTATCGGCACTTAATTCAAATTTTTGAACCTGAGATTTTCCTGTAATGTTAATCTCTGTTCGTTTTCCTTTTGAAGAGGCAGCGATTAAATCAACTGTTGCGCGTCCAAATTTTAAAGTCGTTTTTGCCCCGAATAAAGTTTGAGATCCTTGAATTAAACTTGTCGGTAAATCCAAAGCAACGTTTCCAAGCGCAATTTTTTGTAGAATTTGATCTTCGTTTCCAGTGTGTTCTAATTTTGAAATGTTTTCAAAATCGAATGTTGCACCTGTATTGTACTTCATGTTCAGCTTTAGTTTCGTACCAATTTGACCGGTAACATCTAAATTGATATTTTGGTTGAAATCAAAACGTGTCACTCGACGTTGGCGCATGGGCAACATTGGGTTATCGTAACGCGAGGAAGTTGCTCCAAGGGATAATTCTAAGTTTCCACCAGGAATAATTTTTATCTCGTCTGAACCAAAGAAATTTTCAAAAACCTTACTTCCAATTTTAATTGGTAACTCAAAAGTTCTGTTTTCAGCGGTTTCTTCTTCAATAATCTCTTGCCAATCAAGCGTTTGAGATTTTTTCTCTTCATACCTTAAATATTCTTCTAAGGTCATCATTGAAGGTGGGCGATAGTAGATGCCATTGCCCAAAGTTTCCGTAAAAATGTAATTTCCTGTTACAGGATCGTAGGTGATTTTTTGTTGCAAAGAAGTTGGATCGCCTAAGTCAAAACTTTGTGGTAGGTTTTGATAAGGATTCATGGGATTGATAATCGGAAAAGGAAGTTCTGGACCAGTTTGTCCATAAGCATCCATTGAGAAATAAAATAGCAACAAAAACACTGATGCTAAAGCACTTAAATATCTCAAATTGTCAATTCTTTTAGTTTTCATTCAACTTTTACAACAGCTTTAATGCGCCTTTTATGAGTTGTTCAACAGTTTCTACACCCGTATCGAGTTTATCCAATACTTTTTCTGCGGATCTTTTATCGAATCCTAGGGAAACTAATGCAGTTAACGCATCAAATTTGTTTGTATTGTTTTTAGTGAGGATATTTTCGGTGTCTGCACTGAATTTTAACACTTTTCCTTTCAAATCAATAATCACACGCTGTGCTGTTTTGGCACCAATTCCTTTCACTTTTTGAATTGTGGTGACATCTTCCGTTTGGATAGCATTGGCAATTTCTTCCGGTGAAAGTGACGATAACATTATCAACGCTGTGTTTGGACCAATTCCTGAAACACTGATTAAAAAATTAAACATCTCGCGTTCGTCCTTGGTGTGGAAACCATATAACAAATGCGCATCCTCACGAACGATAAGTTTAGTGAAAATCTTTATTGCTTCACTATCAGAAAGTTGAGAAAAAGTATGCAAAGAAATCTTTACCTCGTACCCTACTCCTCCGCATTCTATTAGCAAGTCAGTTGGATTTTTTTCGAGTAATTTACCATTTAGTGAACCAATCATTGTGTTTATTTATTTTGTGCGTCGATGACAGCAATTTTTACCATGTTTGTGATTTCTCGAACCGTCGAACCTAATTGTAGCACGTGAATAGATTTTTTCAAACCAACAAGAATTGGTCCAATTGCATCGCTATCTGTCATTTGTTGCAATAATTTATACGAAATATTTCCTGAAGATAAATTCGGGAAAATCAAAGTGTTTACTTGTTTATTTGCCAAATGTGAGAACGAAAATTTCTCATTCATCAATTCCGAATCCAACGCGAAGTTTGCTTGCACTTCTCCATCAACGATAAGTGTTGGATATTTTTCGTGTAAAATCTTTACAGCTTTACTCATTTTCTCTGAATCTGGACCCGGAGAAGAACCAAAATTCGAGTAACTCAACAAAGCTATTTTTGGAATGATTTGTAGCTTGCGGATAATTTTAGCAACGTTATTGGTGATTTCTGCAATTTGTTCTGCTGTTGGATTAAGATTAATAGTGGTGTCAGCTAAGAACATCGGTCCTCTTTTAGTATTCAAAATGTACAATCCAGAAACGGTATTAACCTCTTTTTCCAAGCCAATAGTTTGAATAATTGGTCGAACAGAAGAACGATAACTACGTGTTAAACCAGTAATCATTGCATCAGCATCGCCTAAATCTACCATCATCGCACCGAAATAATTGCGCTCTCGCATCAATTGAATGGCTTCAAATTCTGTGATTCCTTTACGTTTACGTTTTTCAAAAAACGCTTTACCATACGAAATTCTTTTTCTTTCCTCTTCTTCTAATTTAGGGTCGATGATTGCTACTTCTTCAGGTAATTCGATAGCATATTCTTCAATTAATTGTAAGATTTTTGTCTTTTTACCTAATAAAATAGGAATCGCAACACCTTCATCGTAAGCTAATTGGGCAGCTTTTAATATTTTCACATTATCAGCTTCCGCGAATACAACCGTTTTCGGATTACGTTGCGCTTTTGAAGTAATGTTTCTAACCAATTTATTATTTAAACCTAAGCGGCTTTTCAGTTGATTTTCATATTCTTCCCAATCTAAAATTGGATTTTTTGCCACTCCAGAATCCATTGCTGCTTTTGCAACTGCTGGCGCAACATAGTATATCAATCGTGGGTCAAGCGGTTTTGGAATAATTTGCTCACGACCAAAAGAAATATTTTTTTCGCCGTAGGCTGCAATCACTTCTTCAGGTATCGTTTCTTTCGCAAGTGCTGCAATAGCTTTCACTGCTGCGAGTTTCATTTCTTCGTTGATTGAAGTTGCACGAACATCCAAAGCTCCTCTAAAAATGTATGGGAAACCTAACACATTATTCACTTGGTTAGGATGATCTGAGCGTCCGGTTGCCATAATGATATCCTTGCGAACCGATGTTGCCTCTTTGAAAGAAATCTCAGGTTCAGGATTCGCTAGAGCAAAAACGATTGGATTGTCTGCCATTTCAGCAATCATATCTTTAGAAACCAAACCAGCTCTAGAAAGACCTAAGAAAACGTCAGCATCTTTAAAAGCATCTTCAAAAGAAAGTTCACAATTATGATTGGCAAAAAGTTGTTTCATCGGATCCAAATCTTTTCTTCTCTGACAAATCAATCCTTTTGAATCATACATAAATATATTTTCCAATTTAGCACCAATTGCGTGGTACAATTTCGCACAAGCTAAAGCCGATGGTCCAGCGCCTGAAACAACGATTTTTACCTCCTCAATTTTTTTATCTGCTAATTCCAAAGCATTTAAAAGTGCTGCTGAAGAAATAATTGCTGTTCCGTGCTGATCGTCGTGCATGATTGGAATATCTAATTCTTCTTTCAAGCGACGTTCAATTTCAAACGCTTCAGGTGCTTTGATGTCTTCCAAATTTATTCCTCCAAAAGTTGGCGCCATTGCCTTAACCGTTTGAATGAACAACTCAGGGTCTTTTGCATCTAGCTCAATATCAAAAACATCAATGTCGGCAAAGATTTTAAATAACAAGCCTTTTCCTTCCATTACAGGTTTTGAAGCTTCCGGACCGATGTCGCCTAAACCTAAAACAGCTGTTCCGTTGGAAATTACTGCTACTAAATTCGCTTTTGCTGTGTATTTATAAACGTCGTCCTTGTTTTCAGCAATTTTCAAGCAAGGTTCAGCAACTCCCGGTGAATAAGCCAAAGACAAATCGCGTTGAGAAGCGTAAGGTTTTGTTGGAACCACTTCAATCTTCCCTGGTTTTCCCGAGGAATGATAATCTAGCGCGTCTTGTTTTCTGATTTTGGCCATTTTTTATTTTTTAAGGGGTGCAAAAATAAGAAAAAAAGCAGATGAATCATAGCTTAAAAATTCGTGAGACCGTTAAATTCTAGACTAAAAAACAAGGAGATTTAGGTTGTTTCCCAACTTGAAAAAAAGCACAACATTTAGAATCAATACATCACCATCGCCAAGCCACAACCAAAAACAATGCTTACTAATTTCAGTAAGTTAAACTTATGATTTTCAGTGGTTTCAAAAATAATGGTTGTTGAAATATGTAAAAACATACCGACAACAATAGCTAATATCACATGTACATCAATTCCGATTTGTTCGGGTGAAACAGCAAAACCAAGCAAAACTCCAAGTGGCGTCATAATCCCAAAGGCGATTAAAACCAACCACGATTGAAGTGTAGAAAGTTTGGTGCTCATCAGCAAAGTCATTAATGCGATAGAAACAGGAACTTGGTGAAAAATGATTCCCCAAAACAGCGAACCATGCGCATGCCCGTGCTCGGAAACAATGCCCATGTATTGATTTCCCAACGGAATTCCTTCGATGACAGAATGAACAGAAAGTGAAATAAACAAGGCCCAAGGCAAAGGCTGACCTTGATGAACGTGAACGTGACCGTGTTCAATTCCGCCCGAAAAATACTCTAAAATCAGTTGAACCAAGAAACCCAAAAGGATGTAAATTCCAATTGAACCTGCGCCTTCGTGGTATAAATCGGGTAACAAATGCTGGAAGATAATCGCCAACAAAAAACCACCACTAAATGCCAATGCAAGTTTGATGAATTGGCTTTTGTTGGTTGCGTGTAAATAATTTACAACAACTCCACCAATGATAACAGAGAGAAATAATCCAATAAAAACAATACTTAAACTCATATTTTTCGCTCTGCAATAATAATTAATCGGTCGGAATCGGTCGGTGAAAACGCCTGTAAGTCAAAGGTTCCAAAGGTTTCGAGAATGGTAAACTCTTTTTCCAATAAACGTTGAAAGTCTTCTAGTTTTAGAGCTTGAACTCGCTCTGTAAAATGAAAATTTTGTCCATTATCTTGAAAACGAATGTCTTTGAAAATGTGCTTTCCATCGTAGCGACGTTCTAAATTAAATGTCAAGTCACCTACTGTTTTCGTTTCCTTTTCAACCAAATTTTGAATCACCTTTTCAGCATTCATAAAGTCAATCACCAACTTTCCTTTCGGAGCAAGCATGTGTAAAATTGCAGCACATACTTTTTCATTTTCACTTTCGTGATCGAAATAGCCAAAGCTAGTGAACAGATTAAAAACGCCATCAAACGTTTTATTATCAATCACTTCTCGCATGTCGTGTGTTGCAAAAGAAAGCGTTTCGTTTTGAAATTGTGACGCTTGCTGAATACTATTTGCAGACAAATCAACGCCAAGCACTTCGTATCCATGTGAATTTAAAGTCACCGAATGACGACCTTTTCCGCACGCTAAATCCAATAATTTGGAAGATTTTGGTAAATTCAGAAATTGCAATAAGTTCGAAATAAACAAACTAGCTTCTTCTTCATTGCGATTTTGGTACAACTGGTGATAATAACTCGTGTCAAACCATTCTGCAAACCACTCTTTTTGATTCATTGTGCGAAATTAGCATTTTAAATTCTTAAAAAGTGGTAATGCCTTAATGAACTATCCTTTCTTTGGAAAAAGTATCGCATCATTTTAAATGAATTAATCTTTCAAACTACAATTTCATTTATCTTCGCTTCAATGAAAAAAATAGGCATAACTGGAGGAATCGGCTCAGGAAAATCATTTGTTGCCAACATCATTGAAAAAATGGGCTATCCAGTATACTATTCAGATGTTCGCTCGAAAGAATTGACAAATACACATCCTATAATTCGACAAGGATTGATTGAATTGGTCGGGGAAAATGTCTATTTCGAAGGCGAACTGGATAAAAAGATTTTAGCTTCAGCCATTTTCTCGAACGACGAACTTAGAATGAAAGTCAATCAATTAATTCATCCAATTGTGCGACAAGATTTTGAAGATTGGGCAAAAGCGCAAACAAGTGATTTAATTTTTAATGAAGCTGCAATTCTTTTTGAAACGGGAGCTTACCGAAATTTTGATGCCACTGTTTTGATTTATGCGCCGATTGAATTGCGTTTAAAACGTGTTTTAAAGCGAGATATTATCACCAAAGAAGAAGTTTTAGCGCGCATCAACAATCAAATGAGCGACGAAGAAAAATTGAAAATGACTCCTTACTCGATCTTAAATGATGGTGAAAGTCCACTATTAAAGCAGATTGAAGAGGTTATAGAGAAGATAAGTTCAGATTAAATGAAACAAAGGTCTACGAGATCAATGATGTAAACAAATTTAATTTCAGTAGGATTTCTTTTAATTTACTTATCCCGCATTTACTCCCTAATTCCCCGCACTTAATCAAACTCAACTTTACAACTGAAGGCTAAGCTTTAACTTCGTTCAAAAAAACGAAAGATGGCTAAACCGCTTGATTTTGCTGGAGATTTGATTCGCAAGGATTATCGAAAACGAAGAAAAAAAGTGTATGTTTTTACATTTGGACTTTTTCTCGTTTGGTACATAACTGCTTTGCCGTCCCAATTGTTTCATGACAGTACTTCTACCGTTCTATTGGATAGAAACGGACAACTTTTAGGTGCGAGAATTGCCAACGACGGACAATGGCGTTTTCAAGAATCGGATTCAATCCCTTATCGTTTTGCAACTTGTTTAATAGCGTTTGAAGACCGTAATTTTTACGGACATACAGGCGTGAGTGGTAAAGGGTTGTTCCGTGCTTTTACCCAAAATATTTCCTCTGGAAAACGCAAAAGTGGAGGCAGTACTTTGACAATGCAATTGGTACGCTTGATGCGAAAAAATCCACCGAGAACCTATAGCGAAAAGTTACTCGAACTTGTTTTGGCTACACGTATCGAATTAACTTATTCGAAGGCAGAGATATTGCGCTTACACGCTTCTCATGCGCCTTTCGGAAACAATGTTGTGGGTTTAGAAGCTGCTTCATGGCGCTATTTTAATCGACCACCTCATCAGTTAAGTTGGGCAGAAAGTGCAGTTTTGGCGGTTCTTCCAAACGCTCCTGGACTTATATATCCTGGAAGAAATCAAACGGCTTTGTTAGCTAAACGCAATCGTTTACTGAAACACTTGTGCGAAGCTGGTTATTTTGACAAAACTACCTTGAACTTGGCTTTAGAAGAATTGCTTCCGAATAAACCTTTGCCTTTGCCACATCATGCGCAACATTTTCTAGATCGTTGTATTCGCGAAGGAAAAAAAGGACAAACGATAAATTCAACGATTGATTTAACAACTCAGAAAAATGCAATTCGGCAGTTGAGTGTTCATAGCTCAAACTTGGAGGAAAAAATGATTTTTAACGGAGCGGTAATTATAACAGATGTTCACACAGGCGAACTTTTGGCTTACGTTGGAAACACCAATCGCGAAGAAGCAGAACACGCTTCTTGGGTAGATTGTGCGTCCTCGCCGAGGAGTTCTGGAAGTATTTTAAAACCTTTGCTTTATGCTGCTTGCTTAGAAAAAGGTGTCATCACACCCGAAATGTTGCTTTCGGATATTCCTTCAAGTTTTGGTTCGTTTTCACCTAAAAATTTTTCAGGACAATTTGAGGGTGCTGTGCCTGCCTCCACGGCACTTTCGCGCAGTTTAAACATTCCAATGGTGCATTTATTGAATGAATACGGAGTGAAAAATTTCCACAACGATTTGCAACAACTGGGAATTACGAGCATTCGCAAATCGGCAAGTCATTATGGACTTTCTTTGATTTTAGGCGGCGCAGAAGTTCGCTTGGATGAAATGACAGGAGTGTATCTGCAATTGGCACAGCAACTGAATAATGAAAAATTAACCGGAATACAAAGTGACTTGGCACATTCAAATACCCAGTTTCCAAAAAAACGATGGTCGAATACAGCACTTTTCCATACGTTTGAAGCATTGCAAGAAGTCAATCGCCCTGACGAAGACAATAACTGGAAATTGTTTTCATCATCTCGAAAAATTGCTTGGAAAACGGGAACAAGTTTCGGCTTTCGTGATGCTTGGGCTATAGGTGTAACTCCCGATCACATAGTTTCTGTTTGGATTGGAAATGCGGACGGTGAAGGAAGGCCAGGTCTGACAGGTGTGAAAGCAGCAGCGCCATTACTATTTGATTTATTTCGTCAATTGACAGAGAAAAGTTCTTGGTTTAATGAACCATTTACGGATCGTCAACTAGTTCATGTTTGTAAACAAAGTGGTTACCCTGCTGGACCGTATTGCTCCCAAAAGAAAACGAGTTTCCTACCCCAAGCTGCTCATTTACAAACGCTTTGTCCCTACCACAAATTAGTACATTTGGATGTAACAGGAACTTATCGTGTTGACAGTGAATGCGAGAATACCTTCAATATGAAAAAAGAAAAATGGTTTGTTTTACCAGCTATAATGGAACGATTTTATCAACTCAAACATCCAGATTATCGTTTTTTGCCCGAATTCAGAGGTGATTGTCAGCAGGGAAATGAAGAGCAGTCGATGGCATTTATTTATCCTAAAAACAATGCAATTATATACGTCCCTATTGAATTAGACGGGTCAGAAGGACGCACTATTTTCGAACTATCTTACAGAAGAGGTTCAAGACGCATTTTTTGGCACTTGGACAATCAATACATTGGCGAAACTATGGAAATTCATCAATTGTTATTCAAACCAAGTCGTGGAAAACATCAACTCACGGCAATTGATGAAGATGGGCAAAAACGAACGGTGAAATTTACAGTGGTTGGAAAGCGGTAACGTATTCCAACAAAAAAGGCGCTCATATTTGAACGCCTTTTGATATTTTTTTAGTCAAATCTTACCCATTCAAAGCTTCTGCACCACCAACAATTTCTAAAATTTCGTTTGTAATTGCCGCTTGACGTGCTTTGTTGTAACTTAATTTTAAGCTTTTTTGAAGCTCTTTCGCGTTGTCTGTTGCTTTGTGCATTGCAGTCATACGCGCGCCGTGCTCAGCTGCGAAAGAATCACGAATTGCTTTAAAGATTTGTAACTTCAATGACTTTGGAATTAAATCTTCTACGATTTCTGTTTTTGATGGTTCGAAAATATAATCTCCTGCAGCGTTTGTTCCTTCAGAAACTGTAGGGATAATTGGTAAAAATTGTTCCGTTTCAATTGATTGTGTTGCAGCATTGATAAAACGATTGTAAACCAAAACAACTTTATCATATTCTTTTGCTTTGAAACCACGCATCACCTCTTCAGCGATTTTTGCAACGTTTTCAAATTTTAAGTCTGCATAAA
Source organism: Crocinitomicaceae bacterium (assembly GCA_044350515.1). Lineage (GTDB taxonomy): Bacteria > Bacteroidota > Bacteroidia > Flavobacteriales_D > Crocinitomicaceae > UBA952. Next base: position 32,469 of record JBILHL010000024.1, on the reverse strand, counting down.
CGTCCTCTAAAGGTGCTAAAGCTGGGTTGATGTAGTAATTCGGAGTATTTTTGTAAGCGTCTTTAATTTTTTTACCTAAACACAACAATTTAACGTTCGTGTTAGGATACTCATCTTGTTGAAGAGCAGCAACACGTTTGATGATGTTATTATTAAAACCGCCACACAATCCACGATTCGAAGTAATTCCGATTATTAAAACGGTTTTAATTTCTCTCGTTTCTGAATAAGCGTTTTCAGATAAATCAAGTGTAGCACTTAAATTTTCAAGAATCTCCTTCAATTTTCCAGCATACGGGCGCATTGCTGTAACAGCATCTTGTGCACGCTTTAACTTAGCCGCTGATACCATTTTCATTGCAGACGTAATCTGCATCGTTGAACCAACGGAGGTTATTCTATTTCGTATTTCCTTTAAATTAGCCATCTCTTTTTTAATTTAGAATCCAGAATTTAGAATTTAGAATTACTTATTTCTTGAGCTTGAGTTAATAATAGCAACAAGAAGTTTAATTAATTCTTCATTCAAATCAAAAAGCTTTTTATCTACAACTTGAATCTCTGCGTCAATCAACGATAACCAATACTTTGTTTCATCAGCTTCTTTCAATGAAATTTTCAATTTATGTCTAAAATCAGCGGAACTTTCAGCTCTTTGAGATTCTTGAATATTTGCACCAATACTTGTACCTGATCGTATTAATTGACTACTTATTTCAAAATGTTTATGTTCTTTTAAATTTAAGCAGAATCGAATAATAAGTTTTGAAAATTCGAAGGACTTGTCTACAATGATATTTGGACTATTTCCCACGATTACAATTCTTCATTCTCAATTCTCAATTCTTAATTTTTTAATATTTATCAGCTACTTCTCTTGCAACTTTTGTCAACGTATCAGTGATTTCGTCTGTATATTTTCCAGCTTTCAAAGCCACTAAAACATCTGCATGTTTCGCTTCTAAAACTGTCAAATAATCTTTTTCGAATTCTTTCACTTTATTGATCGGAACGCGTTGCATCAAACCTTTTGTTCCAACGTAGATAATCGCAATTTGTTTTTCAACTGGATATGGATCACCTTCTTTTTGTTTCAAGATTTCAACGTTTCTTGCTCCTTTATCTAATACTGATTTTGTAGCAGCATCAAGGTCAGAACCAAATTTCGCAAACGCCTCTAATTCTCTATATTGTGCTTGGTCTAATTTCAACGTACCAGCCACTTTTTTCATTGATTTGATTTGTGCATTACCTCCAACACGAGATACTGAGATACCAACGTTAATCGCCGGACGAATACCTGCGTTAAACAAGTCACCTTCCAAGAAAATTTGTCCGTCAGTAATCGAAATTACGTTTGTTGGGATATATGCAGAAACGTCACCAGCTTGTGTTTCGATAATTGGCAATGCAGTCAATGAACCACCACCTTTAACTAAATGCTTAATTGAAGGAGGTAAATCATTCATTTGTGATGCAATTGTATCATCAGCAATGATTTTCGCTGCACGCTCTAATAAACGAGAGTGTAAGTAGAATACATCACCTGGATAAGCCTCACGACCTGGAGGACGACGTAATAATAAAGATACCTCACGGTATGCAACCGCTTGTTTTGACAAGTCATCAAACACGATTAATGCTGGACGTCCTGAATCACGGAAAAACTCACCTACAGCAGCACCCGTCATTGGAGCATAAAACTGCATTGGAGCAGGATCAGAAGCATTTGACGCTACGATAGTAGTGTATGCCATTGCACCTGCATCTTCTAATTTTTTAACGATTCCTGCAACTGTTGAACCTTTTTGTCCAATAGCTACATAAATACAATATACAGGCTCTCCTCTATCGAAGAATTCTCTTTGGTTGATAATCGTATCGATTGCAACAGTTGTTTTTCCTGTTTGACGGTCACCAATGATTAACTCACGTTGTCCTCGTCCAATTGGAATCATCGCATCAACAGCTTTGATACCTGTTTGTAAAGGCTCATTTACCGGTTGACGGAAGATAACACCTGGTGCTTTACGTTCGATTGGCATTTCGTATAATTCACCTTGAATTGGTCCTTTACCATCGATTGGCTGTCCTAATGTATCAACTACACGCCCAACCATTCCTTCACCAACTTTAACAGAAGCAATTTTACCCAAACGACGAACTGTATCACCTTCGTTTACACTTGATGAACGACCTAGAATTACGGCTCCAACATTGTCTTCTTCCAAGTTCAAAGCGATACCTTGCGCACCACTTTTGAATTCGATAAGTTCACCATATTGAACACCATTCATTCCATAAATACGAGCGATACCGTCTCCTACTTGTAGAACGGTTCCAACTTCTTGTAGTTCAGCTTCTGAGCGAAAACCTGAAAGTTGTTCTCTTAAAATTGCTGAAACTTCTGCCGGTTTAATATCTGCCATTTTGTTTTGTATTAATTGTGCTTTGTTACTATTTTGATAATTCTTGTTTCATTCTTAAAAGTTGAGTTGCAACAGATGCGTCGAACTGTTTGTCACCCATTCTTACAATAAATCCACCAACTAATGTTTCATCTACTACTTCTGTAATTTCTAAAGTACCTTGAACTGTTGCGCTAATACGTGCTACAATTGAAGCTCTTGTCGAAGCATCCAATTGACGAGCACTTGTAATAGTAATCGGAACAATTCCTTTGTATTCTTTAACTTGAGAAATATACGAATTAGCAATTTCTGTGATGAAACGCTCTCTTCCGTTTTTTGTAATTAATGCGATAAAAGAAAGTGTCAATGGTTCAAACTCACCAAATAATTTATTCAATACATCAATCTTTTTGTCAATGTTGATTATTGGTGAATTCAAAAATACTTGAAACTCATTTGTTTCTTTTGCCGCAGTAAGAATACGTTGCATATTAGATTCGATAGCGTCAACTTTTTGTTGTTCAACTGCCAATTCTAACAATGCTTTCGCGTATCTTGATGCTGATTTTGCTGATTTCATCCTTGAATTAATTCATGTTAATATCACCAACCAATTTGTCAGCCAATGCTTTTTGTTTATCGTCAGATGCTAATTCACCTCTGATTACTTTTTCTGCGATTTCCAAAGACAATGCTGCAACATGTGTTTTCAATTCAGCCATAGCTGCTGCTTTTTCACTGTTGATTGTGTGTCTTGCATTCTCAACGATTTTATCAGCTTCTGATTTTGACTTAGATTTTGCTGCTTCAATCATTTGATTTGCTGCTTCTTTTGCTTCTTTCAAGATATTATCTCTTTCTGCTCTCGCTTCTTTTAAGATTTTATCGTTTTCAGCTTGCAAAGCCTGCATTTCAGAACGCGTTTTTTCTGCTAATTCTAAAGCTTCAGTGATTTTTTGCTCTCTAGCATTAACAGCAGAAAGAATTGGTTTCCAAGCAAATTTTGCTAATAAAAACAAAAGTGAGCAAAATACTAATGCTGTCCAAAATAAAAGACCTAAGTCTGGTACTACTAATGAATCCATTTTTACAATTTTTTAAATTAAAAGTTTAGAAAAAATGTTGTGTTGTAACCAACCGCTACAACACAACATTAAATTACTTAACCCCAGTGTTTAGACCTAAGAAGCCTACTACTACTCCAAAAAGAGCAACACCTTCGATTAACGCTGCTGCGATAATCATAGCTGTTTGGATTTTTCCTGAAGCTTCTGGTTGACGTGCGATAGCGTCCATTGCTGAACCACCGATTTTACCAATACCCAATCCTGCTCCTAATACTGCAAGACCTGCTCCAATTGCTGCGATACTTCCGTACATATTTATGTAGTTTAAAAAATTACTAATTAATGATGCGCTTCTTCAACAGCCGCACCGATAAACAAAGCTGATAACATCGCAAACAAGAATGCTTGTAAGAATGCAACCAATAGTTCCAAAACAGAGATAAACAATGCCATTGGAACTGATAATCCTCCCCAAGCAACATTTTTGTTGATGAAGATAATTGAAATAAAAGCCAAAATAATTACGTGACCTGCAGAAATGTTTGCAAATAAACGTACCATCAAAGCGAAAGGTTTTGTGAAAATCCCAACGATTTCAATTGGAATCATAATAATTAAAAGTGGAATTGGAACCCCTGGCGTTGCAAAAATGTGTTTCCAGTAATTTCCGTTAGCTGATATCAACGTAACTATTAAGGTACAACAAGCTAAAAAGAAAGTCACTGTGATATTTCCCGTCAAATTTGCCCCACCCGGTAAGAAAGGAACTAAACCTAACATATTATTCAACCAAATGAAGAAGAAAATAGTTAATAAATAAGGAACGTATTTTTTGTATTTGTGTTTGTCAATGTTTGCCTTAGCTATGTCATCTCTAACCATTATAATAATTGGCTCTAAAAATTTAGCGATTCCTTTTGGTGCTACCGCTCCATTTTTCTTGTAGAAACCAGCTATACTAAACATTATCACTAAAATCAAAATTGCTCCGAAAAACAAAGAAAGAACATTTTTAGTAATTGAAAAATCTAAAGGTTTTGCGTTGTGCGGGTGACCTTCTTCGAAGTGCAATTGACCATTATCTAATTTGTAAATTTTCTCGTGAAATAAAGCGTATCCATCTGCTGATCCCGTTCCAAGCATATAATGATAGGTTTCTCCGCTAACAGCATCTGTATATTCAGCCTCTTCTCCGTGGTAAAAATTACTTGAACTAAACGTTTTCAATCCACCATCCAATAAAATTACAGGAAGATAAATAGAAGTTCCACCATGCTCAGGACCAAATAGATGCCATTCGTGCGCATCTTTGATGTGGTGCATGATCATCTCACCAACGTTAAACTCTTTTTCTTCTTTGTGACCTTCGTTAGCAAAAACGGTATTGAAAGACAGACTGGTTAAGATAACCAACAGAAATGATTTGAATAGATTTGAAAGCGTCATGAACTAAAGTTTCTCTTGTGGGTTTTCAAAATTTGGCGCAAAGGTAGTTAAACTTTATTAACAAACAATAATAAATCAATTTTTGATTACTTTGATTTCGCTCTAGCTTTTTTATAAAATTGAATAGCCACCATCAAGCCAATTGCAACACCAAAGAAACCCAGTGTTCCATAAACCCAATTTAAAGTGTTTTTAAGTACTACTAAAAACACGATTACTACCAAGAACAAGGTTGCCAACTCATTCCAAAGTCGCAATTGATTTGACTTCCATTTACATACACCTTTCACAATGTCAAACATAATTTTTTGACAATAAAAGTGATAAATCAAGAGAAAAACTACAAACGTTAATTTGATATGCATCCAAGGCATTTTTAGAAAAGCAGGATTTATTACAAGCATCCAAATTCCAAAAATCACGGATAAAACCATCGCGGGCGTTGTGATAATCCACCATAACTTCTTTTGCATAATTACCAACTGGTCGATTAAAATAGATTTTTTGGGTTCTTCCATTTCCTTTGCTTCTTGCGCATAAATGAACAAGCGAACGATGTAAAACAATCCAGCGAACCAACTCACAACAAAAATGATGTGGAGTGCTTTTATAACATTAATATCTATTTGCATGTGGCAAATTTATACTTTCTTTGCTTTTGAAAGTGGAACAATCCAAAATCAATGGCAATTGTATGAGACTAAAATTGAATTTCAAAAACTTCATTCTGTTTATAAGTTGCATTCTAGCACTTGCAAAGGCTGTTGCGCAAGATAAACAATTCTCCATCGAAGGAAGTTTTCAAGGGAAGAATTTATTTGTGCGCAATCCACCTCAATCTGATGGCTTCGGTTATTGTGTTTCCAAGGTTTTAGTTAATGGTGAAATTCTTCCAGCATCAATTCAAAATGCTAATTTCGAGATTGATTTTTCGCTTTTTAACTTAAAAAAAGGCGAAAAAGTGTTTGTGGTGCTTTCACATGCAGACGGGTGTGAACCAGAATTTATCAATTCAGAAGTCTTGTTACCCAAAAGCACCTTTGAATGTGTTGCAATTTCAGCTGAAAAAAACGGCTTAGTGAATTGGCAAACTAAAGCTGAGGTTGGTTCATTGGATTTTATCATTGAACAATACCGCTGGGGACGCTGGGTTGAAGCTGGACAAGTGAAAGGAAATGGTACTAATCAATTAAATAAATACACCTTTCAATTATCGCCTCATTCTGGTTTGAATAAAGTGCGTGTTTCTCAGATTGACAATACAGGTGAAAAACGCAGTTCAAAAGAAGTTTCTTTTCAATCGGAAATTGCGAAAGTAAAAATGGCGCCTGCTAAAGTGACAAGTTACCTTTATTTCAAAGCAAATGGGAAGGCGGTAAAAACAAAATTCGAAGTTTATGATGCTTTCGGAAATTTATTAAAATTAGGTTTCAACGATAAAGTTGATTGTGAGAATTTAGTAAACGGCGTGTATTTTGTAAACTTCGACAACACGACCGAAAAATTTATAAAAATCGACCAATGATTAAAAAAATAGAACATTTAGGAATTGCTGTTAAAGATTTGAACGTGTCTATTCCACTATACGAAAAACTATTTCAAACGCCTTGTTACAAAACAGAAGCCGTTGAATCAGAAGGTGTTAAAACAGCTTTTTTTCAAATCGGAGAATCGAAAATCGAACTTTTGGAGGCAAGTAATCCCGAATCGCCCATTGCTAAATTTTTAGAAAAAAGAGGTGCTGGCTTTCACCACGTAGCTTTTGAAGTGGACGATATCGACGAAGAAATCAAACGCTTATCAAACGAAGGTTTTCAATTGATTCATTCTAGCCCAAAAGATGGCGCTGATAACAAACGAATTGCTTTTCTTCACCCTAAATCAAGTGATGGTTTGTTGGTGGAATTATGTATGGAGAAAGAAGCTTAAAAAACAAGATTTGCTAGGAGGAGAATTGAGAGTTTACTCTTGGATAAAATACTATTTTCCCATTTCTCCAACCAAGGATTGTGTGAGTTTATCGATTATTTCAGATTGTGAAATTCCTAAACCCAACAAATATTGTAACTTGGTCAATGCTGCTTCGGTTGTTAAATCTGCACCACTGATTACACCCACTTTTTGAAAAAAGGACGAAGTTTGATAAGTTCCTTGTTTGACCGCGCCAGAACTACATTGTGTCACATTTAAAACAATTCCTCCAGCTTGGATGTATGCTTCTACTAAATATTGCAATTGGAAATCACTAGGTGCATTTCCTGCTCCATAAGTTTCTAAAACAAGCGCTTTCGTATTTTCAATAGTGAATAGTGAACTGTAAAACTCAACTGGAATACCAGGAAATAATTTCACCAAACCAATTTGCTTTGAAAATGAAGTATGCACTTTAAGCGATTGGAAAGAACTTCGAAACAAACGGTCTTTTGCATAATCAATATTCACTCCAGCGACTGCCAGCTCCGGATAATTGGGTGATTCAAAAGCTTCAAATTGATTGGCTGAAATTTTGGAACAACGATTTCCTCGGTAAAGAGAATATTCGAAATAAACCGCTACTTCTTGCACAATCGCTTCGTTGTTATCATCGTAGGCTGCTGCAATTTCAACCGCGGTGATTAGATTTTCTTTTCCGTCGGTGCGAATGGTGCCAATAGGTAATTGTGAACCGGTTAAAATCACAGGTTTTTTCAATCCTTGCAACATAAAACTAAGTGCAGAAGCAGTAAATGCCATTGTATCAGAACCGTGCAGCACCACAAACCCATCGTACGATTCGTAGTTTTTTTCAATTATTTCAGCGATTTCCTTCCAATGTTCAAAATTAATTTCTGAAGAATCGATTGGTTTTTCAAAGCTGATGCTTTTTAGTTTTAAATTCAAGCGCTCTAATTCAGGAACGTGGTCGTAGATGTATTCGAAATCAAAACTTCGTAGCTCGCCCGTTCGTTGATCTTTAATCATTCCTATAGTTCCGCCAGTGTAGATGAGAAGGATGTTACGCATGATTATTTGTTTTTAAATCGCTCTAATTGAAACAACTCCACCGCATTCTTAGTCGTAACCTCAGCAATAGTGTTCACTGAAACTTGGTAAATATCTGATAATTTCTCAGCTACATATTTCACGTATTCACTTTCGTTTCGTTTGCCTCGAAATGGAACAGGTGTTAAATAAGGCGCATCGGTTTCAAGTACTAAATGTTCCAAATCGATTTTCTTAAGCAGTTCGGCTAAATGAGAATTTTTATACGTCACTACACCACCGATTCCAAGTTTAAAACCTCCGTAATTCAAGATGTGGCGGGCAATTTGTTCGTGGCCTGTGAAACAATGGAAAACACCTTTCAAAGATTCATCATTCATTTCATCTAAGATTTCTAAGATTTCAGAAAAAGCTTCACGTGCATGAATGGCAATTGGTAAATTCAACTTTTTTGCCCAAGAAACTTGTCGTCTGAAAGCAATTTTTTGTGCTTCGATAAAAGTTTTGTCCCAATACAAATCCATTCCAATTTCGCCAACAGCACAATACAATTTTGGATTTTGAAACAATTTTTGCTCCATCACTTCTAATTGTTGTTCCCAATCTTCTTTGACATAAGCGGGATGCAAACCCATCATTTGAATACAATGCGGATAATTTGCTGCAACCTCCTCCATTTTCGGAATACTTTCAATGTCGATATTAGGAAGCAAAATATAATTTACGGAAGCATCTGAAGCTTTTTGAATCATCGCTGAACGATCATCATCAAATTCTTCAGCGTATAAATGAGCGTGTGTGTCTATTAACATTAAAAAAGAGATATGCTTAAGCCAAATTGAAAAGGATGTAATTTAACACTTTCGCGGCTTTTGAAAAGGGAGTTAAATTGATAAGAACCGAATAAAGCTAGACTTCTTGTTCCTGCTCTAAAATGTACACCATAACTCAATAGATTTCGGTCGCTTAACACATTGGTGAAATACTCTTTTTCCCAATCAGATTTATTCAAAAAAACTTGATTTAAAAAAGGTTGAATTCCAAGGTTGGCTCCAATAATGAATTTAAATCGACTCCATTTTTTGGAAGCAAAACGCAATTCTAACGGAATATAAAAACGATGTGCATGAATAGTATTTGAGTTGTAAAAATCAGATACACTTTTTGGAGTTAAATTGACAACATTAGAAGGCGCAATTGTAAATTTTTTATCGGTTGAAACGGTGGAGTAAGCATAAGCAAATCCCCAACCAAACGAAAGTGCTTGGTGTTTTTTTGAGCGTACATCAAACATAAAATTGGTGTTGACACCAAGTGAATTCCAACGGTTCTCAAAAGGCGACACAGCTCCAAGCCAATCGTTGTAAGTAACATCAATAATCCAGCGATCATATTTCCGATTATCAGCATCTTTCAATGGACGCAACCCTGTAAAATACCACAAAACACCTGGACGATGACGAGAAATAAGTTCAGGGTCTTGCTGGGCTTTTAAAGAACCACAAATAAAAAAAAATAAAATTATAACAATGAATTTCATTAATGTCTAGCTAATCTTTTTTCCCAATTCCATGCGTCAACAACCGCATCTTTTATCGTTAGTTTTGCGTCCCAACCCAATACATTCTTTGCTTTAGAAGCATTTGCATAAACCTCAGTAACATCACCTTCTCTTCTTGGCCCAAAAACCCAATTTAATTTTTGCCCTGTTTCTTTTTCAAAAGCTTGAATAATTTCCAAAACACTTGATCCTTTTCCTGTTCCAATATTTATAATTTCCAAACAACTTGACTGAGATTCTAAAAATGAAATTGCTTTTACGTGAGCGAAGGCTAAGTCAACAACGTGTATATAATCACGAATACAAGTACCATCCGTTGTTGAATAATCATTTCCAAAAACAGTTAGTCTTTCTTGTTTTCCAATTGCCGTTTGTGTTATATATGGAAGCAAATTATTAGGCTTTCCAATTGGGAATTCTCCAATTAACAGACTTTTATGAGCACCAACAGGATTGAAATAACGTAAACTCATTAATTTCAATTGGGGATTAGCTCTAAAAGTGTCTTCAATAATTTGTTCACCAATCCACTTTGTCCAACCATAAGGAGAATTAGGAAGGTTCTTTGGTGATTCTTCTGTCATTTCAGTAATGCCAACTGGTTCACCATAAACCGTACAAGAAGAGGAAAACACAAAATTATAAACACTAAATTCTATCATTTTACTCAATACATTTACCAACCCTTGAAGGTTATTTTGGTAGTATTTCAAAGGGTCAAGTACAGATTCACCTACTGCTTTGTGCGCTGCAAAATGGATTACGCCCTCAAAATTATATTTTTCAAAAACAGCACGTAAACCTTTATCATCGCACACATCTATTTCAACAATCGTAGGTTTTTCACCAATAATTTGAGTTAATCCTTCAATTACAATGCGATTCGCATTCCGAAAATCATCAAGAATTATTGGTGTGTAACCATTTTCGACTAACGAAACAACCGTATGTGAACCAATATATCCAGCACCTCCTGTTACAAGAATGTATTTTTCCATTTATATGATTTAAAATTCTAAGTTTGTCAAAGGTAATTTTTCTTTTTCTGTTGGAAATAATATCAATAAAAAATAAAACAAGTTATCTTGTGAGAATCAATATTTTCTTTCGAAATCATCTATAAAATACAATTATTTGTTTTTTTTACAATGCATATAGTTTGATGAATTGGTATAACTACCTTTGTCGCTTATTCAAATTATGACAAAAGCGCAAACGAAATTAAAAATTGGAGAGGCAATTGCAGACCTAAAAAGCGATTCGCAAGTTAAAGCCTTAGCCGCTCTAAAAGTATTGGAAACCATTGGTGATAAAAATATTTTGCCTACTTTGATTGAAGTACTTTATAAAAAAGACGCTTCACTTACAAAAGCAATTCTTGAATTAATCGCTAATATTCAAGATCAAGAGATAGCGGAAGATTTAGTGGAAGTGATCCGTAATGAAAAAGACGCTACCATTCGTCAACAATTGCTTACCACTATTTGGAACAGTAAATTAGATTTCAGCGAATACTTGGCAGAATTTGTTTCATTAGCTACTGAGGGTGATTTTTTACAAGCATTGGAATGTTTGACTATAATCGAAAATCTGAGCGGACCTTTTGAAGAGCACCAATTATTGGAAGCTCAGTTATACCTGAAAGATTATGCCGAAGACTTGGAAGAAAAAGAAGACCGAAAACATCAAATCATCAGTGAAATTGCACTTTTCATCAAAGACCAAAACGAAGGCATCGATGCTGATTTACTGCTAGAATAAACAATATATATCTTTTCCGAAAGTTTTCGGAACTACATTTTACGTCCTCAATTTTACATTATACATTCTCAATTTTACATTTTATATTATGCTTCTATCAATGACAGGCTTCGGAAAAAGCAACGGAGTTTTCGAATCAAAAAAAGTTTCCATCGAAATTCGTTCTTTAAACAGCAAAGGCTTGGACTTGAATGTAAAAATTCCGCCAACTTACCGTGAATTAGAAACGGATATTCGCAAAATTGTGGTAGAAAATTTAGACCGTGGAAAAGTTGATTTAGGAATCTATATCGAAAGCGCAACTAATGCATCTAATGATTTAATTAATCATGAATTAGCGACAAAATATTACCACGAATTGAAGTCAATTAATGAGCAATGGGGCGAAAAACCAGTTGACTATTTGGCTTTAGTTTTAAAAATGCCAGAAGTATTGAATCAACAAGCTCCCGAACTTTCTGAATCGGAAAAAGGTTTTTTGTTGGATTTAATGAAAGACGCTTGTAATAAGTTACACGATTTCCGAAAAACAGAAGGTCAAGCCTTGGAATTGGAATTTACGACTAGAATTGAAGAAATCAGAAGTCTTTTGAATCGCGTGGCAGATTATGAACAAGATAGAATTGTAACTGTTAAAGAACGATTGACAAAAGCATTAAAAGATTTAGAAACGAAATCAATGGATGACAATCGTTTGGAACAAGAAATGATTTTTTACATTGAAAAATTAGATGTTTCTGAGGAAAAAATGCGCCTAGCAAATCATTTAGATTATTTTTTGGAAACAATGGTTACGCCACTTTCAGGAAAAAAATTAGGTTTTATCGCTCAAGAAATTGGACGCGAAATCAACACATTAGGTAGTAAAAGCAATCATGCAGAAATGCAAAAAATTGTAGTAGAAATGAAAGATAAGCTCGAAAAAATAAAAGAGCAAGTTTTGAATACTTTGTAAAATGGGGGAGAATAGTACCGGAAAATGCATCATCTTTTCAGCGCCATCTGGAGCAGGAAAAACAACAATAGTACATGCACTTTTGAATTCGATGGACCAATTGGCGTTTTCTGTTTCTGCGTGTAGTCGTCCACCTCGAGGAAATGAAGTAGATGGAGTTGACTATCATTTTTTGACAGCTGAAGAGTTTAGAAATAAAATTCAAAATAATGAATTTATAGAATGGGAAGAAGTTTATTCCGATATGTATTACGGTACGCTGAAAAGCGAAATTGAACGAATTTGGTCAGCAGGAAAATCAGTTGTTTTTGATGTGGATGTAATTGGAGGTTTGAATTTAAAAAAGAGTTTCAAGGATCAAGCACTTGCAGTATTTATTCAACCGCCGAGTCTTGTAATTTTGGAAGGACGTTTGCGTAATAGAAAAACAGATAGCGAAGAAAAAATTCAAATGAGATTGGCAAAATCAACGGAAGAATTAAAAAGCGCTATCAATTTTGATGTAATTGTTGAAAATGATGTGTTGGAAAAAGCCATCGAACAAGCAAGAAGTATTGTAACTGAATTTATAAGCAAATGAAAATAGGATTATATTTCGGGACATTCAACCCGATTCATGTGGGTCATTTGGTAATTGCAAATTACATGGCGGAATATACCGATTTAGATCAAGTTTGGTTAGTTGTAACTCCTCAAAATCCTTTGAAAGACAAATCAACTTTATTGGCAGATTTTCACCGTTTAGCTTTAGTAAAAGTTGCAATTGATGACAACACACAATTGCGTGCATCGGATATTGAATTTAATCTACCGAAACCAAGTTATACGATAACAACACTTACTTACTTAAGGGAAAAATATCCAGACGATTCTTTTTCATTAATTATGGGTGAGGATAATTTACGCACCTTTCACAAATGGTTCAACCATGAGGTAATTATGGAAAAACATAAAGTTTATGTCTATCCACGTGTTTTGACAATGCAAGAAGAATTAGAAGTGGTTGCGATGAGTGCAGACCTAATAAACGACTTTAAATCGCACAAAAATGTTGAATTTTGCGAAGAAGCACCAGTTATGAAGGTTTCGTCTAGTTTCATACGACAGTCGATTAAAGAGGGAAAAGATGTGCGTTATCTGTTAACCGAGCCTGTTAGAAAATACGTTGACGAAATGAATTTCTACAAGTAAGTGACGTATTAAAACTTAGTAATCTTAAAAATACCTGAACGTCTGTCCTTTATGAAACTTCAACGATAAATCGTAAGACAAGCCAATTTCATAGGTTCCATAATTGTAACTTCTTATTGCTTGCGTTGAAAAATCGGAAGCTAAACTCACTCGAAATTTATCATTGATTTGATATTGTACAAAAACACCAAATGCAGATTGCAAACGATACATTGCACCAAAAATGAAGCGTTCTTGGTAAATAGTCGCCAAAGACAAATCTAAATTGATTGGCGCACCTGAGATAAAAATTAACTGCGTGCTTGGTCGTAATTTCCAAGCTTCATCCAAAATAATTACACCACCAATTTGAGTGAAAAAATGGCGCTTTTCCAAGTTGTTATCTGTTCCATCAAGTGAACTTTGAAAAAGTTTTGGTGCACTGATTCCAACAAACAATCGCTCTCTTTTAAACAATAAACCTACTCCCATATTTGGCATAAATCGATTCTGTTGATTTATTAATTTAGAAGGATCATTTTCAATGGTTGAGTTTAAAGAAGAAGTGATAGAACTCATCAAGCCAAAACCAGCATTTAAACCGAAGGATAAAGAATTTTTCTCGTCGAACTTCAAACGATAGGATGCGCTAAGTTGCAATTGCGTATTGCTTGTTGGACCAATTTCATCGCGAATTACAGCGCCACCAATTCCAACAGATTCATATTTTAATGGCATATTGAAGCCAAGTATTGAAGTTCGTGGTGCACCCTCAAATCCAACCCATTGCTCACGGTGAATGCCTGAAACGTTTAACATACCTGAACTTCCTGCATAAGCTGGATTGGCATATAAATAATTATCAAAATATTGCGTCAAATGCGCTTGCTGTTGACCTGTTAGTTTGAAACTTAAAACAAGTAAAATAGAAAGAAATAGTACTATAGTTTTCATAATCAGTTTCTTAATTATCGTTTCAAATAAATATAACCCTTATAAATCGTTGAGCCGTCGCCATTCAAATCAAGAATAAAGTAATAGGATCCTGTCGGTAATTCACCTTCACCTAAAATTAAATTGCTCGTTGAATACCCATTCCAATTGTTTTCATAAGGTGCAGCGTTTAAAACTGTGCTTCCCCAGCGATTGAAAATTTGAATTGAATTATTAGGATAATCTTCAAGTCCTGGTATTTCGAACGTTTCATTTATTCCATCGTTATTTGGTGTGAATATTTCTGGAATTTGAAGTAAAACAGTGTCTTGACAATTCGGACCTGTATTATTCGGATCACAGCCATTGAGTGGATTACTTCCACCTGTAATTTCTTCTTCATTGGTTAATCCATCTTCGTCACAATCAAGTGAATTCCAAGCCACACTTGGTACGACTGTTTGACTTGCAAGAATAAAGTTACAAGCTACTAATGGATCAGTTAAATCAGAAATTTCTGTTCCGTCAATAACTCCATCGCCATCTGTATCAGCATTTGTTGGGTTGGTTCCGTTAGTAACTTCTTCTTCGTTAGCCAAACCATCCACGTCACAATCAAGCGTATTCCAAGCTAAACTTGGTGTAACTGCTTGACTAGATAGAATAAAGCTACAAGCTTCTAATGGATTTGTTTCATCGGCAATTTCAGTTCCGTCAATAACTCCATCGCCGTCTGTGTCTGGGTTTGTTGGATTAGTTCCTATTGTTACCTCTTCTTCATTTGTTAAGCCGTCTGTATCGCAATCTTGTTGATTCCAAGCCGTTGTTGGAACTAAGGTTTGTGAACTTAAAATAAACGAACAAGGATTGGTTGGAGAAGTGTTGTCTGTAACTTCTTGGCTATCATTCACGCCATCTCCATCCGTGTCTGGATTTAATGGATTTGAACCAATCGTAACTTCTTCGCTATTTGTCAAGTCGTCAAAATCGCAATCTAAATTATTCCATGCTAAACTTGTTGCTACTGTTTGATTGGCTAAAACAAAACTACAAGGTTCTAAAGGATTAGTCGCATCAGTTACTTCCGTTCCATCGATCACACCATCGCCATCAGAATCTGGATTAAAAGGATCTGTGTTTGCAGTGATTTCATTTCCGTTAGTTAAACCGTCTGTGTCACAATCTAAAAGATTCCAATTTATTGCTGGAAGAATTGTTTGAGATGTTATGAGTAAATCACAAGGGTCTAGAGGACTTGTGCTGTCGGTGATTTCTGTACCATCAGTAACACCATCAGAGTCCGTGTCTGGATTTAATGGATTAGTTCCAAGTAAAACTTCTTCACTGTTTGGCAAACCATCTAAATCGCAATCAGTTTGATTCCAAATGGTACTTGGTGGTAAAACTTGATTCGCCAAAACAAAATCACATTGATCATTTGGATTGGTTCCATCTGTAAGTTCTGTATTATCTGGAACACCGTCACCATCTACATCTTGAGGGAAATCATTTGGATCTAGCGGGTCAGTTCCAGCATCTACTTCCCCTCCATCAGGGAAAGTATCGCCATCTGTGTCTGGATCTAATGGGTCTGTTCCTAAATCTCCTTCTTCTCCGTTCGTCAATCCATCTCCATCACAGTCTAAATTTAACCACGCAGTTGAAGGTGTTACAGTTTGATTAGCAAGCACAAAACTACATGGGTCGTTAGCGTCTGTTCCATCAAATACTTCGCCATTATCCACTACTCCATCACCATCTGTATCTGTTTCATTTTGAACTGTAACTTGAATTGGATTCGAAACCGAGGGACAACTTCCAACTTGAATTTCTAAAGTGTAGTTTCCGGTTGTGTTCGCTGTGTAAGAAACGGTATTTGCTCCTACAATTAGCTGTCCGTTAAAGTACCATTGATAAAAATCAGCAGTTGTATAAGATGAAGTTAAAACGACCGTTTCTCCTTGATTAATCGTAGTTAGACCTGCCGCTGAAATGGTAAAAGCTACACTTGGAATTACATCAACCAGAGCCGTTGCCGAATTACTTGAACAACCATTTAAAGTATAAATAACATCAAAATTTGTAGTTGATGTTGGGTTAACAGTTATTGAAGAACTCGTTTGTCCTGTAGGTGACCAAGCATAAGTTCCACCTAAAATCGAAGGAACGGCTATTAATGTTCCATTTTGTCCTTCACAAATAGTTAAAGAATTGACTGTAACTGAAGGAATTGGATTAACAACTAAGGATAAAATTACTGCATCACCTGTGCAAGATCCTAAACTTGGTGTAACTGAAATATTAGCTGTATTTGGTGATTGACTAGTGTTAATCCCAATGAAAGAAGGAATTACTCCATTTCCAGAAGCTTGTAATCCAACACTTGTATTTGAATTCGTCCAATCGAATGTAACACCTGCAACTGAACTTGTAAGTTGGATTGGCTGTGTTGTTTCACCAGCACAAATTGGAGCAATTGAATTATTGGTTACCGTCAAACAAGGATGTGCTAAAATGCTTGTTGTTATTGGAGTTCCTGCACAACCAAATGCTTCAGGTGTCGCTGTTAATGTCGCTGCTTGGTCAACTGAAGTTGGGTTGACAACCGTAAATGCAGTAATTGTTCCAGAGCCTGAATTTCCTAAACCAATGTTTGGATTGTCATTCGTCCAATTGTAGGTAGTTCCAACCAAATCACTCGTAAAGTTAATTTCAGTTGATGTATTGCCGCAACAATTATCTTGATTTGATATGGATGCAATTGCCGTTGGTCGCGGTTTTACAATTAATTCAAAAGTTTGAACAGGAGTTGAACAGCCATTTAATGAGGCTACCACAGAAATAATTGCTGTTTGATTATCTGTTGTTGTGTTTAGTCCTTCAAAGCTTGCAATATCCCCAGTTCCTGCGCTTGCCAAACCAATTGAAGGATTATCGTTTGTCCAAGAGAAAATAGTCCCACTTGGTGCATTAGCAAATATACTTGTAGCGAAATTATCACCTACACAAATGGATTGATTTTGAGGTAAAGTAAATGTTGGACCTGAATTTACACCAATCGTCATTGTTGTGGTATTGGCACAAATTCCTTGATTGGGTGTAAATGTATATGTCGTTGTTTCTTGATTATTGACTGATGGAGACCACGTTCCAAGTATATTATTGAGTGAATTATTAGGAGGTAAACTCAAAGCTGCTCCAACACACACTTCTGGAACTTGATTAAAGAATGGGGTTGTTGGTTGTGTAACATAAACGTCCCAAGCTTCGCCAATTTGTGAACAAACTGAAATAGAATAATATACTTCGTATGTAGTAATTTCTGTTGGTGAAATGGTAATCGTTTGTGTCGTTTCACCACCTGGAAACCAAATGAAATTTCCACCTTCTAAACCAACTGTTGCAGTTAAAGTAGAATTTTGACCAATACATGCATTAGTTGTTCCCGAAATTGCAATTGTGTTTAAGCTGCAATCACAAGGAACTGGAGCAGTAAAACTTGAGCTTGCCAAACAACTTAGCGCTGAAAAAGAAGCTGAAACTGAACAATTGTTCCCATTTGCAGTTAGATTTGGAACGCTGAAATTTAAAGGTGACGTGAATGGTGGATTCAAAGTAATCGATGTTCCACAAGCTGTAATCGTCAAAGTTCCTGTTGAAGGAGGATTACTAAAAACTAAAGTTCCTTCTAAATTGTAGAGGTTGCTTGAACAAGTACTTGGCAAGGCATTAATACTTTGAATAACACAAGAAGTTATTCCACAGGCTACTGGCGCTGTATAACTGGTTGATTGCGAACAAGTCGGCGCTGCGGAAAAAGTTGCAGTTAAAGAGCAATTTGCTCCATTAGCATCTAAATCAGCAAAAGAATAATTTATTGGGGAAGAAAATGGTGCATTAAACGTCAGTGTATTTCCACAAGAATTTGTAACTGTCAATGTTCCTGAAGTTGGAGGATTGCTAAACGTCACATTTCCAGAAAGAGTAAATAAATCATCTAAACACGAACTTGGAATTGCTGTTAAATTTTGAATAGCACAAGGTAAAACACAAGGTGCCGGTGCAGTGTAACTCGAAGAAGCTGTACAAGTTGGAGCTGCGGAAAAAGAAGCTGTTACTGAACAATTGTTTCCATTTGCCGTCAAATCTGAAAAGACATAATTAATAGGTGAAGAAAATGGTGCATTAAATGTTTGTGTTCCTCCGCATGAACTCGATACGGTAAGCGTTCCAGAAGTTGGTGGGTTAGAAAAAGTAACCGTTCCAAAAACTAAATAAAGATTGTTTAAACAATTACTTGGTGCTGCTGTCACACTTTGAATGGAGCAAGGTAAAACACAAGGTTCTGGTGCGGTATAACTCGAAGAAGCTGTACATGCTGGAGCTGCAGAAAAAGAAGCTGATACGGTACAATTGTTTCCATTTGCCGTCAAATCCGTAAAAGAATAATTTATTGACGAAGAAAACGGCGCATTAAATGTTTGTGTTCCTCCACATGAATTTGTTACGGTAAGTGTTCCAGTTGACGGTGGATTTAAAAATGAAACTGTTCCCGAAAGTGAGTATTGATTATTGAAACACGCACTTGGTGCTGCTGTTACACTCTGAATGGAACAAGGTAAAACACAAGATGCAGGTGCAGTATAACTCGAAGAGGCCGTACAAGTTGGAGCTGCAGAAAAAGAAGCTGTTACCGTACAATTTGCGCCGTTAGCTGTTAAACCTGTTAAATTGTAATTTAAAGGAGATGTAAATGGCGCATTGAGTGTTTGTGTTCCTCCACAAGTAGAAGTAATTGTTATTGTACCTATACTTGGTGGGTTTGTGAAGTTTATACTTCCGGAAAGATTGAATAAGTTGTTAAAACATGTGCCGGGAACAGCTGTTAAACTTTGAATACTACAGGGTGATGGACAAGCAACTGGAGCAGTGAAGTTTGTACTTGCAGAACAACTCATATTAGCGGAAAAAGTAGCAGAAACTGTACAATTGGCACCATTGGCTGTTAAACCTGATAAGTTGTAATTTAAAGGAGAAGTAAACGGAGCATTGAATGTTTGAAATCCACCACAAGAATTAGATACTGTAAGTGTTCCAGAACTTGGTGGGTTAAAGAAAGTAATTGCCCCTGAAAGAGAATATTGGTTATTTAAACATGCGCTTGGTATTGCAGTCACATTTTGAATGGAACAAGGTAAAACACAAGGAGCAGGTGCAGTAAAATTCGAAGTACGATTACAGGAACTATTTGCAGAAAATGCAGCCGTTACTGTACAATTTGTACCGTTAGCATTTAAACCAGATAAATTGTAATTTAAAGGAGAAGAAAAAGGCGCATTGAACGTTTGTGTTCCTCCACAAGAAGAAGTAACAGTAAGTGTCCCAACACCTGGTGGATTCGTGAAATTAATCGTTCCAGAAAGTGAATATTGGTTATTAAAACAAGTACTTGGTACTGTAGAAAGTGATGAAATTGCACAAACACATGCATTTGGAGCAGTATAAGAAGCAGTTGAATTACAAGATGAATTTGCTGAAAAAGAAGCAGTTAAATTACAAGCCGAACCATTAGCTGTTAAATTACTAAAAGAATAATTAAAAGGACTACTAAATGGTGGAGTAAATGTTTGTGAAGAACCACAACTATTCGTAATTGTAAGTATTCCTGTAGAGGGTGGGTTCGCAAAAGAAAGTGTTCCTGATACATTGTATAAGCTATTATTGCTACAAACGGTTGGTACAGCTGTAAATTCCGTTATGTCGCAAATTATAGAACAAGAAGCAGAACCTGCACCTGAATTATTAACTTCAATTAAAGATATATTTCCAGGTTGATTCGAGAAATTAGTAACTAAAAGAACATACGTTTGACCAGCAAGAGCATTTGTTATTGTAGCAGTTTCCGTAAAATTTCCTGAATAGCTACAAGAAGCTATCGGGCCTGTCGGGAAATTCCCTGATGAACAACCAGTTATAGATGTTAGTGAAGAAAAAGGACCCCAAACAATATAATCTACATCTAAACCTTGTCCTGTTGTTGCTGTTTGAGCTAAATTGAGTGTTACTGTTCCTGGTTGTGAAACATTTAAATAAAACCAAGTTGGGTTTGGCGTTGACCCTAAACAACCTACATTTCCTAAATTGGGTTTATTTGTGGCGTTTGGATATGTAAAAGCATTTTCAGAACACATCAAATTAGGATTGCTACAGCTATTCTGAGAAAAATCGCAATTATTTTCTGTTATACTAATAGTTCTTGTTGCTGTTGAACATCCGTTTAAAGTGTAACTAACAGAATAATTCCCAGAAGCTGCTGGGGTTATTGTATTGATTGTTGAACCAGTATTCCATAAAAAAGTACCCCCAGGATGAGAAGGCGTTATCGTTATTGCTGGGTAAGGTGATCCGGGACAAACGTTCGCACCATTAATGTTGGAAGATAAAATAATATTTGGTGTTATGGTGACTTCTTTGGGTATAGAACTACATCCATTTCTTATCGCAACAACCGAATAACTAACCTGTATTGGTGAATTAACTTGAATTGAACTTGTTGTTACACCAGTTGACCAAAGAAAAGTACTACTAGACAGATTAGATGAGGCTGCAAAAAACGTATTTGTATTCAAACAACCATAAGCTGGATTAACAGTAACCACAGGAATAGGTTTTACAAAAATTGTTTTTGTCGAAGAAACTGAACAACCATTGAAAGAATATGTTAAAGTGTAAGTTGTATTGGCAGTAGGTGAAACCGTAATTGATGCCGACGTTTCATTCGTTGACCATAAATAGGTGCCTCCGTTTGGTGAAACAGAAGAAACAATAGTGAAATTTTGCCCGGAACAAATCGAATCAGTGGCAAAAGGAGCAATCGAAATCGGTTTAACAACTACAGTCGCATTGGACGACACAACAGGATTAGCCATTATTGTACAACCATTCATCGTATAAGTTACAGAATAGTTGGTGTTTGTATTTGGACTTACAGTAATTGTGGGCGTTGTAGCTCCATTTGACCATAAATAAGTTCCACCACTTGAATGGGAATAAGCAGGTGAAAGCGTTACAGACTCTCCTTGACAAATTGTTGGGCTACTTAAACTGACGGACGCGGTATTATTTACTATTATTGTACCTGTTCCAATTATCGGACTACAAATGCCATTATTATAAGTTACTGTATAATTGGTAGTGGAAACCGGTGAAGCTGTTAAAGTTGCTCCATTTGTTCCATTAGACCAAACGTAGGTTCCACCAGGAGTACTTGATGTAGCAATAACTTGACCAGAATTACCACGGCAAATAGTTGTATTTGAAAAACTCAAAACTGGAGTAGGATTAACGGTAACTTGCGAATTAACAATTGTTGAGCAACCACTACTAAGTGTATAAGATAATGAATAAGTAGTTGTTGCTGTTGGACTTACTACAATAGAAGATGTAGTTGCGCCTGTTGACCAAGCATACGTTCCACCAACAATAGAAGGATTAGAAGTGATTGTTGCTTGTTGACCAATACAAATTGTAGGGCTAATAACAGTAACGGCAGACTTTGGACGAACTGTAATTGTAACTTGTTGTGCATTTCCCATACACTCATTGAACCTTGGAATTACTGTATAGATAACAGATTGATTATTTCCTAAATTGTGGGTTAATGTATTGTTTAAAACATTTCCATTTTGTGTGTTTGTGCTTTCTCCTGTTACATTTACATTATTATTATTCGCAGACCACATATAAGTTGTGCCTGCTCCAAAATTTGAAGAAAAAGATAGTGAAACATTGTCTCCACTACAAATTGATTTAGAGTTCGGACTAGTCATGGTAGGTGTTTCACGAACCTCAATAGTTTGTGTTGCAACACATCCTGTTGAGGTTGTATAAGTTATAGTAACAATTCCTAGACTAATACTATTTAAAAACCCTGTTGATGAAACTGTTGCTATCGCTGGATTGGACGAAATCCATGGATTTATTGCTGCTGGTGTTCCAGATCCTGATAAAACCAAATTCGAGCCAATACAAACAAAATCATTTGCAAAAATTGTACATGTTTGAGTAAATGAAAAATTTATCGAACCAAACAGAATAAGGACAGATAAATAGAAGCGGATGAATTTTATCATAACGTATGTTTTGACTAGGTTAGTCCAATGTGCAAAATGCAAATTTAGGAATTCAAAGTAGGTTAACAGCATTTAAGCATACTACAGACGAACATTTAACACTTTGGTTGCAAAAAAAAAGCACCCCTAAGAGTGCTTTCTAATTTTATTATTAAAACTCTTACTTCTCTGTTGTCAAAGAAGCAAATAGAAACTCTCTATTCATTCTTGCAATGTTCTCCAAAGAAATTCCTTTCGGACATTCAATTTCACAAGCGCCTGTGTTTGTACAGTTTCCGAATCCTTCTTCATCCATTTGGCGAACCATGTTTAAAACACGATCTTTTGCTTCTACTTTTCCTTGTGGTAATAATGCGTATTGAGAAACTTTAGCTCCAACAAACAACATTGCTGAACCGTTTTTACAACTAGCAACACATGCTCCACAACCAATACAAGCTGCAGCTTCAAATGCTTTATCTGCATCTGCTTTTGGAACTGGAATTGCGTTAGCATCCATCGTTCTACCAGAAGTGTTTACAGAGACAAATCCTCCTGCTTGTTGAATACGATCAAATGCACTTCTATCAACTACTAAGTCTTTAATAATTGGAAAAGCAGCCGATCTCCAAGGCTCAACGTAAATGGTATCACCGTCGTTGAACATACGCATATGTAATTGACACGTTGTAATTCCAGTGTCTGGACCGTGAGCACGACCATTGATATATAAAGAGCAAGACCCACAAATTCCTTCACGACAATCGTGATCGAACGCAACTGGTTCTTTTTGTTCGTTTACTAACTGCTCATTCAATTGATCTAACATTTCTAAGAAAGAACTGTCTGTGGACACATTATCCAACTTATAAGATTCCAAAGATCCTTTTACTTTCGCATTTTTCTGTCTCCAGATTTTTAACGTGATGTTTATTGTTTTTGCTGCCATAATTCGCCGTTATTTTAATAATTGTTGAACTTGAAATTCTAACTCATCTATATAATCTGTGATAATATCCCAAACAAGTTCGTAATCAATTCCTGAATAATCATGTATCATTCTATTTCTTAATCCTTTCATTCTCTTCCATTCTATTTCTGAATGTACTAATTTAAAATCTTCATCTATTTTTGAACTTACTTCTCCAATAATTTCAAAATTTCTAACACACGCATCAATTGTTTTATCGTCCTTCAAAAATTCTTCGAAATTCATTCCATTTGTATACTTTTTAATCTTTTGAATAGATTCTAAAATATCGGTTAATAGAATGTTTCGATCTCGTTTAGACATAAATCAAATCTTGCTTTATGTGTTCGTAGTAATTGGATTTCAAACTATTTTTGGTAATAACATCTGTTTTTATACCCAAAAAAGCTTCAATTTCATCAGCCATGTCAATGAACTGTATTCCAATTTTTCCATTCAACTCAACCAAAACATCAACATCACTTTTCTCTGTAGCTTCATTGCGAGCATAAGAGCCGAAAATAGCCATATTCGCCAAAGGATACTTTTTTTGAAGTATTGGCTTCAAGACTGTTAGTTGTTGCTTTATGTAAGTTAAAGTCAGCATTTTTATTTATAGTTACGAGCCGCTATTTTAATAAACTCATAATTCAAATCTTCCTTGTGCAATTCTGATTGTGTAACGTCCATTCCTTTGTATTCCCACGCTGCAACAAACTTAAAGTTCTCATCGTCGCGTAATGTTTCTCCTTCTTCGTCTTGATATTCTTCACGGAAATGACCACCACACGATTCGTTTCTGTTTAAAGCATCAACAGCCATTAATTGACCAAGCTCTAAAAAGTCAGCAACACGCATCGCTTTTTCCAACTCTTGATTTAACTCATCTGCGCTTCCTGGGACAAATACATTTTTATAGAAATCTTCGCGAATTTCAGCGATTTCAGCAATAGCTTCTTTCAAGCCTTGTTCACTACGACCCATTCCAACTTTGTTCCACATTACTAAACCTAAACGTTTGTGGAAATGATCCACTGATTTTGTTCCTTTATTGTTCAAGAACATATCAATTTGAGATTTCACTGCGTTTTCAGCCTCAACGAATTCAGGTGCTTCCGTAGAAATTGCACCAGTACGAATTTCATTTGCTAAGTAATCTGAAATCGTATAAGGTAAAACGAAATAACCATCAGCCAAACCTTGCATTAAGGCAGAAGCTCCTAATCTGTTTGCTCCGTGGTCTGAGAAATTCGCTTCACCTGTCACAAAACATCCTGGAATCGTACTTTGTAAGTTATAATCAACCCAAACGCCACCCATTGTATAGTGAACTGCTGGATAAATTTTCATTGGAGTTTCATATGGATTTTCATCAGTAATCTTTTGATACATTTGGAATAAGTTTCCGTATTTCTCACTGATCCATTTTTTACCTAATTCGATCATTTTCGCCTCAGAAGGATTGTGATCTCCTAATCCATAAGCCGCTTGTTTTCCTTTTGATTTAATTTCTGAAGCGAAATCTAAGTAAACACCTTCGTTTGTGTCATTTGCTTCGATACCATGTCCCGCATCACATCTTTCTTTTGCTGCACGCGAAGCAACATCACGAGGAACCAAGTTTCCGAAAGCTGGATATCTTCTTTCTAAGAAATAATCTCTATCTTCTTCAGCGATTTGTGTCGGTTTCAATTTTCCAGCACGAATTGCTTCTGCATCTTCTTTTTTCATCGGAACCCAAATTCTACCTGAGTTTCTCAACGATTCTGACATCAAGGTCAATTTCGATTGATTTGTTCCGTGAACGGGAACACATGTTGGGTGAATTTGAACGTAGCAAGGGTTTGCAAAATACGCACCTTTTCTGTGGATTTTCCAAGCTGCAGACACATTACTTCCCATTGCGTTAGTTGACAAGAAATATACGTTTCCGTAACCTCCTGATGCAATTACAACGGCGTGTGCTGAATGTCTTTCTAACTCACCAGTTACTAAGTTACGTGCAATTATTCCACGTGCTTTTCCGTCAATCTTTACCAAATCCAACATTTCGTGACGGTTGTACATTTTCACACGACCTAATCCAATTTGTCTAGAAAGCGCTGAATAAGCACCTAATAATAATTGCTGACCTGTTTGTCCTGCTGCGTAGAATGTACGTTGAACTTGTGTTCCACCAAAAGAACGGTTATCCAACAAACCTCCGTATTCACGTGCAAAGGGAACACCTTGAGCTACACATTGATCGATGATGTTCCCAGAAACTTCTGCTAAACGATGAACGTTTGCTTCACGCGCACGGTAGTCACCACCTTTAATTGTATCGTAAAATAAACGGTACACAGAGTCACCATCATTTTGATAATTTTTTGCTGCATTGATACCTCCTTGCGCTGCAATTGAATGTGCTCTTCTTGGAGAATCTTGGAAACAAAAAGCTTTTACATTGTAGCCCATTTCACCAAGAGACGCTGCTGCTGAAGCTCCTGCTAACCCAGTTCCTACAACTATTACATCAATTTTTGGTCGGTTATTAGGCGCAACCAATTTCATGTGATTTTTGTGATCTGTCCACTTGTCAGCTAAAGGACCAGCGGGTATTTTTGAATCTAATTTTGACATAATCTTGTTTTTCCTATTTGTTCAAAAAAATGATGATTGGAATAATTGCAAAGGCTAAAGGCACTAACACTGCGAAACCTTTACCTGTGATTTTAATTAATGAATTCCATTTCGGATGATTTACTCCTAACGATTGAAAACCTGAAGCGAAACCATGCCATAGGTGGAAACCAAGAATTAACATAGAAAATGCGTAGAAAATAACTGCAAATAAACCAGTTGACGAATCTCTGAAAAAAGACATTACAATTGTATGTAAATCTTTATAACCTTCACCGATTTTAATGTTGGTTCCTTTGTAATACAATTCTGTTTTATTTTTTACTTCGATACTATTTGGATCAGCAGGAATTGGTTGCAAAGAAGGCGTGTGAGTGTAGTAAAATGTTTGTTCACCTGCACCCATCTCTTGTTTTGATTCTAATTTATACGTGTGTAAAGGAATTTCTTCAGTGAACTTCATTTTCCACCAAAAATTTGCCATGTGTGTTGCGATGAACACTAAAATCAACGTACCTAAAATCGCCATGTAACGCGCTGGAGTACTTGAATTTGCACTTGGATTATTATAAGCATAAGCTACAGGTCGTGCTTTTTTATTTTGGATTGTTAAAACAATACCATCAATTGCGTGAAAAATAATTGAAATATAAGTTAAATACGACAGTATCTTAATCGCAGGATTGTGGGTCATGAAATACGCATATTCATTGAACATCCTTTTGCCCGCTTCTCCCGGGACTAGTAATTGAAAGTTTCCTAATAAATGTCCTACTAAAAAGGTACAAAGAAACAATCCTGTTAATGCCATCCAATATTTCTTGGCAATGGAGGATTTTAATAGTGCTGAATTACTCATATATTAGTTTTCGTTTGATGTTTGCAAAGTTACTTTTTAGAACAATTGATTTGAATTTTGGTTCTTATTTAGAATTAATTTAGATAAGCTAAGTTAGTTTGCTCATTTTGAACACTTAATTCCAATTCAGCACCAATGATTACTGCACGATTATCGTCAATGTGACCAATTGGTGCATCAAATGCAATCGGAATTTTTGAAAAGGTAAAATGTTGAAGAATGATTTCTTCTAGTGTCATTCCAAATGGCAAAGCAGTATCTTTCATGTCTGTCATTCCCCCAATGATTAATCCTGAGATACGATCTAGAATTCCGCTTTTCTTTAACGCAAAAAACATGCGGTCAAGATGGTATAATTGTTCTGATAAATCCTCTAGAAACAGAATATTTCCCTCGAAAAAGTAAGCGTCATTTGTTGCCATAAGACTGTAAAGAATACTCAAATTTCCGCCAATCAATTTTCCTTTTGCAGAACCTATTTTATTCAATCCATTGAAATCCCAAGATAAATCGGGTTTTTCTCCTGAAACTGCTTGTTGAAACGTAAATAAAGATGCTTGTGAATTTGTTTCAAAATTCAAAGGCATTGTGCCGTGGATAGATTGAATTCCCAATTTAAACAATCGGTGATGAAAAACGGTAATGTCGCTAAATCCAATCAACCATTTTGGTTCGCGCAACATATTTGCCCACTGCAATTGATCGACGATGCGCACACAACCATAGCCTCCACGTGCACACAAAATAGCTTTTGCTTCTGGATGGTCGATGCCTTGTTGAAAATCAGCAAGCCTTTCTTGGTCTGTACCCGAAAAGTAATTGTAATTCCCAAAACAATTTGAACTAATTTCTACTCTAAAACCTTGTTTTTCAAGATAGTTTTGAGCGAAATAAACGAATTCAGGTTCGATTGCTTTTGCGGGAGCGGTGATGTAAATTAAATCTCCTTTTTTTAAAGGTGCGGGTTGAATCATATTGATTTATCTTGAATGAATAACTCGGCAATTCTCAAATCATTAGGTGTTGTGATTTTGATGTTTTCTTCATTTCCCTCAACCAAGTGAATAGCAATACCCTTTCCTTCCACCAAACTTGCATCGTCGGTGATGCGCTCGTGAAATACTTGCTGATAAGCTTCTTTTAAAACCGATGCATGAAAACATTGTGGGGTTTGAATCAACTTAAATTCATTGCGATTGACTGCATGTGAGCTTCCATTTTCTAACTGACGAATCGATTCTTTGATGCTCAAAACTGGAACCACAGCTGCATGGCTTTCCAAAGCTTCGAAACAATTCTTCAAAGTTTGGTGACTTACCAACGGACGCACGCCATCGTGCACTGAAATGTATTTACCTGAACAAAATTGAAGTGCATTTTGAATGGAATGGTAACGTTCTTCTCCGCCTGAAATTACTTTATGGGGAATTGTGCACGTGTGTTTTTCCAAGATTTCGTTCCAATAACTTTTCCAATCTTCGGGCAAAGTGATGAACAATTCCATGCTTGAATCAAAGTGATAAAACAACTCTAAAGTGCACAACAAGATTGGCTTTCCGCAAATTTCAATGAATTGTTTAGGAATTTCGCTTCCCATGCGTTTTCCAATTCCTCCTGCAGTGATGATGATAGAATGTTTTACCATGTTTCAAAGATAAAGAAAACGTAGAGTTTTAGTAAGGGTTAGTTTACATTGAATTTAGGCTGTAAACTATTTCGATTGTAAAATTGATTGAGTCTTTTTAGAATAATCTTTGATGAAAGATTTTATCTTTATTTTTAAGATAAGTTTGATTACATCTTTAAAATTATAAACTCAGTTCTTCTATTTTTTTGATGCTCGTCTTCAGAACAATTTGATTTCACAGTACCTTCACATGGACAATTTACTTTTAACTTACTTTCCCCATATCCTTTACCATTGATTCTTTGCGGATTTGAAATTCTTTTTTTGATGTAATCAGCCGAAGCTACTGCGCGATTGTCAGATAAGGTTTTGTTGAAGGCTATACTAGAACGGCAGTCTGTATGCGACCCTAATTCAATTTGCATAGTAGGATATTCGTTCATTATTTTTACGATTTTATCAAGTTCATCTGCAGCGTTTTTTCTAATTACGTATTTTCCCAAATCAAAATAAATAGGTTTTATATCTATTAAAGTAGCTAAATCAACTCCAATTTCAATTTTACCAATTGATACATCTAATTTATCATTTACATTTATGATACCTGGTTTTACAATTTTATGCGTAAAATCTACTGTTTTGGTTAAATATCCATTTTTAGAAAGAGTAATGGAATAATTAAGTTGATCATTTACTTTATTATTTGTTAATTCTTTTAGAAAGTCTCCTTTCGCATCAGTAGATCCTTCAAAAATGATTGTTCCTGTATTTTTATCAATAATTTTTATTAGAACACCATCCAATTGATTTCCTGACTTATTATCTTTTATTAATCCAATCAAACTAATTAGAGGAACTTTTGATAATTCGATATCTGATTTTATTTGGTTTCCTGATTTTGAGTTTGCAAAAACAGAAATTTTATTTTCTGTGTAATCATTATTTTGAGCAACAACAACATATTCTTTTCCTGGTTCAAGATCAAAAGAATAATTACCGTTTAGGTCTGCTTTTGTTGAAGCGACAACGTTGCCATCCAAATCTTTTAATAATACAGTAGATCCTGCCAATATAAGTTTGGTAACTTCATCCTTTACAGTTCCAATTAATTGCATTTTGAAAATAAAAGGACGGGTCATTTCGAAAGAGTAAATATCATCATTCCCTTTACCTCCTGCTCTATTTGAAGAAAAATATCCAGTTTTACCATTTCTATTGAACGTAATAGCAAAGTCATCGTATTGACCATTCAAAGGTTTTCCAACATTGGTTAGATTCCGAAAAACCGTCCCGTTGCTTTCAATTGACATAACGAAAACATCTAAACCTCCTAGTCCTACATGTCCATTTGATGAGAAAAATAAAAGTCCATCAGGGCTAATCCAAGGAAACATCTCTTGCCCTTCTGTATTAACATTTACTCCTAAATTTACAGGATTTCCAAGAGATCCATCAGTATTTATAGAAACACGATATAAATCAGCTCCTCCAAAACCACCTGGCATATCAGAAACAAAATATAGGGTATTTCCGTCTGGTGATAATGTTGGATGACCAATTGAAAATTCTTTAGAATTTATAGACAGTTCTTTAACATTAAACCACTTTCCTTTTTCATTGATATTGGCAACAAATAGTTTTAAATTCTGAATTCCATTTTTATCTTTTCGATTTTTTCCTTTAGATACATTATTTCTAGTAAAATAAACTATTGATTCATCCTTGTTAAAACACAAAGGACCTTCATGGAAATTGGTGGTTACATTTCTTAATAATTTAGTCGAATTACCTTGTCCTTTGGCTAACATGAATAAATCTAGAAATTTACCTCCATCCCACATCCACTGATTTTTAATAAATGTGTTTCTTCTTGATGATAAAAAGTATAACTTATTATGATTATACGACTCGTAACCTCCAAAATCGGAAACATTTGAATTAAATAATTCATTTTTAATTGAAAAATGAATACCTTCCTTATCAATATTTTCCAAATAAGTTCTATTATCGTTAAATGAATTTGCACGTTTATCAGACTTAGTTTTTTCGTAAAAGAAATTCATCCATTTATCACTTTCAGAATATTTACCAAGTTGTTTTAAGGTTTGAGAAAAATAAAAATAATGCTCATTCGGAAGAACACCCGATGCAGTAGCCATCTCGTAATATTTTTCAGCATTTAGTAAGTCATTTGTATTAAAATAAGAGTGAGCTAACTTTGCTTTCATTTCAGCAGTAGCAATATCTGAACTTAATAAATCAGTATAATTATCTATAGCCGACTTGTAAGAAAGTTTCTGGTACTGATCATTTGCTTTTTTCAATTTCGCAGATTGACTCAATACTAAAAATGTATTTAATCCCAAAAACCAAAATAGGATAATAATTGTTTTCATACGTGTTAAATTGTTTTTTTTAATAGTCATACGGTATCGCCAATGAAATTCAACCTAATAGTGTCGAATATCATTTTGGCTTATTTCATAATTTTATTTTCTTTTTTTAAAAATAACGTGGCGATCTAATACCTTGTTTCTTAAATCTAAAGTCATATGACAATAGAATTTCAAAAGTTCCAACATTAAAGTTTCGAATTTTAGTAGTTGAAAAATCAGATGCTAATCCTAAACGAAATTGATGTGTGATTTGAAACTGAGTAAAAACACCAAATGCCGCATTAAGCCTATACATAGATCCAAACCATAATTTATCCCTATAAATTCCTGCAAGAGATAAATCAATACTGATTGGAGCTCCTATGGTTGCCTTAATTTGAGAAGTTGGTCTTATTTTCCAATCTTTTGAAACTGGAATAACAGCACCAACAATAGCAAAATAGTGTCTTTTTTCCTTATTTGATGTAGTTCCATCAATACTTTGTTCAATTAATCTTGGTGTGCTAATTCCAGCAAAGAATGTAGGAGAGTGGTAATACATTCCAAAGCCAAAATTTGGATTAATTCTATTTCTCATATTATTCATCAAATTAACATCTCCAATTTGAGTTGTATTTAATGAGGATGTTTCAGTATTAATTAGATTAAAACCTGCTTTTAAACCAAAGGCTAATTTTGATTTTTTCGTTAGTTTCAAACTGTACGAGAAATCACCGTAAAACATTGTTTGTGAAACAGGCCCAATAACATCCCTAACAGCTGTTATGCCTAAGCCAACTGACTCATAAGATAAAGGTGAGTGCAAACTCAATGTTGTAGAACTTGGCCTTCCTTCAAACCCTACCCATTGTTCACGGTGAATACTTGTTGCACTTAACATACCTGTACTGCCAGCATAAGCAGGATTCACGAAAAGTGGATTATCAAAATACTGTGTAAAATGAGGGTCTTGCTGCGCTTTTGATTGTAAGGAAAATCCAGTTAAAATAATAAAAGCAAAAATATAATTTATTCTATTCATATGTTTTAATTGTTTTTTAATAGTAATATGGACCGCGTAAGCAGCAACGAAGTTAATTGCCACTTAAATTTATCTTCCAAGATAAATTGATTATAATGAATCTCGTTTTGGCTTATTATATACATACTATTTTATAACGTTATATTTAATTATCTCTTCAAATAAACAAATCCATTGTAAATTGTCTCATTGTTACCATTCAAGTCAAGGATATAGTAATAAGTTGCGGTTGGTAATTCAGGATCTCCAAGAACAATTCCACGATTTGCTGTCCCGATCCAACTATTATCATATCCCTCAGCATAAAACACTTCATTACCCCATCTATTAAATATGGTCAGTTTGTTTTTTGGATAATTCTCAATTCCTGGAATAACAAAGGCATCATTAACATTATCTCCGTCAGGCGTAAATGCCTCAGGAATATCAATTTCAAAATCACATAAATTTGGATCACATGGATCAAATGGATTTGTTCCATCTTCAACTTCTTCCTCGTTAGTCACACCATCACCATCACAATCAGCTGTCAACCATCCTGCATTCGGTGTTAAAGTTTGACTTGCGATTAGCAATG
>JBILHL010000079.1:0-4402 GCA_044350515.1 Crocinitomicaceae bacterium | reverse complement strand
CCCAAATGGGCTATAGTCTGCAGTGTTTCTTATAGGGGCGCGGAAGCTTGAAACTGAAAAATAAGTCTGTCTTTGAAGGTTCAAAAAAGTTGTTGTTTTTGGGTTGAAAAAGTTTGTTTTTTTAGATACATCGAAGATCTTATTTTAAGGATTTGGTGGCAGTAGGAATGGAAAAAGTAAATTAAGATTTGATATTTAACAAAGTAAATACCCGAGATTCAATTTTTTTTTCTTCAAGAATTAATACATCATGAGGTATTTTTAAAGATTTTGGAATTGTATTAATCTCAATATATTCTTTATGAAAAAATAATTTATTTTTTATTAGGTTCGTCGGAATTTGATCAACTTCAATATTGTATGAAAACACACAATTATTTCCTAGAAAAATAATTTTACATTGTCCTCTGTAACCTATAGCTACTTTTATTTTTTTTATAAAAACATATAATTTGAACATTTCATTTTTCAAATAAATATCACCTAAAAATTTAAAGTTTTCAATAAATTCAAAATTATCAAATCCTTGACTAAAAGTTTCACCAACTTTTAATTGAGTAAGTTCATTTTTGTTATGATTAAATAATACTTTTTGGGAAATATTTTTTTCTTTTTTAAATTTCGTTTGAACTGATTTCTTGTGATTATATGAACAAGAATAGTTAAAGTATAAAATTGAACTTAGAAAAAAATATGTAAAGATATTTTTTTTCATTTTTCTTGTTTTTTATTAGTCTTTTCTTTTTTATCCTTATTAGATATGAAGCTATTTATTTTGTCTGCAATACTATTTTTAATATCAATGAATATTTCATTTGAACCATCAACAGAACATCCATGTTTTAAAGTATTTTGTATTTGTTTGAATTTTGCCATATAGTTTGAATCACCTCCACCATTATATCTTTCTATAGCATTTTCCCAATTATCTCCACCACTCCAAGTTGGAACATTTTCTACACCATTTGCATCACTAATCCCCTTCCAATACAACCACATTATCCCTGCTTTTATACTTTCTTGATAATTATTTGTTGTACCTTTTGTTAAACCCAGTTCACTTTTTTTATTATCCCAATCACCAGTAACATTAGTTTGCATAATATCAACTCCACCATTTTTGCTTTTTATTGAACCATATAAAGTTTCTTTGATAATAATTGATTTAACTATATTTGGATCTAGATCAGGCACATCGCTTGGGTCGCCCGCTTTTCCTTTATCTAAAAGCTTACCTTGTTTTTTCTGACTATTAAAGATAAAAGTTTGGGCTGCAATATCATAGTCAAATTTATTATAGTCTCTTTTTTGAGATTTTTCATATTTTGAATAGAAAATAATCCGATTTGGCATTTTTGCTTCAGCATAATATTTAACGCTAGTGCCTTTAAATGAATTTGATTCAAAAATGCTTTTTACTTCTACGGCTACAAAAGTTTTAAAAACGGTATTTGATACAACTCTCGATTCTTCATTTCCTTTAGAATCAAAATAAACTATATCTTTCCCATCGGGGTCTATATATATAATTCCATTGTTGTTACAAAAAGAATAAGGTGTATATGATGGATATTTCCCAGACAACGGATCAATGGTCAACCATCGCCCAACCCTCGCATCATAAATCCTAGCTCCAAAATCGTAACTATTCCCACCACCTTTCACTTCTTCATCTTTTTCCATTCCGTTAAAGCCTCGGCGATAACTCTCCGCATAAACCTGCACCTCTTGCGTATATCCATTCAGCGTGAAATCATCGAGACGGAACGTTGCATTGTTGCCGTTTGAGCCACCAAAAAGTTTCAGGGTAACGGTTACAGAACCTGTCAAACCTGCAATTGCGTTCGCAACGTTGATGGTTCCTGAGCTTTGGAGCGTTGATCCGCTTGAGACAAAAATACTTCCAGAACCAACCAACACACCATTCACCAAAAGTTGGTAATTCGTGTAGCCTGTTGTGCTGGAGCGGTGGTAAAAACTGTAGCTTTTAACATCCATCATAAAACCGCTGTTCACTGTCAGGTTCAAATAAAGTCTGGTGGTGTCAGGCGTTGCAGAATTGGTGGCAATTGCTTTTCCTGTGAACCCTGCAAAATTTGTCCATGAGCTTTGCGAGTTTGTCCAACTCACGTTTGTCAACTTCGTATTAAGTTGGTTTGGAGCAGTGGTATAAGGGTGCGTGCTCGGGTTGTCGTCAAATTTATGTTGGTAAACAACAGTCACACTCGGCGGTGCTGGTGCAGGAGGAACGTAAGATAGCGTCCTTCCATCGAGCTGTACCCCAAACGGGCTATAGTCTGCAGTGTTTCTTGTAGGGGCGCGGCTGCTTGAAACTGAAAAATATGTCTGTTTTTGAAGATTCAAAAAAGTGGTTATTTTAGGATTGAAAAAGTTTGTTTTTTTAGATACATCGAAGGTCTTATTTTAAGTTTGTCGTGGGAGTAGCAAAGTTATTTTTCATCTAAAAAAACAAATTCAAAATTTTTGAGTGTTCCTTGAACAACCTCTAAGATTTCAGGTTCTTCTGATATTTCATATATAGAATACTGAGAATTTTTTTTTAGATAAACAAAATACCTATTTTTTAACTTCATTGAATTGACTAACATAGAGTTTTTTGGCAAAGAAAAAACCAATGGTTTAAAGGGATTCTGATTAAAATTAATGTAGAATAGTTTATTTTCAATTGTTTTAAATATTAAAATGTTTTGGAGCGAGTCATAAAATAATTTATTTATCTTTTTCTTGATGTAAATAGAATCGTTTTTGGCAATAGTTAAATTATTGGATGACCAGTTACACTCGAACCCCTTAATATTTATGTAACACTTTTCATTAACTAATTTAGTTTGACTATGAAAGTAATTACTAATGAAACAAAATGAAACTAAAATCATTAATTTATTTTGCTTGTTATTTTTTTTCAGTTTTATCATCATTTTCATTTATTTTAACTTCACCATTTTTACTCGAAATATTGGAAATAGTATTAGTTTTCAATTTAGGTAAATTTCCCGAATTTCCTTTTATACTAATTTCTCCTATTTCCTTTTTACTTTCATAAATATTATTGTCTTGTTCTTTTTTGGGTCTATAAAAAAATGCTCCCTTTTTTTCATAATAAGACAATGAATATGATTCTTGTACGACAGAATGCACGTTCTTTTTATTTGATATATAACTTGTTGCGTGAATAACAAATACTTTTTTATTTTCAGCATCATAACTTTCAACTATTCCAGTGTGTCCATTCCATAGTAAAACATCACCTGATTGTGGAGTTTCTGATTTTTCCCATGTATCAGCGTTATCGTCAAAATACTTAATCAAATTAGTAGTTGCCATGGATTTTACGCCATTTGTAAGCATATCAGCAGCTAAGACACGACAAACTAATTCTGAACAATCCATTTTTTCTAATCCTTTTTCATCACTACCTGTTCTAAGATAAGTTCTCGTTTTCCCTTCATATTCATACTCCTGTTTGTATGGAGTTCCTAAGAATTTTAATGCAGCTTTAATTCTATCACCTGGTCCTTCACCATTAATATCAACGTTTCTAATTGGATTATTTGCTGCAAAACAATAAGGAGACATAAATGGAAAGTCATTTAAACGAGGATCCAAACTCAAAAACCTTGCAACTCTACTATCATATATCCTTGACCCAAAATCATAAGAGTTCCCACCACCTTTCACTTCATCATCTTTCTCCATACCGTTAAAACCTCGACGATAATTCTCCGCATAAATCTGCACCTCCTGTGTGTATCCATTCAGCGTGAAATCATCCAAACGGAACGTCGCATTATTTCCGTTTGAGCCACCAAAAAGTTTAAGCGTAACGGTCACAGAACCTGTCAATCCTGCAATTGCGTTGGCAACGTTGATGGTGCCTGTACTTTGAAGGGTTGAGCCACTTGAGACAAAAATACTTCCCGAACCTACAAAGATTCCGTTTACTAAAAGTTGGTAATTCGTGTAGCCCGTTGTGCTGGAGCGGTGGTAAAAACTGTAACTTTTAACATCCAACATAAAACCACTGTTCACCGTTAAGTTCAAGTAAAGTCTGGTGGTGTCGGGCGTTGCAGAATTGGTGGCAATCGCCTTTCCTGTGAACCCTGCGAAATTTGTCCAAGAACTTTGAGAATTTGTCCAACTCACGTTCGTCAATTTCGTATTAAGTTGGTTTGGAGCAGTGGTGTATGGGTGCGTGCTCGGGTTGTCGTCAAATTTATGTTGGTAAACCACCGTCACACTCGGTGGTGCTGGTGGAGCGTAAAAAATCGTCCTTCCATCGAGCTGTATCCCAAACGGGCTATAGTCTGCAGTGTTTCTTATAGGGGCGCGGCTGCTTGAAACTGAATAATATGAATGACTTTTATGGCTCAAAAAAATGGGT
>JBILHL010000055.1:0-15736 GCA_044350515.1 Crocinitomicaceae bacterium | reverse complement strand
CATCAGCAAAATGAAATCAAAATAAAAACCTATAAAAACAAATATCCCAGTAATCACGTGATTACTGGGATATAATTAGTTAATTTAGTCTTTAATAATCTGTATCGTTTATTTAGGACTAGTCAAAGTAAGGTGTTATATTCTGTATTTTTTAAAGAAAGCGTCCCAGTTCCAGATAAAGTTACTCATCACTTCATCCATTCTTTTTAAGAAAAGTGGATTTGGTGCTTGCATTCTTCTAAAATATTCATCTTGAAAATCATTCAATTTATATTTATGAAAAACAGCTTTTGACATGCCGTAAATCCAGTTTTTAGAAGGGTGATTAACACGTGTAATGAAACTTTGATAATCGCGAATTAAGTTTTTGAAAGCATTAATATCCATTTCGTACATTTTTGCCAATTTTTCGAAGATTAAATTTTCTACTCGTGCTGCTTGATCAGCTTCAAATGTACTTTCTAAAAAAGATAAATTCCCAACAATCACAATTAAACTAAATTCACCGTTGTGTTTTTCAGTAATACTTGGACAACTAACAAATGCGGGATCTTCATTTATGATAGAAGCAACTTCCTTAAATCCTTGGTCAACACTATCAAATATAGCATTGATGAAAACATTCGCGACTTGATTATCGCCAAGTTTCTTTTTTATGAATGTGCTAAACATCTATATCGTTTTAATAATTGGTCTAATTACAAAATTACTCAACAAGATTTGCTATCTTAAGTTCAATGTTAAATCGTTATTAACTTAGTTTTCAACATACATGTAACTATGTAATTGTTTAAAACTCTATGTTTGAGTATAAAAAACTAGAATTAATTTCGTGAAAAATTTGAAATGAAAGGTATTATCAAAACAAGTAAAGGAGAAATGCACGTAAATTTTTACGACAAAGACGCTCCGAATACAGTTGCAAACTTTGTAAAACTTGCTGAATCAGGTTATTATGATGGTTTGAAATTTCACCGTGTTATTCCTGATTTCGTGATTCAAGGCGG
The DNA here is from genome assembly GCA_044350515.1 of Crocinitomicaceae bacterium. Lineage (GTDB taxonomy): Bacteria > Bacteroidota > Bacteroidia > Flavobacteriales_D > Crocinitomicaceae > UBA952. Next base: position 14,729 of record JBILHL010000055.1, on the reverse strand, counting down.
ATGTCCAAACACACGTGACGGTGCAAGCGGTATGCCAGGAACTGGTGGACCAGGTTATAAAATCGATTGTGAGTTAACTGGAGAAAATCAATTTCACGATAGAGGTGTGCTATCAATGGCACATGCTGGAAAAAACACAGGTGGTTCACAGTTTTTTGTTTGTCACTCAAGAAGAAACACAGCTCATTTAGATAGAGTACATACTTGTTTTGGTATTGTGACTGAAGGTTTAGATGTGATTGATGCTATTCGTCAAGGGGATACAATTGAAACTATTCAGATTATTAGAGATTAATCGTGAATTAAATCTGTATCTGCAGAAAAGAATAAAAGACCGGTAGTGATATCGGTCTTTTTTATGATTGGTTAATTTAATAACTCAAGGCTGTTTCAAGGCTGATTTCTCTAGTTATTACACTAATCTCGATTATGAAAGTGATGTAAAATATGATTTGAGTTATTTTAAAATACTAACCCGTTGGTTCCAAATTCGGTTTGTTGTCTGAATTTGTACCAAATAAATTCCACTTGATAATTGATTCGGCACAACGATTTGAAGTTTGTCTTTCGCATTTTGTATTTGAATTTTTGCACCTTTAGCATCAAATAAACAGTAAGAGAATTCGCCATCTAATTGAATAGTCAGTTCATTTCCAGCTATAACTGGATTTGGGAAAATTGAAGGAGTTGTAAATTTTGATTCATTCAGATTTACAAAATTTCCAATATTTACATTGTCTAAGTATAATACATTACCATATCTACCTATATTTCTGAATACAATTTGGAGGTTGGTTTCATTAGCGAAAGCAGTTAAATCAATGGAATCTGTGCGCCACTGTGATGCACTAGGAACAAAGAAATCTTGAAAATCTGGAGAAGTGGACAAATCTGTTCCGCCTTTTAGATAAAGCGATTGATAGCTTTCACCACAATCGGTTGATGCAAGAACTTCCAAAGTATCGCTGTTTACACTTCCCCAACGTGCATAAGCAACATCAAATTTTAAGTTGGGATTTGTTGAAATAGAACTTGAAGAAAAATTCAGTATTAAATCATCGGAATTACCTTGAGAATCATGATTGTAATTATCAAAAAGGGCAGATTTACTTGAATTTCCAAATCCGCCAACTGTTGATGAAACCGACCATTGTGCGTCATTGTTTGGGTTATTTACACTCCAACCATTTGGTAAAAACTGACCTTCAAATCCTTCTTGAATAGCGGTAGGCAAACTAAAGAAATTCAATTCAACCTCAATTGTATCACTGGCTGTATTTCCATTGCCATCTGTTATTTGGAGAATGGCTGTATGCGTTCCACTTTGATTGAATAAAACTACTGGATTTCTTTGGTTCGAAGTACTTGGATTTCCAGTTGGGAATGTCCAATTCCATGATGCATTTGTGTGATTTAAAAAAGAATAATCTTCAAAATAAAAAGAGTCAATTTCACACACTACTTCTTGGTTTAATTTATCAACCATCGCTCTCGCAATCGGAAAACTTGGTTGTTCAGTTAATGCACTTTCCCAAATTCCCTTGCCGTAAGTTGCTAATCTGATTTTTCCATCGCGGTAAAATGGTTTTAGAATATTTCCACTCGTAAATAAAGGTAAACCAGTGTTGTCTATTTGAAACTGAGTTGAATTATTTCGGTAATAAACAGCCTTGTCAGTAGCAATATAAATTCCACCATTCGTTCCAGCGATAGGGGCAATGGTTTGAATCGATTCATTAAGAAAAACAGAGGAAGTCCAATTTTCCCAAGATTGACCTGAATTCACCGTTTTGAAAATTTTGAATCCATTTGCACCATCAGGATAAGCTATCCAAAGGTGATTTTCGTTTAACGGATTATGTGCCAACAAAATTCTGCGACTATTTCCACTTGGTTTGTTTAATTCTACCCAGGAATTACCACCGTCTGAAGTTTTCCAAATCTTTCCATTTGAACCAGAGGCAGGTTGCTGACTTAAGTAAATTACATTCGGATTGCTTGAACAAACTTCAATGTACTTCACTTGTGAATTGGTAGCATTTCCAAAAGTAAAAAGAAGGTTAAAGGACGCGCCACCGTCAGTAGTTTTCCAAATGGAATTGTCTTTTCCGATGTAAGCGATAGAATAACAATTCGGATGAAACTCCATTTCACTTGATTCTGCGGCATAATAACTTTCATTCGGTGCCATTCCAAAAGGTGCATTCGCAATCGGATCATTGAGGTTAACTGGAATTATTTTTCCTGCAATATCAGAGAAATACGTTTTTCTATTTTGTCCTGGATTCACATAACCTGTTGGTGCTTCTCCACCACCTAATTCTAAAAAGTTTCCTTGTCCATAATTATCAAAATGCGCTAAATTTCCATTGTGATACAATCCTCCAACCAAAATATCTTCATTCCAGCCGCTACCAAAACCCCAATAATCAGACCCATGAACACCTGACATTTTAAATTCATAATTACTTGTGAAAAAATCAGTAGAACTGTAAACACCTCCATCTGTAGTAATCCAAGTTTTGTTTCCAATTACTCTAAAATCCTGCATGTCAACGTGTAAGCTTAAAGGTCCACCAACATATCCAGAAACAGAAGAGAATGTTTGTCCTCCATCTAACGAACGATATAAATTCAATCCACCAACTAAAATTTCATTTGGATTAGAAGATGAAGCCATTAAAGCACAGTTGTAAAATCCCTGGTGATAGGTCCATTCTGGCCAACCAATTGCTAGGTTTTTGTGTTCAGGGGAATAGGGTCCACCCACTTGACCACTTGGAAGCGACCAACTTGAACCACCATCTTCACTTTTATAAACTCCGATATACCCAAAATCATCTGCTTTTGATTCACCGATTAGATACGCATAAACTCTATTTGGGTCAGCAAGAGTAACAGCCAAACGCGCCCCTCCGTCGTTTCTTGCAGGATCCGTTGACGAATACCAACCAGTAGATTGAACTGTCCACGTTGCCCCAAAATCTATTGATTTCAAAAATTCAGCTGAAATTGTAGTTGGATTATTTCTAACAAGGTATAAATTAGAAGCATCTGCTGTGTTTGCTTTTATGTCATACGACTTATTCGAAAAAAGCATAGACCAAGTTGTTCCGCCGTCAATTGATCGAAATGTTCCTTTGTCAGTACAAGCTAAAACGAGTTGCTCATTGAGGGGATTAATCAGAATTTCATTTACCCCAAAATTGGAATTAGGCAGTACATTCGACCAATTTTGTCCGCCATCTATGGAGCGAAAAATTCCATTATTTCCTCCTGCAAAAACAATATTAGGATTAGAAAAATGCACTTCAACAGCTGTTACACCACTTCCAAAATTTTCATTTTTTGACACTAAACTCCAATTTAAACCTTCATCAACACTCTTATAGACTTCACCAGGCTCAGTTCCACAAAAGAGGATTGAAGGTTGTGCTTCACATTGATCAAAACTGTAAACATTGGTTTGACCTGAACCTTGAGCGCCACCTTCTTGGTAATTTGTTATTGGTCCGACAATTGTCCAATTAGAAGATTTTTGGTTGTTTTGTTTTAATCGATAAGCTTTTTCTTCTGCCTTCAATTGTTCAACAGAAGGATATTGGATAAAACCATTAGCGTCTGTGTAATTCAAGAATTTTCTTCGCCAACGTTTGTAATATTGTGTGTGATAGCTTTTTACAAATGGATGTGTTTGGAAATAGTTTTTGTATAATTCATCTACTTCAAAAATGGAAGGATTTTCAGAATACATCTTTTTAACCCATTCTGGTAGGTTTGAAATTTCTGATTGTGAAGGCTTTATAAGATTTTGAGCATAAAAAACATTTGAAAATGTAAATCCTATAAAAAACGAAACGATGATTTTTTTAATCATATTGAGTTGTTATTTAAAACTGAAAAAATAAGCGATGGATGGATTAATTTACCACTTGCACCACTTTGTTCAATGCTCTGTATCTCGCACGTATTTTACCTCCTTTGGATGTTCCTTCAAAAACGTCTAGTTCATGTTGACGATCCATATAAACTGTAGAATTACCAATAGATAAAGACGTCATTTGAGGAATTCCTAAAACTAAATTTGTTGCTCCGTCTAAGTCTTGAAGTGCTAAAGCAGCTTGTCCCCATGCACCATTTCCAATTAAGACACCAACAGTTTCATTCGATCCAAGAGGAGTACCAACCCAAGTTATTGTTTGTGCTTGTGTTTTTTTCAACGTATCAAAATCGGAAGCAAAAGCCAAAACGTCCACAGCAGGAATGCTATTGACAAAGATTTGACCATTAACATTTTCATATTTAAACGAGCCTGCTGTAATCCTCCCTGCGTACTCCTTAAAATGTCCGGTATAAAGCGGATTGTAAGCTAAAGTATCGCCATTAAAAGTGACATAAGAAGTGGAATCTAATTCTAGAATAGTTCCAGTTGGTCCTCCAAAACGGAATTTGGCTACAACCCACGTTTTGTCTGTATTTTGATTGTAAAAGACTTCGTAGTCGGTGTAAATTTTATCTTGGTTAACGTCGGAAGCATTTTCTTTGGCACAAGAACTTAAAATGCTGATAATTAACAGACTTAAGAAAGCTATTTTTTTCATTCTGAAAAATTTTAGAAGGTTTTATTATTCAGTAAAAATAAATAAAAAAGTGCTTTTAACTGTTAAATGAAGGATTTTGAAGCTCACAATGGTTATGCGAGCCCTAATTAAACCTTAAATTTGATCATCTAATATAGAGTTATGAAAAATATTGCAATTTTGACCTCGGGTGGAGATTCTCCAGGAATGAACGCTGCTATTCGAGCGATTGTCCGTGCTGGAATTTATCATAATCGTCGTGTTTTTGGTATTTACCGCGGCTATGATGGTTTGATTGATAATGAAATCAAAGAATTAACTTCTGTCGATGTAAGTAACATCATTCAAAGAGGTGGAACGATTTTGAAATCAGCTAGAAGTGAGCGTTTTATGCATCCTGAATTCAGAAAAATTGCTTTTGAAAACTTGCAAAAAAACGATATCGATGGTTTGATTGTTTTAGGAGGTGACGGTACGTTCAAAGGTGCATCTATTATTTCGAGCGAATTTGACTTGAAAATAGTTGGAATTCCATGCACGATTGACAATGATTTATACGGAACGGATTTTTGTATCGGCTATGACACAGCCATCAATACAGCAATGGAGGCGATTGATAAAATTAGAGACACAGCAGATTCTCACAACCGCTTGTTTTTTGTAGAAGTAATGGGACGCGATGCTGGTTTGATTGCGCTTCGAAGTGGAATTGCAGGAGGTGCTGAAGGGATTCTTATTCCCGAAACGGTGACGGATGTTGATGCTTTGATTGCTACTTTAAACAAAGATTGGAAGCGCGAAAAGTCCTCGATGATTGTTGTTGTTGCAGAAGGAGATGAGGCAGGTGGCGCTTATGAAATTTCAAAACAAGTAAAGGAAAAATGCCCTCATTACGATATGCGAGTGGCAACTTTGGGGCATATTCAACGCGGAGGTAGTCCTTCATGCATGGATCGAGTTTTGGCAAGTCGTTTGGGTCTTGCCGCTGTGGAAGCGCTTGTCAACAAAGAAAGTAATTTGATGATTGGAATTGTGAATCAATCGATTTCTAAAACGTCCTTTGATAAAGCAACCAAACACCATCAAGAAATTAACGCAGAATTGTTACACGTGTTGGATGTTTTGGCGAGTTGAGTTTTAAGCTAACTTAACTTTTTAGCATTTACCAATTCCTTCACATTTGGGTTGATCCAGATCGGATTTTGGTTGATGATAGAACATGCACCACAATAGGTGGAATATCGGAAATTCTCTTTTGCTATGTAAATATTGGTAAAATGATACCAAAAATCGATTTCGTATTCATTTGGAAAACGTTTAACACGCATCTGAAAACCAATTGAAAGATCTTCCCAAGGTAAAAAATTGCTTACAACACACATAATAATTTCTGCTCGAATCTTCATTTGCATTACATTGTAGCCTTGCTTTTCTTGTATGAGTTCTTTTTCGTTTATCTTCTTAAATTGCCCTTCATAAAAATCTGCGTAAATGATTTCTCCCGCCAAATTATTGAAATTGTCATCTGTTGGAATGAGTTGTAAAATTTGTTTTTTCTTGTAGTTTGAATTTTTCAAATAGGCTATTATTACAGCTGGGTTAAAAGGATAATCGAGTTTTAAATTAGAAATGTAATGTGAAGCAATTTCTTTTTGTAAATAATCAACGTTTGGAATTTGAACTATTTCAATTTCACCATTTTCAAATTGTACCCTTTTATTTGACTCAGGTCGCAAAGCTTCAACGTTGTGATGAAGAGCTATTTGAATGTATTCTTCAAAAGTATTTTTAGCATTTCTTTCTTTCACATAACTATCTCGTTCAGAATATTCAGCAAACATTCCCGCATAAGGCATATAATACCTTGGAGAAGTTTCTTTCATGTAATTAATCACATTCGATTTGATTGAATTTCGATTTCTTCTAACAACTTGCGCTTTTTCTTCCTCCGAGTAATTTTCATAACACAGCGGAAAACCACTTGCTCCTCCTGCAAATGAAGTCATCAATAAATCAATATTTGTTGGTAAAACATGGTGATTTAAATAATTCGAATCAACAGTTAAAAGCAATTCATTTCCATTTGCACAAACATAAATCCCTGAATCATCTCTAAAATCTCCAGATTTTAAAATGCTAATTTGAAAATTTTCACCCAACTCAATAATGTCAAGGAAATCACAAGGAATGATGTTATTGAAACCTAACTTTCTTAAAAAATTCTCTGCTGAACCAGAATGAAAGTTCGGTGTAAGAATGGCAGTTTCTTTACTTAAAATGGAGAGTGTTTCTGCATGTAAATGATCAGGATGATTGTGTGAAATGTATACGTAATCTACCTTTTTTAACAGTTCAATTGCGTCAATAGGAGAGGGGTCGTACAACCACCAACCCGTTAAAAATGCAGGTCCAAAAAGCCAAGGGTCTGTCAGTAAAGTCAAGCCATTACATTCAATATAAACGGTTGCGTGATTTATCCAACGAATAGTTAACTTCCCTTTATGGTTTGGACGAAATGGATTCTTTAAACTTCGATTTTCAGCATTGATTATTAATTGTCCAGAATCATCAATTGAATAGGATGTTTCAACTTTTTTCGCAAGTGAATCGTTGTATTTAAGGGTGTCTAAATTTAAGTGCCAATTGTGCATCGGACAAACAGCTGTGCCTTTTTTCAACATTAGTTTTCCACCTGCATGATCACACACTTTATCAATAACGTAGACAATTTCGTTATTTTCATTAATTTTTACGATGTAATCTTGAAGATCGTTAAGACCTACCTTTAAGGTTTTGAGGTCAATGTGTAAAAACTGCTCGATTGACTCAATTTCAAACCTTCCTAGTCTTTTCATAGTTGTTAGATTGATTGCTAATGGTTAGCTACATTGCTTTTGCAGCCATTAATTTAATCGCCGATTAAATTCACTCGCCACAACGGATATTTTTTCACGCATCTAATTATTGATTATTTATGCTTTTCTTTTGTAAAACAACGTTAAATCTTACGCTGTAACTGTTATTGAGCAAGTTCTCAACGGAATTTTTATTGAGTTGGATAATTTCGAAATTTGTTTCATTGATTAAAGTTCTAATTCTATTTTCATCGTAAAAACTTTGAATCGTACCTTGTTCATGTTTAGATTCGACTAAAAGATCTTCTGCGCCACTTGAATCAGTAGAATCAGAAGCAATTAAGTTGAGGTACAAAAGATTTTTAACAGTTCTGTTAAGTTCGTTGAGGTAGTTTTTTGCAAATGAAAATTCCATACTATCCAATACTGAATCACAAATAGCAATGTCAAAAAAGTTATCTTCAAATGGTAAAGCTATTTTTTCAACTCTTACAAAGTTAGCATCCAAATTATAACCGAATGTTTTAGATAAAGCTTTCGCCTTTTCAATTGCAACCTCAGAAATATCAACGCCATAAGCATCGAAACCAAATTCTTTCAATAAAATAGTTTGTCGTCCAATTCCACAACCTAAATCAAGCGCTTTTGCATTATCAGAAAGTTTTAACTGATCACTAAAAGAGTTAATCCCAATTTTTTTTCTAACAAATCGGTTAAGAAACTTAACTACTTCTTCCTTTGGGAAAAGAATAAAGTTTTCGTGACGATTGTAGCTTTCATTCCATTCTTCTTTTTTTAAATTGGCCATAACTTCCGTGTCTTTTTAGTTGGGCTAAGTTACAAAGTTTGATTACAAAAATTATTGTCTGTTGGATTATTTGGCAATTAATTGGTTTAGAACTAATTGGTTGTTTTTTTAGAATAACCCTTGCTGATAACAGAGAGAGAAACACATGATTTTTATCAAGTTTATGTCACGTTCATTTAGTTTCAAAAACTTGGATTTTAGAATTATACAACTTATTCAAAAATTGGTGTAATTAAATTCAAAGCCACTTGATGAACCTTTGTGATGGTGAAATCTTCATCTAATCAAAAATTTCAACATGAAAAATAAATTACTTTTTACTCTGCTGACCTTCGTCACATTGTTTGCTTTACCGGGAGTCAACTACGGTCAAGTTATCAATCTCGGATCAGCAAAAAACTTTGTCCTATTTACAACTGTCGGGGCAATCACAAACACTGGAACAACCCATTTGACTGGTCACGTTGGTTCCAATGTTGGTTCAAGTACAAATTTCGGAAACGTTGATGGCGTAATGAACGATCAAAACGGAGCAAGTGCAGCTGCTGGGGCTGATTTACTAACAGCATATGGCGATTTAAGTGCAACGATTCCAACTTTGTTCCCAGGAACGCTTTTAGGAAATGGCATTACTTTAACTCCAGGTGTTTATTCATCTCCCGCTCCTACGGTTTTGAGTTTAACTTTAAACTTAGACGCACAAGGAAACTCGAACGCTGTTTTTATCTTTAAAATAGGTGGAGCTTTTTCTGCTAGTGCAAATGCGAAAGTGAAATTACTTAACGGAGCAAAAGCTTGTAACGTTTATTGGGTGGTTGAAGGCTTAGTGAGTATGGCATCTGGAACCACAATGCGTGGAACTGTGATTGCAAATAATGCAGCCATTACTATGAGTGATGGCGATACCTTAGAAGGTCATGCACTTTCAATCAATGGTGCCATTTCGGTTACCAATCTTTTTGCCTACACGCCTGTTGGATGTGGAAGTCCTACTTTAACTGGTCCGGCAAATCCAGCTTTAGGAACAACTGAATGTTTTTCATTATTTACAGGAATTGGTGCCTTGACAAATGCAGGTCCAACTTACGCAAATGGAGATATTGGGACAAATAGTGGTTTAACAACAGGATTCAATCCTTTATTTATTACTGGGGCAATTCACCCAATTCCGGATGGTGTTACTTCTCAATGTGGAACAGATTTCACAAATGCTTACAATAATATGAATTTACTTCCGCACGATATTCAATTACTTTATCCTGCTCAGTTTGGAAATAATTTAACACTTACACCACATACTTATTGGATGAATGGTGCAGTAACTTTTACCGATTCACTTTACTTGAATGCAATGGGAAATGCAGATGCAGTTTTCGTCATTAAAGTAAATGGTGCTTTTGCAACGAGTGTAGATTCTAAAGTGATTCTTATCAATGGCGCACAAGCTAAAAACGTTTATTGGAAAATTGATGGCGCTGTTAATATTCTTGACAATTCTGTTTTTTGTGGGACAATTTTAGCGCAAGGTGCAATCAACTTGTTTACAAACGTAACCTTGAACGGTCGCGCATTAACAGGTGTTGGTGAATTCAATACGTATTCAATCACTGTAAATATACCAACTTCTTGTGCACCTTTTACAATGACTGAACCAATGAATCAAACAGCGTGTATCGGAAGCTCAGCGAGTTTTTCAGTTACAGCTACAGGAATTGGTTTGAATTATCAATGGAGAAAAGGAAATGTGAATTTAGTAAATGGCGGTTCAATTTCAGGAGCTAACACAAATACATTAACCATCAATCCGGTTTCAGCTTTAGATGCAGCTTTAAACTATAACGTAATTATTACTGGTGATTTTTTACCTGCTGATACCTCAAACAACGTTTCTTTAACATTGACTACTGCACCAATTATCACAACCCAACCTACAAACGTATTACTTTGCGCCGGGGATGATGCAATATTTTCAGTAATTTCAAGTGGTTCAGGTTTGAATTACCAATGGAGAAAAGGAATCGTTAATATCACAGGTGAAACTACTTCAACTTTGACGCTTAACAATGTAACAGTTGCTGACGAAGCAACAAATTATAATGTAATCGTTATCGGTGCTTGCGCGCCAAATGATACTTCCAACCTTGCTTCTTTAACTTTAATCGCTGCGCCAAGTATTGTAACACAAGCAACAAATCAAACGGTTTGTCCCGGTGACAACGTAACTTTTACAGTTGTTTCTGCTGGAGCTGGTTTAACTTACCAATGGAGAAAAGGTTTAGTAAATATCGTTGGTGAAACGAATGCTTCTTTAACAATCAACAACGTAAGTGCTGCAGATGTAGCAACAAACTACAACGTAATTGTTTCTGGAACGTGTGCGCCAGCTGTAACTTCAACTAACGTTTCTCTATCATTAACTGCTGCACCAACAATTTCAACTCAAGCAACGAATCAAACGATTTGTGTAGGTGATGATGTAACGTTCACAGTTATTGCAACTGGTACAGGATTGAATTACCAATGGAGAAATGGAAATGTAAACATTGCTGGAGCAACAACTTCAACGCTTACAAAAACAAATGCTACAACAGCTGATGCTTCAACAAACTATAACGTAATCGTTACTGGAACTTGTAATTTAACAGATACTTCCAATGCAATTACACTTGTAGTAAATACGTGTAGCCTTGACTTAGGAGTTGTTAAAACGAGTTCTTCTTTAGTTCCTTCAGTTGGTACAACAGTTCAATTTACGATTGTTGTTACAAATAATAGCACGCAAACTGCAACAAACGTTAGCGTTGACGAAACACTACAAAGTGGATTCTCTTATGTTTCTTCTACCATTTCAACTGGAACGTTTAACTCAACAACTGGAATTTGGACCATTGGAAATTTAGCAAGTGGTGCTTCTGAAACAATGACAATTACGGTTGCTGTAGTTACAGGTGGAACCTATACAAACACAGCAATTGTAAGTGCAACAGAACCTGATTTAGAAACAGCAAATAATACTTCAACAGTTGTTTTATCGCCAATTGATTTTCATATTCCAGATGGTTTCTCGCCAAACGGTGACGGAATCAACGACTTGTTTGTAATTCGTGGAATTTCAGGATACCCAACAAATGAAATAACAGTATTCAATCGTTGGGGAACAAAAGTTTTTGAAGCTGCTCCATACACAAACAATTGGGACGGAAAATCAACTGCTGCTTTGAATGTTGGAAATGATGTGCTACCAGTTGGAACGTACTTCTATATTCTTGATTTGGGTAATGGTTCTGATGTAATCAAAGGAACGATTTACTTAAACAAATAAGCTCAGTATTCAAAACATTAAAAATAACACAATGAAAACACTAAAAAATATAATCAGCACTTTGTTTCTTGGCGGATTGGCATTAACTGCTAGCGCTCAACAAGATCCAATGTACACCCATTACATGTATAACACACTCTCTATCAATCCTGCTTATGCAGGAAGTAGAGATGCCTTGTCAATCACTGCCTTGCACCGTTCGCAGTGGGTTGGATTTAAGGATGCTCCAACTACTCAAACCTTAACTTTACATGCACCAATCGGTAGCAAGCACATTGGTTTAGGATTGACAGCTGTGAATGACAAAATCGGACCAATAAACAACACTTCTATAGCTGGACAATTCGCTTACATTATGCAATTGAATAGAAAATCTAAATTGTCTTTAGGTTTAAGTGGAGGTGTGAATATTCTCCAAGCTGATTTGAATAGTTTGGGTTTAGACCAACAAAATGACCCCGCTTTTCAGAACAATTTATCGAATCGAGTTACACCAAATTTTGGTTTCGGTGCTTATTATTCAAGAGAACGTTTTTATGTTGGTGTTTCTACACCGAACTTAGTTCAAAATCAATATGCAACAATTAATTCAGTAAATGGAACAACCTTAATTGGTAAGTCGCAACGCCATTATTTCTTAATCGCAGGAGCAGTTTTTAACTTGACACCAAATGTGGCTTTTAAACCAACGACATTGGTAAAAGTTACAGCAAATGCCCCCGTTCAAGCGGATGTTACAGGTTCATTTATCATCCATCAACGTTTCCTTTTAGGAGCAATGTATAGAACAGGAGATGCTTTTGGAGCGCTTATTGGCTTTGATATCACTGATCAATTTCACCTTGGATATTCTTACGATTGGTCATATGGTTTACGTTCAAACAAGTACAATCAAGGTAGCCACGAAGTTGTATTACGATACGATTTTGTATTCAAAGGAAAAAAACAAATTCATTCTCCTCGCTACTTTTAATTTAACCTAAACCCAAACAAATGAAAAATATATTAATCGGTTGCGCCTTATTTTTAGGAACAACCACCGCTTTCTCGCAAGAGATTACAAGCAAAGAAAAAAAAGGCGATAAACATTATTTCCTTTATAACTATGACGAGGCAGTTGCTGCTTACAATAGTTCAAAAACCTTGAGCGTTCAAGCCCGAAGAAGATTAGCTGAAAGTCACGCTAAAATGGGAAATTTCAAAGATGCTGAGGTTGGTTATTCGTATCTTGTGAACGATCAAAGTGCTGTGATTACTGAAGATTATTTCAATTATGCAATGGTTCTAAAAAGCGCAAGTCGCGATGATGATTATGCTCTTTGGATGAATAAATTTGTTTCAGTAGCACCAACAGATTTGAGAGCAAAAAGCTATGTTGCAAACAGCCCTGACTACCAAAAACTTTCAACTGATACAAAAAAGTATAAAGTCAAAAGCTTAGAAATGAATAGCGATTCACAAGATTATGGAACTGCTTTTTACAAAGATGGGATTGTGTTCACCTCAACGAAAGAACCAGTGAAATTGGTAAAACGAACGGACAATTGGACAGGATTGCCTTATTCAGTAATATACCAAGCGAAAGTTGAAAACAGTCAATTTACAGACATTAAGTATTTAGACAAAAAACTAAATAGTAAAATGCACGATGGTCCTGCAAGTTTCAATGCTGACGGAACGAAAATGGCTTTTACAACAAACAATCAAAAAGATAAATCGAAAGATAAAATTGTTGAATTACAGATTTTTACTTCCACGTTTGAAAATGGAAAATGGTCGAAACCAGTAGCTTTCAAATACAATAATTCGGAGTATTCAAACGGTCAACCTCATTTGTCAGCTGATGGAAAAACGATGTATTTCACAAGTGATATGCCTGGTGGTTTTGGAGGAACAGATTTATATGTCTCAACTTTAAACGCAACAAACGATTGGACAACACCTGTGAATTTAGGTGAAAGAATCAACACGGAAAGTGATGAAATGTTTGCGTTTTTTGAAGAAAGCAATGACCAATTATTCTTTGCTTCTAACGGACATTTTGGTTTAGGTGGTTTGGATATTTTGACTGCTTACAAAATGAATGATCAATTTGGAGTTGCAAAAAACATTAGAAGTCCGTTCAATACAGCGGAAAATGATTTTGCATATATTGTTAACCCAACAACGAAATCAGGGTTCTTATCTTCCAATCGTTTCAATGGAAAAGGAAGTACAGATATCTATTCTTTTTCGTTGATGGAAAATGCAATTTTAGACAAACAAATCATAGGGATTACGATGAATACGCAAGGTGAATTTATTGGTGAAACGTTCGTTGTATTGCAAGATTCAACTGGAAAAGGATTAGATTCATTGACATCTGATGCAACAGGCGCTTTTAGTTTTGAAGTTGAAAATGATAGAAACTATGTTTTAAAAGGTAGAAAAAATCAGTTTTCAGAAGGACAAACAAAAACAAGTTCTTTTGGCTTAGAAGCGAAAATTGTGGCTGATATTATCTTGGTTCAAAAAGATATTGCAACAGTAATAGTTACAGAAGTTGTAGATGCCATCATTCAAGACACCACTAAAAATGTTGACCCAAAAGACATCCTTAATCAAAATGAGGCAATTGGAAAAATCATGGAATTGAAACCAATTTATTATGTTTTCGATAAAGTTGATATCACAAAAGAGGCAGCAATTGAATTGAATCAGATAGTGAAAATTATGAACAAATTTCCGAATTTAGAGATTGAATTGGCATCTTACACAGATTGTCGAGGTTCAATTCATTACAATGATTCATTATCCCAATTACGTGCTCAAACATGTATTGATTATATTCAAAAACGCATCAAAACGCCTCAGCGAATATATGGAAATGGTTACGGAGAATCAAAATTGACAAATCGTTGTGCATGTGAGGGTGAAACAGAATCTCCTTGCTCAGAAAAAGAACACCAACTTAATCGTAGAACAGAGTTTATTATCAAAAAATGATTCTACAGTAGGTATGAGGAAAGCGAATATTCGAAAGGGTGTTCGCTTTTTTGGTAGCCTCCCATAAAGTGTGTAAAGCTGAAAGTTATTCTGAAATTTTTGAGCCCTTAAAAGCTCAAAAAAATTTCGGAAATAACTTTTTAGTAATTTAAACACCAAATATGAAGAAAGATGATGCC